>NZ_CP083723.1:2700000-3000000 GCF_020150815.1 Haloprofundus salilacus | reverse complement strand
ATCTGCTGCATGTCCATCTCGATTTCGCCTTCGTACACGATGGCGGCACAGTTCGCACAGGCGCCTGCGCGGCACGAGAACGGCCAGTCGTAGCCCTGCGCCTCGGCGGCTTCGAGGATATATTCGCCCTCGTTGACGTCGAGCGATCCGTAGTCCTCGTCGTCGAGTCCCGCGTCTGCCGCGTTGTCGAAGAGGTCGTCGTCGTCCATCTCCCAGCCCTGGTCGTCCAGTACTTCGTAGTTAAGGTATTCTACCGTGGGCATCACGCACAGGTTCGATACCCATACCATTAGACTTTGCTGTTCAGACCCGGGTCGCGTGGTGGTTCGAGACACAGAGGCCTCGAATCGGGCGCCTCCAGACGCTCATAAGGGAACGAGGCTGAAAAGCAGGAACGACGCCACCGCCGACAGCGACGGGGTGAGAATCCAAAAGAAGACGACGCGTCCGGTCGTTCCGGGGTTGAACAGGTCGTTGGCCGTGAGTTCGTCGTTCTCGTCGCCGACGCGGGGCACCGTCTCCCGTCGCTCGGCCGCGAGCGCGTTCACCGAGACGTTCGGGCCTTGGCCGCGGACGGCCTGCCCGAGCGTCACCGTCCGCGTCGCCCGACCCCAGCCGAGACCGACGATGCTCATCGTCGCGCTCACCGCGAGGCTGGCTGGAATGCCGAGCGCCGACAGCACGGCGATGAGCGTCGCGCTGACGACTTCGACGATGAGCGCCGCGAGAATCGGCAGGTCGGTGAGGTCGTTGCCGACGGTGTCGAGCGTCCGTCGGGCGATGGTGAACGCACCGAGCGCGATAGCGCCCCCCGCCAGCAGGATGCCGCCCTCAAGCGACACCGCGCCGTTGCCGACGAGCGGCGCGACGGCGTTGGCGACGTTCGACGCCCCCGCCGAGAACGCCATGTAACAGGCGATGACGACGACCAGCACCGCCCCGCCGAGTTCGCGCGCCGTCGTCCCTGGGCCGAGTCGGGGCCACGGGGTGTACTCCAGCAGCGGGCCGTCGCTGCTGTCGATGACGAAGCGGGCGTCGAGATACGGGTAGACGTAGCGGCCGACGACGGCGCAGACCCAGAAGGCCAGAATCGGGGCGACGACCCACCACGAGATGATTTCGAGCATCGCGCTCTCGTTGAGCGTTCCGGTGGCGACGCCGAGTCCGGCGATGGCGCCGACGGCCGTCATCGACGTGGAGGCGGGCACGCCGAACGTGTTCGAGACGAGTAAGGCGAGGCCGACGAACAGCAACACCGCGACGCTGGCGGCGAGCGTGAACTGGCTCTGCGGGACGATTTCCCCGCCCATCGTCTTGACAACCTCCCGCCCGGCGGTCCACCCGCCGAGCAGGGCGAACCCGCTCATCAGCGCGGCGGCGGCGAGTTTGCTCACGACGTTGCTCCCGACTGCTGGGCCGAACGCGACGCCGGTGGAGGAACCGCCGATGTTAAACCCGACGAAGACGGCGACCAGAAGCCCGACGGCGAGAAGAACTTCTACCACGTTGAAAGCCGTAGAACGGTCCCAGTGTTAAGCCACCCGCATTCGGTCGGCGGTCGGTCGAACAGTCAGTCGAAAAACGGTCGAACCGTCGCCCCCGCGTTCGACCGCCCTTGGGTTCGGTCGAGCGTTCAAACGAAGGGGACGAACCGGAAGACGGCGTAGGCGGCGACGGTGGCGAGCGCCGGAACGAGGTTCTGCAGCAGGACGATTCGCGCCGTCGTCGCCGGGCGGTAAAGTTCCGCGGTCGGAGCCGTCTCAGTCGGCGCGAGCGGGGGCTCGTTGGACAACTCGCCGGACGTTCCGAAGCCTGTCGCGGCCGCCGACTGAGCCGACGCCTCCGTCGAACCGGTCGCCGCAGGCCTGCCGACGCCATCGATGGTGGGTCCGGGAAGCGTCGACCCCTCCGCGCGGGTCGCCCGGCCCCATCCCAGACCGACGATACTCATCGTCGCGATGACGACGAAACTCGCCGGAACGCCGAGCGCCGACAACACGGTTACCAGACTCGCGCTCACTGCCGCGACGACCAGCGCCGCCGCCAGCGGCAGGTCGGTGAGGTCGTTGCCGACGGTGTCGAGCGTCCGCCGGGCGAGCGTGAGCGCGCCGAGACCGATGGCGCCCGCCGCCAGCAGGATACCCTGGTTCATCGTCAGCGACCCGTTACCGACGAGCGGCGCGACGGCGTTGGCGACGTTCGACGCTCCCGCCGAGAACCCCATGTAGCAGGCGATGGCGACGACGAGCGTCGTACCGCCGAGTTCACGCATCGTCGTGTTCGGCCCCAGACGCGGGCGAGGGGTGAACTCGAGCAACGGACCCTCGGACTGTCTGACCGCGATGCGAGCCGCGATTTCGTCGTAGACGTAGCGGCCGACGACGGCGCTCACCCAGAAGCCGACGATGGGCGCGACGAACCACCACGAGACGATTTCGAGGACGACGGGCGTGTTGAGTCGGTCGGTGGCGAGACCGAATCCGGCGATGGCGCCGACGGCCGTCATCGACGTGGAGGCCGGGACGCCGAAGACGTTCGATATGAACAGCGCGAGACCGACAAAGAACAGCATCGCGATGCTCACCGACAGGGTGAACGGGTCGCCGGTGACGATGTCGCTCCCGAGCGTATCGACGACGCGTCGGCCGACGGTCCACCCGCCGAGGAGTGCGAACACCGCCATCAGACCGCCAGCAGTGAGTTTCGACACCGCGCCGCTGCCGACCGCCGGGCCGAACGCGACGCCGGTGTTCGAGCCACCGACGTTGAACCCGACGAAGACGGCGACGAGAACGCCGAGTGCGAGGAGGAGGGTCGACACTGTCTGGGGATTCGTGTGAGAGCCACATAAGCGTCCGGTTCGCCGCGCCCTCGTCGTGTTCGACGCCGAACAAGTTGGCGATCGGTTCCCTTCCCTCTTCCGCTCGTCGACCGGGGCGTACCACTGTCTGACTGGGGCGTCTGCCGTCGGACCGGGGCGTTTTACTCGCCGTGGCGCGCAGCGCCATCTATGACACACTTTCCCGAGTTCGAGGTCGTTCCGGCGGTCGACGTGCAAGATGGCGAAGTCGTTCAACTGGTACAGGGTGAACGCGGCACCGAGAAACGCTACGGCGACCCGGTCGAGGCGGCCCGCCGGTGGGTCGACGAGGGTGCGGAGACGCTGCACCTCGTGGATCTGGACGGGGCGTTCGAGGGACAGCGGGAGAACGCCGCGGCGATCGAAGCCGTCGTCGACGCGACTGACGTCGACGTACAGGTCGGCGGCGGCATCCGAACCGCCGCGGACGCGATCGCGCTCCTCGACGGCGGCGTCGACCGTGTCATCCTCGGGACGGCGGCCGTCGAGAACCCGGACATCGTCGGCGACGTGAGTGAGGAGCACCCGGAGTCGGTGATGGTGAGCCTCGACGCGAAAGGCGGAGAAGTCGTCGTCTCCGGGTGGACCGAGGGAACGGGGCTCGATCCGGCGGAGGCGGCGGTCCGCTACGAGAAACTCGGCGCGGGGGCCATCCTGTTCACCGACGTCGACGTGGAGGGGCAGTTAGAAGGGGTGAAAGCGGACCGCGTGCGGCGAATCGCCGAGGCGGTCGAGATCCCCGTCGTCGCCAGCGGCGGGGTCGCGACTGTCGAAGACGTGCGGACGCTCCGCGAGGCGGGCGCGGCGGCCGTCGTCGTCGGGACGGCGCTTTACGAAGGGGCGTTCACGCTCCGAGAGGCAATGTCGGCGTAATCTGGCACCTACTGCCGTAGCCGACGGCCGACACCGCGTTCGAGCGCGTCCACGGCGCCGACGGCGGCGAGCAGAACGAGCGCGAGCCCGAACAGCACACCGGTGAACGTCATCGACGACACGAACAGCACCCCCACTGCGAGCGTGAGCGCTATCGTGAGTTCGCGCTTCATCGGTGCGCTGCGAGACGCACGTCACACATATCAAAAGGTAGCAGACGGCTGTCTGCCTCGCGTCAGACGGGTGTAAACTCGGTGTCCGGTTCTGGAGTTTGCGGCTGTAAGAGCGCAACGGTGATACGCACGGCGTCCGAGGTGCGACCATGAGCGACCGTACGGCCTCCGTGTTCCGCGAGACGGCGGAGACCACCATCGATCTCTCGCTCGCCGTCGACGGCACCGGCGAAGCCGAGGTCGACACCGGCATCGGCTTCTTCGACCACATGCTGACCGCCTTCGCCAAACACGGTCTGTTCGACCTCGAATTGTCCTGCGACGGCGACCTGCACGTCGACGACCACCACACCGTCGAGGACGTGGCTATCGTGCTCGGCGAGGCGTTCGCGGACGCCCTCGGCGAGAAGCGGGGCATCGTCCGCTACGCCGACCGCAAGGTGCCGCTGGACGAGTCCGTCGTCGGCGTCGTCGTCGACGTGAGCGGCCGTCCGCACTTCGAGTTCGACGGCGAGTTCTCGCAGGACCGAATCGGCGAGTTCACGAGCGACATGGCGCGACACTTCGCGTACTCGCTGGCGATGAACGCCGGTCTGACGCTCCACGTCGACGTCGAACGCGGCGTCAACGCCCACCACGAGGTGGAGGCGCTGTTCAAGGCGCTCACTCGGGCGCTGGACGACGCCACCAGAATCGACGAGCGCCGCGCCGATGACACGCCGAGTACGAAAGGAAAGCTATAGTCGCACGGCGGCGGCGAACCGTCGGAATCGTTCGCTTAGTCATTTCCCGTCCTACTCAGTCCCACTCTGTCGACGCGCCGGAAGAGGCCCGGGTAGTCGCGGACGACGCCTTCGGAGTCGACCGGGATTTCGGCCGAAAAGCCGCTCGTGAGACCCTCGTAGCAGAAACGCCCACCGTCGGCGTCGAGCGGGTCGAGGCAGATGTACTTCTGACGCACCGCCGAAACCTCTAACGCCGGAACCGAGACGTACGCCATCGAGAGCGTCGCTGATTCGCCGGCGGCGAGGTCCAGACGGCGAATCGGGAGCGAGTTCGTGAACGGCGTCGCGGAGATGTCGACGTCGAGACAACCGTCGAGTTCGGGAATCGGCGCACCGTCGTCGTCGGTCCACCGGCCCTCGCCGTCTGTGAGGAGGCGGAGACTCGCGCCGTCGTCGAACGAGTCTACCGAGACGGACCGAACTCGTCCCTCGGCGTCGCAGTCGAGCGCGTAGCGAATCCGGAAGCGTTCGCCGTCTCGGACGCCGAGAACGACCGACTCCGCCGAGAGTGGGCGGGTCTCGTATCGCAGGTGTTCGAGTCCCGCGGCGTCGGCGGGTTCCCAGAGCACGTCGTGCATACCCACTCCGCGCGGAGCGGCGCAAAATTCCGTTCGATTCTGTCTCAGTCGCGGTGGAGTTGCCCGTCTCGCTCCGCGAGAACCCCGCGGTCGACGGCGTAGTCGATGATAGCGCCGGCCTGCGAGTCGTCGAGGCTATACGCACCCGACGCGAGCGCCTCGATTTCCGCGCGGTCGACCGGGAACTCCCGATTCGAGAGGAGACGCATCACCGTTCTGAACTCGGTGGGTTCCTCCTTCGAGGCATCTGAATCAGCGTCGGCTTCGTCAACGCTGTCTGCGGCGTCGGCATCGGCGTCGTCGGCGGCGGTGTCGATACCGGCATCGGTGTTGCTCGCTCCGGTTTCGGCGTCGCCGTTCCCGTCGCCATCCCCGGAACCCGATTCGTCGGAACCGTGCCGTTCGTCCGTCTCCCCGTCGGCGACCGGCGTGCCGATGGTAACGCCCTCGGAGTCGGAGGCGAGCGGGTCGTCGAAGTCAGTCGTGTCGATGGCGTCGCCCGGCTGCGGTGCGGTCGGGGTTGTCGCCGCGTCCGTCACGTCTTCGCCGGTCCGAATGTCGTTGTCGGTGTCGACAGAGTTCGGCGACGGAGACGGTGTGTCGGGCGCTGACGCCGACGACGAACCGTCGTCTGTCGTCTCAGTACCGTCGCCGAGCACGTCGACGATGGGTTCGAGAACGGTTCCGAGCTTTTGTCGGCAGGTCGTACAGAGGACGACCGTCCGTTGCTGTTTGTCGGTCGGGTCGAACCGCGGCGGCACGACGGCCAGTTCGGTGAGGCCGTCGCCGATGGTCCCGCAGAAGTAACACGAGTCGAGGTCAGCCATACGCCAGAGGCACGGCCCGGCGGCTAAAAACTCCCGGCGCAGGAGGCGGACCGCGGACGGCCACAACTAAGACCGAGAGGCGCGCAGGTCCTCGCAAGCGAATGTTCGACGAAATCATGGAGAAGTTCGAGGGGAGTCCGAGCCAACAGGCGGTCATCCGCCTGCTCCTCGAACGCGGCTTTTCGGTCAACGATGAGGGACGCGTCGTCTCCGGCAGCATCGAGATTCCGAACACCCAGATTGCCCGCGAAATCGGCGTCGACCGCCGCGTTATCGACTCGACGACGGAGGCCGTCCTCGCCGACGACGACCTGCGACCCATCTTCCAGAACATCAGCGCGATTCCGAGCCTGTTGAGTCTCGCTCCCGTCCTCGATTTAGCCGCCCTGACCGTCGAAGTCGGCGACGCCGACGAACCGGGCATCGTCGCGTCGATTACGACGCTGCTCGCCGACGAGGGGATCAGCATCCGCCAGACCGTCAGCGAGGATCCCGAGTTCACAGACGAACCGAAACTGTACATCGTCACCGACGACCCCATCCCCGGCGACCTGCTGAACGAAATTTCGGCGCTCCCGTTCGTCCGGCGTATCAGCCTCGCCTGAGTGGTACGGCTCTCGAACGCCGACTGTCGATGAACAGCGTCATCTACCCCGAGAGTCGACAGGGCATATGGAAGAGTCGACAGCGTCGGCGGCGAATCCGTCGACGACCGAGAGGAGCGCGGCGGTCACCGTCGCGCGCCTCGTCGCCGGGCAGGCGGCGTTCGTCGCCGCGACCGTCCACCTCTGGTGGGGGTTCCCGCGGTTGCTCGCCTATCTGCGGGCGGGTTCCGTCGCCGACCCCCGGCCGTACCTGTTCGTCCCCTCCGGACTGCTGCTCCTCGGCGTCGTCGGCGCGATGCTGCTCGGCCGCCGCGACCGCGCGCTGTACGCCCTCTCGGCGGCGGTGCTCGGCGCGTATGTCCTCGGCTACGCCTGGTGGCACCTCGGTGACCACGGCGGACTCGTCCCCGGCGGCCACGCGCAGGGGCCGCTTTCGACCATCCTCGAACACCTGCTCGCCGAACCGCGCGATTTCGTGTCGATGTTCGCCGAACTGGTCGGTCTCGGCGCGTTCGCGGTGCTGCTCGGACTCGACCGGTAGTCCGGCGTCAGTAGCACCGCGTCGGTCGGCAGTACCGCGGTGACCGACACTCCGACAGGGACAGTTCTTTCTCCTCGTACCCCAGCCACACGACCATGACCGACGCCTATCGCACCGTCGCTGGGCGGGCGAGCGCGCAGTTCGAGGTCCGCGGGTCGGAGTTTATCGGCTACGTCTCCCCCGCCGACGGCGTCGACGCCGCGGAGGCGTTCGTCGCCGAAATCGAAGCAAAGCATCCGGACGCGACGCACAACGTCCCCGCCTACCGCGTCCCCGCGGGTCCCGTCTCCGCATCCCCCCCAGGCGACGTGATGCTCCGCGAGTACCAGAGCGACGACGGCGAACCGACGGGGTCGTCGGGGAAACCGGCACTGAACGTCCTCGTCCAGCGGGACATCAGAAACGTCGTCGCAGTCGTGACGCGCTACTACGGCGGGACGAACCTCGGCGTCGGCGGACTCGCGCGGTCGTACTCCCGCGCTGTCAAGGAAGCCGTCGACGCGGCGGGCGTCGTCGAGGAACTGCCGCACGAGACGTGTTCTCTCGAAGTGGAGTACGACGATTCGGGGACCGTTCGCGGCATCTTGGAGAGCGCGGGCGTCGAGTTCGACGCCGAGTACGAAGAGTCGGTCAGCTTCGAGGTCCGCGTGGCCGTCAACGAGGCGGACGAGTTACGAGAGCGACTGCGGAACGCGACGAGCGGACGCGTCGAAATCGGGGAGTGAGAACTCGAACGCTTCCGCCAACGACACACTCACGGCGGCGGATTGCGTTCGCCCCTCCATGAACGAACGAAACGACGAGTACGAGGCCATCGTCGTCGGCGGCGGCATCGTTGGCGCGTCGACCGCCTACCACCTCGCACGCGAGGGAGTCCGGGCGCTGCTCGTCGACCGACGAGACGAGGGGCGAGCGACCGACGCGGGCGCGGGTATCCTCTCGGCGGCGACGAGCAGTCGGGGGAGCGACGGGACGTGGTTCGGCTTTGCGACGACGGCCGTCGACTACTACGACGAACTCGTCGCGGCGCTGGAGCGCGAACAGGACGGTCCGCACGGATACGCCAAGCGGGGCTTACTCAACGTCGCGTTCGACGAGGAGGAATCCGAGCAGTACGACGACGTTCTCGAACGTATCCGCGAGCGACAGGCCGCCGGAGAACCGCCCGCCGAGGGGACGGTTCACGAACTCACCGCCGAGGAAGCGCGCAAGCGGTTCCCACCGCTGGGCGAGACGAAGCGCGCGTTCCACTACGACGACGCCGCACGCGTCGATGGACAGACGTTCGAGGGGGCACTCCGCCGGGCGGGCGAGGCGCACGGACTCGACACGCTCGAAGCGAGTGTCGGGTCGCTCGTCCTCGACGGCGGTGAGATACGGGGCGTCGTCGTCGACGAAGGCGACGAAAGCGAAGAAGGCCAAGCGGGCGTGGAAAGCCAGATAGCCGCCGCCGCCGTCGTCGTCGCTGGCGGCGCGTGGTCGAGCGCCTTCGGCGAGCAGTTGGGCGTCGAAATTCCCGTCGAACCACAGCGCGGCCAGATCGTCCATCTGGACCTCGACGCCGACACGGAGGGCTGGCCCATCGTCAGCCCGTTCCGCCACAAATACCTGGTGTCGTGGGACGACGGCCGCGTCGCCGTCGGGGCGACCCGCGAAACGGGCGCGGGATTCGACCCGAAGACGACCGTCGAAGGACTGCACGACGTGTTCGGGGAGATACTCCGAGTCGCGCCCGGACTCGCCGACGCGTCGCTCCGGGAGGTGCGGGTGGGGCTTCGACCGCTGGCCGAGGACGGGTTACCGGTGATGGGCGAGGTGCCCGGCGTCGACGGTGCGTTCGTGGCGACCGGTCACGGCCCGACCGGTCTGCAACTGGGGCCCTACAGCGGCAAACTCGTCGCCGACGCGGTGCGCGGCGAGGACGTGCGCGAGGAACTGGAACCGTTCGGCGTCGGGCGGTTCTGAGTCGTCGGGAGAGCTAGTTACGCGTCTGAAAACTTATGTCAACGGTTCGAGTAGCGGTGCGTATGATCCTCCAGTTCGGCAGTATCAAACCGGCGCTTCCGGCATACACGCCGGAACTGGGGTTCGTTGTTCTCCTCGCGCTGGTAACGTCCATAGTGACGTACCTCGCTGTTCGCACACTCCTCGTCGTGCTCGCTATATGGGTGACTGACGACGGAACTCGTCTCGGACAATTCGGGACGACCGCCGCGAAGGGGTACGCGCTTCTCGTCGCGCTGACGACGGCCCTCGGAATCACCGGGTTCGGAAGCTTCCGACTCCTGTTCTTCCTGCTCGCCGTCGGCGGCCTCGCCGCCTTCGTAGGCTTCGCGTACCGCGTCGAGCGGTCGCTGGCGAGGCGGCAGTGGTCGTAATAGCATGCGACGAAAACGGGGTCTAAGACTCTCGACCCGCGCTCAGTCGGTCGTCGGCGTCGCCGACGACGGTTCAGCGCGGTCGCCCTCCATCTGCCGTCGGTTCCGTAGCGCCAGCGCGCCGAACAGCACGCCGCCGACCGCACGGAGCAGCAGGTCGAGCGTCAGTATCTCGACACCGATGCTTATCCCGGTTCCTGAGAGAATCGTGAACAACGGGTCGAGTAGCATCTGCGGCGCCATGAGCAGAATCGAGGAGACGGCGAACAGCGCGCGCTCGACGGTGGCGACCGGCGAGTAGAAGTAACCGATGATAGTCGGCCCGAGGGCGAGTACGCCGATGAACAGTCCGACGATGGGGACGACCACCTCCGGGACGAAGTAGCCCAGGTCGGCCACGTCAGCGAAGGTGAGGATGTGGTACTGCTCCGTGCTCTCGCCGCGGATGAGCAGGATGCCGGGCGCGAAGACGAACGCGAACGGGACGATGGCCTTGTTCAGCGAGAGCGTGAACGCCTCTATACCCGTCTTGAACGGGTCAGACTTCGCCACCCCGGAAGCGGCGTACGCCGCGACGGCGACTGGCGGCGTGATGTCGGCGATGACGCCGAAGTAGAGGATGAACAGGTGCGCCGCCAGCAGCGGGATGTTCGCGAGTTCCGAAATCGCGCCGCCGAGCAGCGCGACGAGGATGATGTACGTCACCGTCGTCGGCATCCCCATCCCGAGGATGATAGAGGAGATGGCGGTGATGACCAAGAGGAGGATGAGCGAACCGCCGGAGACGGCTTCGATGAGCGCGACGAGGTTCGGTCCGAGACCGGAGACGCTGATGACGCCGGGGATGATACCCGCGGCGGCAACGGCGACGACGACAACCGTCGCGGTGCGCGCGCCCGACTCCATCGCCTTCAGGACGAACGTCCCGAAGCGGTAGGCGTTGTTGTCGGCGAGCGAGCGGCGGCCGAAGGCCTCGGCTGTCGTCTCGGCCGCGTCGTCGACGGCGGCGTCGTACTCCAAGAGCGGCGACGGAGAGCGCGGTCGCGCGAGCAGGAACGCTGCGCTCACAAGGATGATGATGGTGCCGAGCTGTCCGGCCGCGGCGTCGAGCGCCGCGCGGGGCGCCATCCCGCCGGTTCCCGCACCGGTCACCGCGCCGACGATGCCCGCACCGGTTAGCAGGCGGGCAGCCGTTTCAAAGGCGAACAGCGCGGCGATAGTCCCGAGCAGCGGCACGCGCGTCCGCTCGTTGTAGGTGGCGACGAGTGCGATGAGCGCGATGATGGCGACGATGGTGTACCACGCCGAGCGCGAGACGGAGTACCGGATGCCGATGAGGTAGACGAGCAGCAAGGCGATGGGCGCGAGGTAGAACCACCCGCGGCGCAGGTGACTTCTGACGGCGACGAGTTCGGAGGCGTCGACGCCGCCGATTCCTTCGCGCGACGCTTCGAGGTGGACCATCACCCAGACGCCGAAGAAGAAGACGATGGCGGGAATCGTCGCTGCGATGATGACCTCGTCGTAGGAGACGCCGACGAACTCAACGATGAGGAACGCCGCCGCACCCATCACCGGCGGGAGAATCTGCCCGCCGGATGAGGCGGAGGCTTCGACGCCCCCAGCGAACTCCGGGCGGTAGCCCGAGCGCTTCATCAGCGGGATGGTGAACGCGCCCGTCGTGACTGTGTTGGCGATGGAGGAACCGCTGATAGTTCCCATGAAGCCGCTGGAGAGGATACTCGCCTTCGCCGGGCCGCCCTTTCGCGACCCGGTCATCGAGTAAGCGAGGTCGATGAACCACTGGCCAGCGCCGCTCATCTCCAGAAACGCCCCGAAGAGGACGAAGATGTAGATGTAGCGGACGCTCACCTCGACGGGGACGCCGAAGACGCCGTTGGCGGTGTTGTACCAGAGGTTCTGAATCACGGAGTCCCACGACGCCGATAGCGTAGAGAGGATGCCGAGATACGGGATGTCCTGGGGGATGTTGCCGGCGTACCGGGCGTAGAGGATGAACATCGAGACGATACCCATGAGCAGCGTCCCGAGCGTCCGCCGCGTCGCCTCGAGCACGAGCAGGATGCCGATAGCGCCGAGGACGAATGCGTACGACACCTCGTCGAACGGGATACCGAGCGCCGAGACAGCGTCGACGAGGGGCGCGAGGAACGGGTATATCTCGGCGGTGGTGCGGCCGGAGCCGAGTCCGAGCGCGCGAAGCGTCTGAATCTCGTCGTAGTCGGTGATCATGTACGCCGCCGTCAGCGCCGAGAACAGCACGAGCACGATATCGACCGGCGTAACTCGGGTCCGGTACGGGTCGGCGATGGCCCAGCGAACGCCCGAGCGGATGCTCGTCGCCGCTCGCGTTGCCGGGTGCTCCGACCCGTAGGCGCGTTCGAGTCCGGGGACGACCCGCGAGAGTCGCCGCGAGAAGAAGCCGTCGCCCGACGTCGGCGGGTAGAGCATGAACGCGAGGATGAGCGCGAAGACGACGTGAATCGCGCGAATCTGTAGCTGTTGGAGCGCGGCGAGGCGAACCGTCCCGATGCCGGGCAGCGTCGCCTCGAAGATGAACCCACGCGCGGCGAGCCACATCTGGAACGCCGAGAACATGATCCCGACGAACGCGACGGCGACGGCGGCACCGCCGCGAAGGTTCCGCTTTCGCTCCAGTTCGTCGATGAGTTCCTGTTTCTCCTCCTCGGAGAGTTCGTCGTCTTTGGGTGAGGTATCGTCGACAGTCATGGCGTCATTCGTTGGAGTATACTGCGGTGTTCGACGTGAATCCGCACGGTTTCGGCGTCCGAGCGCGCGACGAGGTCGTACGTCTCGTCGCCGACGTGGAGTCTGTGCCCCGCCACGTCGCCGGGTGAGACGTACAGTTCCGACAGACGCACGTCGTCGGGGTGGTGGACGAAGCTCCCGTTCTCGCGAGTGACGTTCGCCTGCGCCGGGAAGCCCCACCCGTACGAGGAGAACTCCATGCGCGTCATCACGAGTTCGTCGCCACGGACGGCGTACACGTCGCGGACGGGGCTCCCCTCAACGCTGTGGTTGTACGCGAGCGTCACCGTCGTGTCGTTTTCGACCGGCGTGGCGAACAGGCGCTCACCCGTCTCGGCGTTCTCAACGACGAGGACGCGTTCGGGTTGCGTCGCTGCCGCGCCTCCGGCGAGAACGAGTGCGAGAACGGCGATCGACGCGAGCGCGAGACCGACCGTCCGTCGACCGGCGCGGTCGCTCATAGTCGGCGTAGGAATCGAGTGGTAGATCGAAAGTGCATCTGTACGGGTCAGTGGACCGCACGCCGAAGTGCGGTCGTCCGAGTGGGTTCGGTTTAGCTCGATTCGTTGCCGGTGGTCTCGTTACCGGTGGTCTCGTTGCCGTCGGACTCGTTGCCACTTCCGCCGGTTCCGGCCGAATCGAAGTACGCCTGCGCGCCGGGGTGCAGGTCGATGGACATTCCGTCCTGCGCCGTGTCGGCGGTGATGAACTCCTGTTTGATGTTGATCTCGTCGGTGTTCTCGAAGATAGCTTCGGTGACCGACTGGACGACCTCCTCAGGTTGCTCCTCGTTGGTCGCGATCATCGCCTGCACGGCGACGGTCTGGACGGGTTCGTCGATACCGCTGTACGTGCCGGCGGGAATCTCGTCGTCGGCGAAGTACGATCCGGCTTCCTTGACCTGTTGGCGGGCGTCGCCGGAGATCTCGACGATGCGGATGTTGCTGTTGTTGGCGAGGTCCTCGATGGCGCCGACCGGCCAGCCGCCGACGACGAACGCCGCGTCGACGTCGCCGTTCTGAATCTGCTCGGCCGCCTGCGAGAAGTCGGTGTTCTGTTCGGTGTAGTCCTGGATGCCGACCGCTTCGAGAATCTGTCGGGCGTCGACCTGCGTCCCGCTGCCGAGGTCGCCGGTGTTGATGGTCGCGCCTTCGAGGTCCTGAATCGACTGGATGTCGGAGTTACCGGGCGTCACCACGTGGATGGTCTCCGGGTAAAGCGTCGCCACGCCACGAATGTTCGGGATGGCGTTACCCTCGAACGCGTCGATACCTTCGCCGTTGACCGCGAAGTAGGCGACGTCGTTCTGCAGGAGCGCGAAGTCCGCGTTGCCGCTGCCGAGGCTCCCCGCGTTCTCGACGCTGGCACCCGTCGACTGCACCTGCAGGGTGTAGTCGGTGTTCGCCTCGACGACGCTCTTGAACTGGTTCGACAGCGGGTAGTACGTGCCGCCGGTACCGCCGGCGTGCCACGATAGCTGGTTGCTGCCACCATCGCCGCCGTTTCCGCCATCACTGTCGTTTCCACCGTCGCCGCCATCGCCACCGTCGCCGCCGTTTCCGCCGTTTCCGCCGTCGCCGCCGTTTCCACCGTCAGAACAGCCGGCGAGGCCGACGAGGCCGGCCGCACCGGTTGCAGCGATAAACTTCCGCCGATTGAGATAGCGAGCCATACATCAGAATGTCGGCCAGAGATATATATCAGTAACTATAGTCCAATGTCAACTAATCTCATACCTGAGAGAAACTCCAGTATCGCTAACATTACGTGCCGTCACCGGCGGAGCGTTCCTGCTCCCGAAGGCTATTCCGCGGAGGGCGCGAGTGGCGCGGTATGCGACGCGTCAGCGCCACGGATTATCACGACATCGCTAAACCTGAAACTCCCCAATTGTCTCCCGATGGCGAGCAGGTTGCCTTCGTCAGAAAGGTCCCGAAAGACGACGAATCCTACGAAGCGACCATCTATCTCGTTTCCGCCGACGGCAGCGACGACCCACGACGGTTCACCGTCGACGAGGGCGTCGACAGCCACCCGCGCTGGAGTCCGAGCGGCGACCGACTCGCCTTCGTCTCGACGCGCGGCGCGGACAACGACCGGCCGCAGCTGTGGGTCCTCCCGACGCACGGCGGCGAGGCCCAGCGGGTGACCGACGTCCCCGGCGGCGTCAGCGCACCCGCGTGGAGTCCCGACGGCGAGCGAATCGCGTTCGTGCAGGCAACGACCGAGGAAGAGCGCGAGGAGGAACTCGACCTGAGCATCGCCGACGAGGAGGAGTACGAGCGGGAGACGCCGGACCCCCGCGTCGTCGACCGCCTGGTCTACCGTCAACTCGCCCGGTACATCGACGGCACGCGCGGTCACATCTACGTCGCAGACGTCGAATCCGGCGACGTGAGTCGACTCACCGACGGCGACTACGACCACGGAAGCCCCTCGTGGAGCGACGAGACGACGCTGTACTACACCTCGAAGCGCACCGAAGACCCGGACGACAACGTCTACGTCGATGTGTTCGCCTATGACACCGACGCGGGCGAGGAAGAACACGTCCTCCAGACGACCGGATGGGGGACGGACCTTGCCGTCGCCGGAGACGGCCGCGTCGTCTACGCGCGGACGCCCGAGGACCGCACGTCGATGCGACAGACGGACCTCGAACTGTTCGACCCCGAGAGCGAGGAGACGACCGTCCTGACGGCGGACCTCGACCGCACCGTCGGTGCGGCGGGGTTCCAGTGGGACCCCCGAGAGGAGCACGTCTACTTCGTCACGCCCGACGACGGCGACTACGTCTGCCGTCGCGCCGACGACGCAGGCACAGCAATCGACATCGTCGCGGGCGACGGCCACATCACCGACATCTCGGCGGGCGACGAGGCGGTCGCTTTCGCGAAGAGCGAGTGGGACCACCCCGGCGACGTGTTTATCGCACACGGCGAAGAGACGACGCGACTCACCGAACTCAACGCCGACTACCTCGCCGACACCGAGGTGGGCGAACCCGAGGAACTCCGATTCGAGTCCGACGACGGCGTCGAGGTGCAGGGCTGGGTACTGACGCCACCCGACTTCGACCCGGACGGTAGCGGAGAACCGTCCGGTTCCGCGGACGAATCCGAAACGTACCCGCTCGCCGTCGAGATTCACGGCGGCCCGCACGCGATGTGGTCCACGTCGGGGACCATGTGGCACGAGTTCCAGACGCTGGCGGCACGCGGCTACGTCGTCTTCTGGTCGAACCCCCGCGGGTCGACCGGCTACGGCGAGGAGTTCGGGATGGCCATCGAGCGCGACTGGGGCGACGTGACGATGACCGACGTGATGGCGGGCGCGGAACTCGTCGCCGACCGCGACTACGTCGACGCAGAGAACGCGTTCGTCACCGGCGGGAGCTTCGGCGGCTTCATGACCGGCTGGATAGTGGGTCACACCGACTTCTTCGAGGGCGCGGTCGCCCAGCGCGGCGTCTACGACCTCTCGTCGTTCTACGGGTCGACGGACGCGTTCAAACTCGTCGAGTGGGACTTCGGCGCGAAGCCGTGGGACGAACCGGAGTTCCTCTGGGAGCAGTCGCCGGTCGCCCACGCCGCGAACGCGACGACGCCGACGCTCGTCGTCCACTCGGACAACGACTTCCGCGTCCCGGTCAACAACGGCGAGATGTTCTACCTCTTCCTGAAGAAAAACGGCGTCGACACCCGTCTCGTCCGCTACCCGCGCGAGGGACACGAACTCTCCCGCTCGGGTGAACCGGGACACGTCGTCGACCGAATCGAGCGCATCGCCCGCTGGTTCGACGGCTACTCCGACCACCACGACGTGCCGCGCGCACTGGAGCGCGGCGACGACGGACTCTCGGCCGGTGAGGAAGAACACAAGGGCGACGACGAATAGAGCGCTCTACAGGACCGTTTCGACAGGAACGCGCCTGCGTCAGACGTGCTGTCTGCGTGCGGTTTCGAGTCGAAGAGAGGGGGTTCGAAGAAACGTGTTCTCGCGGAGTTCGACGCGTAAAATCGCGAGGCGATAGGACAGCGAGAGAGATTCAGATGGGTCGAAAGAGACGGGTCGAAATAGGCGGTTCGTAGCTTGAAGCAGCGACCGTTACTTCGTCCGGAACGCGCGGTCGCCGGCATCGCCGAGGCCGGGGATGATGTAGCCGCGCTCGTCGAGGTGGTCGTCGATGGCAACGGTGAGCAGGTCCGGCTCGTCGAACTGGCTGCCGACGCGGAGCAGACCGTCGGGCGCGGAGACCGCAGAGAGGACGAACAGATTCTCGAAGCCAGTCGCTTCCTCCAGCACGTGGTCGAGAACCGTACACATCGTGCTGCCGGTGGCGAGCATCGGGTCGGCGACGATGACGGTGTCTTTCTCTGTTATCTCGGGGAGTTTTACGTAGTCGATTTTGATGGGGAACTCGCCGTCGTCGTTCATGCCCGCATCCTCGTCGCGTCCGGCGCTGATGACGCCCTGTTTGGCGCGGGGGAACGCTTTCAGGAGTCCTTCGACGAACGGGGTGGCGGCCCGGAGAACGTTGACGATGACCACGTCGTCGAGTCCTTTGACACGTTCGCCCGTCGTCTCGGCCATCGGCGTCTCGATGGAGACGAACTCTGTCTCCATTGCGCCGTCAATTATCTCGTAGCCGGCGATACGGCCGAGTTTGACCAGCCCTTTCCGGAAGGCGACCTGTTCGGTCTCGACGTCTCTGAGTTTCGAGAGTGTATCCTTGGCGAGCGCGTGAGTGATGAGATACGCGTCGTCACGGTCTTCGATGGGCATGTGTAGAGCGGAAACGCCGAAGGATATAAAGGACCGTCATCGCCGTCTCGGGGGATCGAGCGGCCCCACGCGCGGGTGACTCTCGGTCACAAGCGAACGTTTACTCGGTGAAACCGTCGGGCCCTCCGGCGCGAAGGGGATTCGGCGATGAATAACAAAGCGTCCCGTCACGGTGCGCTACCACGATGTCCCCCACCAGAGGGTCTGCACGGACCGGGCCGAGCGCCGAGGCGAGAGACGAAGGTGAGTACCGAATCCGCGGCTACGAGGCTAGCGACAGGGAGGGTCTGCTTGCGCTGGACCGGGAAGTGTGGGACCGCCCGCGCGGCCGAGAGTGGTTCGAGTGGAAGTATGTCGAGAACCCCTACGTCGACCACGTGCCGATTTTCGTCGCCGAACACGACGGCAAGATAGTCGGCGCGCGGCCGTTTCTCGTCATGCCGCTTCGGGGCCCGGAGGGAACGGGGACAGCGTTCCAACCGGCGGATACGATGGTCCACCCCGACCACCGACGGCAAGGCGTGTTCACGAACATGACGACGGCGGCGCTCTCGCACTACGCCGACGCCGCGGACGGCCCCGACCTCTACTTCAACTTCCCGAACGACATGTCGCGGCCGGGGTACGAGAAACTCGGCTGGCGCAGTGCGGGTCGGCGTACGACGTTCTACCGTGTGCAGAACCCGAGCGCGCTCGTCGGGACGCGTCTCAACGAGGTCGGCGAGTCGTTCGCGCGGTTGACGACGCCGGTCGCCAAACGCTACTACCGCACCCGCGACAAAGCCGCCCGCATCGACGGACAGTTCGTCGTCCACCGACACCGAACGCTGCCGGTCGAACGACTCGCCGACCTGTACGAGCGGTCGATACCCGACCGTCTCCACGCGCACCGCGACGAGCAGTTCTACCGCTGGCGGTTGGGGAGTCCGCTCTGGCGGCGTCTCACCTACGTCGTTGAGGCCGAAAACGGGCCGCTCGCCGGCCTCGTCGCTCGGACGCGGACGACGAAGGACGGCATCACCATCACGCAGTTCGCCGAACTCACGCCGCTCGTCGGCGACGACGCGTGGATGGCGGGCGTCTCCCGCCTGTTCGAGGCCGCACTCGAAGAACACGCCGACTCCGACGTCGTCGCGGCCGCCGGCAGCGGCCTCCCGCGGGAGTTCCTCGCCGAACACGGCTTTCTGGCCGACGACGAGCGGCCACTGTCGCTTCTGACGCGGAGCCGAGCCACCGTCGTCGCGCGGCCGACGACCGACGACGGACCGTGGTCGTTCGGCGGCGCCCCGCTGGACGACCCCGACAGCTGGTTCGTCTCCTTTCTCGAACGGGATACGACGTGAATCGGGAGACAGCACGAGGACGAGAGCGCGGTCAATCCAATCTTTCTCGACGAAACTGTCGCGGAACGACCCGAATCGAGCGGCAGTGCGCCGGTTCACGCCGAGTCGGCGCGGTCGAGTCGGGCGCCGGCTGAAACAATCGCGTAGACGACGATAGTCGCTGGATAACGATACCGAAGGGTGCTGACCCGAACCCGATGACAACTGCTCGAAAGCGCGTGACGGCGACAGTCACACGCGCGTACAGACTCGGATTGCTCGTGCTCAGCGCGCCAATCGTCCTCGGCGAGTACTTCGACGCCGACACCGGCGCGGCCTACGGCGTCGACTTCCCGACGAAATGTCGCCTCGTCGCCCGGATGCTCTGGAACAACGTCCGACTCCCTACCGGGTCGTCGTTCGTCGAACACCTCGTCGTCGCGACGAAGATACTCCGGATACCGCCCGAGAAAGAGGGCGTCGTCGTCGAGTGCGGCTGTTACCTCGGCGGCAGTACGGCGAACCTCTCGTTGGTCGCGGGTCTCTGCGACCGAACGCTCGTCGTGTTCGACTCCTTCGAGGGGATGCCCGAACCCGACGAGGTGGACGAGGCGCACGTGCTCATGCAGTCCGAGCAGGTGCACACCTACGAAGCCGGGTCGTGGCGCGGGTCGCTCGACGCCGTCCGCCGGAACGTCGCCGCCTACGGCGACATCGACGCGTGCGAGTTCGAGAAAGGCTACTTCGAGGAGACGCTCCCGACGTTCGACCGGCCGGTCGCGCTCGTCTTCCTCGACGTGGGGCTTCGAAGTTCCGCGGAGACGTGTCTCGAAGAACTCTGGCCGCGTCTTCGACGGGAGGGCTACCTGTTCACCCACGACGTGAAGCACATGGAGATTTCGTCGCTTTTCTTCGACCAGGCGTGGTGGCGCGAACGCCTTGACCGGGACGCACCCGGACTCGTCGGCGCGGGCAGCGGCGTCGGTCTCCATCCGCAACGAAACGGCTTCGGGAGTCTGCTCGGCTACGTCGTGAAAGACCCGCCGGTCGATCAGTTCGACCGCGTCGAAGAACGAGGAGCGGGAGCCTACGGCGACGAGATGCTCGGGAGCGCTAGCGGCAACGACGCTTCGAACAGCGAGTGAGGATGACAGTCACCCGCCGACGGGTGACCCCGTCGGTCGTTCACCGGACGACGAGATAGGTCAATACCATCAGCACCGCCGTCGCTCCGGCGAGACGTTGCCACGTGAACGAGAGGAGTCCGACGAACTCGAAGCCGTAGAGGACGACCGATGCGAACGCGAGCGACAAGACGAAATTCATCACGAGCAGGACCCGCGGATCCCCTTGAGACTGCATAGCGCATCTGTTTCGGCCCGGCACTTAGCTTCTTTGTGCCTGCGACCGTCTTCCAGCGTATGCGACTCGGGAACCGTGATGGGTCGCCTATCGACCCCGTGCCGTTTCTCGTCGTCGCGAGCCTCGCCTTCGCCGTCGCGTTCGCGTTCGGTCCGGCCTACGGCCTCTCGTTCGGTCTGTCGCTAACGGTGGCTGTCGCGTTGTCAGCCGTCGCCTTCCTCGGAGCACTGGCACTGGCGTACTACCGCCTCGTCTGGTCGGTCAATCCCGCCATCCGCGAGGAGGTTCCCGCGGGGGTACGGCTTCGGAAACTGTTCTACAGTGGCGCCGCGGTGTTGCTACTGTTGCTATTTCTCTCGCTGTTACGGTTGTAGTCGGCCGCAGTTGGCGGGACCGGCCGGAGCACCAGACTGGCGACTCGGAGACACTTATCACGCAGGAAGATAACGACGACGCATGCACGAGGTGACGGTCTCTCGGTTCGTCCGCGCGCCGCCGCGGGTCGTCCGGCGCGCACTTACGCCCGAAGCGACGATTCAGTACGAAGGGAGCTTCGAGGTCCACGGCGTCGAGGAGACCGAGGACGGCCCCGTTGTCGTCGCCGGAAGCCGCCGCTTCCGGTTCGCGCTCCGCTTCGAGACGCTTGACGACGGTCTCTTCTACGAACAGGCGGGCGAGGCCGGACCGTTCGACGCGATGGAGACGACGGTCACCGTCGCCTCCGAGAACGAAGGCTCGCGGGTGACGATGCGCTCGGCGGTCAGTCTCGGTCTCCCGCTATCGATCGTCACCGACCGCGTGGCGGCGTGGAAGCGGAAGGGCGAACTGAAACGCGCGCTGGACGCGCTGGCGGTGGACGTCGAGTAGCCGGGGACAGCTTCGGTGACGTAACTGGGGATAGGGTTCGGCGGTGAAACCGGAAACAAGGTTCGGTGACGAAACCGAGGTCAGGGTTCGGTGACGACGAGTTCCTCACCCTGCGTCGGGAACGGGTTCTCGAACGCCTCCCAAGTCTCGGTCATTTCTTCGTCCGTCAACAGGCAGTCGTCAAGCGTCGCTATCGTCGCCTCCTCGTCGAGGCCGGTGCCGATGACGACGAACTCGGTCCGCCGGTCGCCCCATTCGTCGTCCCACTCCAAATCCCGGCGGTTCGCCCGATAGAGGTCCCGGTCGGCCTCCGGGAGGGCTGCGATCCACCGGCCGACCGCTTCGGCGCGTACCGACGGTCCCGCCTGACTGACGACGACGGGCGACTCGCGTCCGGCGACCCAACAGGTCCCCTTCGAGCGGACGACGTTCGACGGGAGGTCCGAGAGCAGCGCGGCGAACCGTTCGGGGTGGAACGGGCGGCGACGCCGGTACGTGAACGACGAGACCCCGTACACCTCGTCCGGGTGGCGGTGGTCGTGGTCGTCGTGTACACCGTGACCGTGGTCGTCGTGGTCGCTGTCGCCGTGACTGTGGATGTGGTCGCTGTCGTCCCCACTTTCGCTCTCGGCGAGCGCCCGCTTCCACCCGGCCATCTCCGCGGCCGTCGCTGGGTCGTACAACTCGCGGCCGAACAACCGATCGGGGGCGACCGCCGACTCCCTCGTACGGAGAATCTCGGTGTCGGGTGCGAGCGCCCGCACCATCTCCTCGACGGCGGCCATCTCCGCCTCGGAGACGAGATCCGATTTGTTCAGCAGCACGATGTTGGCGAACTCCACCTGCTCGACCAGGAGGTCCGAGAGCGGGCGACTGTCGTCCTCGTCGGTGCCGCGGCGCTCGGCGACGCCGTCGCCGCCGAAGGCGTCGTAGAACAGCCGACTGTCGAGCACCGTCACGAGCGAGTCCACCTCGTACAGCGCCGCCGCGCGCGACCCCGTCGTGAAGAGGCGCGCGACCGGTTCGGGTTCGCTGATGCCCGAGGATTCGACGACGAGCACGTCGAAGTCGCGGTTCCGCGCGAGTCGCGTGACGGCCGTCTCGAGGTCGTCCTGCAGTTCGCAGCAGATACAGCCGTTCGAGAGTTCGGCGACGCCGTCGCCGACCGAGAGGTCAGAGTTCGCGCTCACGAGTTCCGCGTCGACGTTGAGGTCGCCCATGTCGTTGACGAGGACGGCGATGTTTCGGTCGCCAGCGTTCCGGAGGAGGTGGTTCAACAACGTCGTCTTCCCGGCACCGAGGCTCCCGCTAAGAATGGTGACGGGAATCGTCTGCGTCATGTAGGTACTCTCACCGCCCGACGACCATGAAGCTACGGCGAGCGGCGGTGCGTGCCGGTTCGCACGAGCGGCGTGCTGAGCAACGGATTCAGGAAACGTACGACGTGAACGACATCCTTTTGGCCGCTCCGCGAAGGACGTGAACGTATGACACTCGCAGAGCGCATCGCGGCCTTCCGTGACATCGCCGAGGAGTGGCTCCGGGGACTCTACCACGGGATGATAAGCCACCCGGCGTACGAGAAGATAGAGAACGAGGCCGAGGACATCGAGGATGCGTTCATGCTCGCGTGTTTCCCCGACGCGTTCGGCATCCCGTCGCCCGTCTCCTACTACACCGCCGAACTGCTGCCGTACCTCGAAGACGAGTTCGAAGCGTGGGAGCGGCGAATGTGGGACCGCGGGTCGCTGCTCGAACGTAAAGGTCAGCAGTACCACTTCTGACGATGCGGAAATTCGTCTTCTTCGGCGGCAAAGGAGGAGTAGGAAAGACGACTGTGTCGAGCGCGTACGCGCTCAAGTGCGCGAACGCGGGGCTTCGGACGCTCGTCGTCTCGACGGATCCCGCGCACTCGACGTCGGACGTGTTCGACCAACAGTTCGACGACACCCCGAAACCGGTTGACGGCGTCTCCGGTCTCGACGCGATGGAACTCGACCCCGAGGAGGAGGTGAGTCGCCACCTCCAAGGGATCAAGCGGTCGCTGTCGACGCAGGTGAGTCCCGCGATGGTCAACGAGATAGACCGGCAGGTCGAGATGGCCCACCAGACACCCGGTGCGTACGAGGCGGCGCTGTTCGACCGCTTCGTCGACGTGATGCGCGACTCCGACGAGTACGACCGCGTCGTCTTCGACACCTCGCCGACCGGCGGAACGCTCCGACTGCTGTCGCTGCCGGAGTTTCTGGAGGGGTGGGCCGAGCGACTGCTCGCCAAGCGGAAACAGAGCGTCCGCCTGTTCGAGCGGGCGGCCATCGGCGGCCGCGAACCGCGGCGGATGCGCGAGGGCGACCCCGTCATCGCGCAGTTGGAGGAGCGCCGCGACCGGTTCGCGCTCGCGGGGCGACTGCTCCGAGAGGAGGCGGCGTTCTTCCTCGTCGTCAACCCCGACGAGCTGTCGATTCGAGAGACCAGACGCGCCATCGGCTCGCTCGACGACGCGACGCTCGACGTGCGCGGACTAGTTGTGAACAAACTCACGCCCGAACCCGACGACGACGAGAACGGGCGGGGCGCGCGCTTCCTGCGCGACAGAGTCCAAACCGAGCGCGAGCGGTTGAAGACGCTCCGCGAGGAGTTCGACAAACCGGTCGTCGCCGAGATAGCGACGCGCATCGCCGAGGTGAAAGGCGACCTCCTGGCCGAAGTGGCTTCGGAGATCGACGTTGAAGTACGGGCAGAACCGGCTGAATGAACGGAGAGCGGATAAATATTAGTCAGAATTTCATACATTCACGCTAACCTATTCTGGAGTCAATGCGAGAAATCGCGGAATACAACGTCTGTCGCGTCTGGTAACACTCGTCAGGGAAGCTAATGTTTATATGTGGTATACGCACATCGTTGATGTGGTAGCGTAACATGGTGCAAATCATCTGGCTGGTGGCGACGGTGCTCGTACTGTTTAGCGTGGGGTACTTCGGTTACTCGCGGTATCTCGCGCGGTTCGTCGAACTCAACGACGCGAACACGACACCGGCGCACAAGTACGAAGACGGACAGGAGTACGTCCCGGCGAAGAAGCCGGTACTCCTCGGGCATCACTATTCGAGCATCGCGGGCGGCGCACCCATCGTCGGTCCCATCACGGCGGGCGTGGTGTGGGGTTGGGTGCCCGCGCTCCTGTGGATCGCCATCGGTAATCCGCTAATGGGCGCGACCCACGACTTCGTCTCGCTGTCGGCGAGTCTCCGACACGAGGGGAAGTCCATCGGGTACATCATCGGCGAGTACGTCGGCGAACGGGGCAAGAACATGCTGCTGTGGTTCGCGTTCCTTACTATCATCCTCGTCGTGGCGGTGTTCGCACTCGTCGTGGCGATCGTGTTCAACGCCTACCCGCAGGCGGCGACGGCGAGCCTGATCTACATCGGGCTCGCGGTGCTGTTGGGGATCTACCTCTATCAGCTGAACCTTCCGTTCATCCCCGGGACCGTGGCGTTCGTCGTCGCGATGTTCGTCGGCGTGTTCGTCGGCATTCAGTACCCCCTCGCGCTGCTGCCGGGCGAGGGCTACCCCGCAGGCACCATCGTCCTGTTCTCGATGGAGGGGTCGTGGCTTCCGGCCGCGGGCGCGTTCGGTGCGAACTCCGCCGCGTGGATTCCGGTCATCCTCGTCTACGGTGCGCTTGCGAGCGCGCTTCCGGTGTGGGTGCTCCTGCAACCGCGCGACTACCTCTCGTCGTTCCTGCTGTACACCGGCGTCGGCGGCGCGCTGCTCGCCATCATCGTCGGCACGTTCTTCGGAACGTCGAGCCAACCGCTCACCACGTCTCTCGAACCGTACTACGGCTTCATCGGCCGCGGCGGTCTACCGCTGTTCCCGCTGCTGTTCATCACCATCGCCTGCGGGACCATCAGCGGCTTCCACTCGCTCGTCTCCTCGGGGACGACCTCGAAGCAGCTGAACAAGGAGTCTGACGCCCGCCTCATCGGCTACGGTGGGATGCTCGGCGAAGGACTGTTGGCGGTCGTCGCGCTGTCGGCGGTCGCGCTCGTCTCGCCCGACGTGGGCGGCGGTATCGGTCTCGCACTCCCGACGTTCGCGACCGGCGGCGGCATCATGCTCACGAGCTTCGGTATCCCGGCGAGCTTCGGCGGGCCGTTCATGGCCCTCGTGCTCGTGAGTTTCCTGCTCACCTCGACTGACACTGCCGTCCGTCTCGGCCGGTACATGATGGAGGAGATCATCGACACGCCCGAAACGTCGGCCCAGTCGTTCGCGGCCGACCGGTACGGGAACGCGCTCGTCCAGACGCTCCCCGCCTACATCCTCATCGCGAGCGGGTCGTGGGAGACGCTGTGGGCGCTCTTCGGAGGCGCGAACCAGCTGCTCGCCGCGCTGGCGCTGCTGACGGGGACGGTCTGGCTCGCAAACTGGAGCGACTCCAAGCAGCTCGTGAGCACCGGCGGCCCGATGGTGGTTATGGTCACCATCACGGTGCTCGGCTTGTCGTGGATCGCGTTCCACGACAACCTCTACGCGAAGCTCCTCAACTCGGAGTGGATGGCTTCCGCAGGTATCTTAGATATACTCTCCGGCGTAGCGCAGATCGCCATTGCGCTCACCCTCATCTACCTGGCGCTCTCGCTGGTGAAGTTGGGGTACGAGAACATTCAGAAGGTCCGTCAGGATCCCGGCGCTGGCGAGTTCACGCCCGGCGACGACTGATTCCGGAAAGAACCGCTCGCCAACGGGCGAACCACGACGGATTTTTACCTTTTTTCGCCTCGGAGCTACGCCGACGTCACGGTCTCGAAGCACCACACGACCTTGGCGAGCCCGCGGTCAGCCGCGAAGTCGGTCCACGATGCGCCGGACGAATCCGCGTCCCTCCGTGGGATCGACGTCGCTCCACAGCGCGAACGCGCGGGCGACGTCGGCGTTCGCGCTGGCGACGACGTCCTCGTCATCGGGAGCGACGACGGCGAGGTTCACCTCGTAGTGGCCGTAGTAGCCGTACTTGATGAGGTGGCGGCCGCTGTGGTCGGCGACGAACTCGCGCACGTCGTCGGAAATCGCGGGCGCGACGAGGACGAACGTGAAATCGGTGCCGTAGTGTTCCTCGTCGGCGACGAGCCACTCCGGGTCGTCCGCGAGGTCATCGCCGAGCGAGACGAGCGCTTCGAGGTCGGTGACGGTGACGGCGTTCCGGCGCTGCGCGAAGAGATACTCCTCGGCGGTGTGGTTCGCGTAGTTCAACGACGGGTGGAAGAAGTGCTTCTGGCTCTCGACGCGCATCCGCCCGAACAGGTCGAACGTCCGGCCGCGGACGGTTCGATTCTTCTCGAGGTCGTAGTTGAACATGATGCGGTCGCTCACTCGGTCGAGGTACTCGTCCTCCCAGTCGGGGACGTCCGGGTAAAGCACCTCGTCGGCGTCGGCTGCGCCGGAGGAGTCACCGCCGCCGGAGGCGGCGCGACCCTCGGACCGGTCGGTCACGACTGCCCCCGTCGGCTCATGGTTCGTAGGGGCTGGCGTCGCCGCTGACGTTCGGCGCGCCGATGGCGAGCACGTCGACGGGCGCGTCGGCGTCCTCGGGGTTGTACGCGCGCTGGGGGTCGCCCGGTGAGACGGCGAACAGACAGCCTTCGTCTACCTCGAACGTCTCCTCGGGCGTCTCGACGAACAGCGTTCCCGAGAGGACGAAGAAGGCCTCTTCCTGCTCGTCGTGGTAGTGGTACGCAAGCGGGATCTGTTCGCCCGGTTCGGCGCTAAAGCGGTTGATGGCCATCTGCGTGAGTTCGGCGGCGTCGGTGAGTCGTCGAAGCTCACAGGGACGGTCAGGCGTCGGGTCGACCGCGTCGCAGTCGATGAGACGGTAACTCATACCGGAGACAAACAGTACGGCGACAAAAACGCGTCGGGAACGCGGGAGAAGCTTTAATCGTCTTCTCTCCCAACGGTCGTGACAGAAACACCCATGGGTGGCAAAACCGAAGCGTGTGGCCGGTGTTCGATGACGTCCGTCGTGTCGGTGACGACCGAGGGACGAGACGGGGAAGAACAGGAGGCCCGAACGCCGTTCGCGGGCGCGCGGATCGAGTTGGACGACACCGAACTCCGCCGCGTCTCCCCGTCGGCGTGGTTCGAGGGCGCGCGGGAGCGACTCGACGCGTTCGCGACGAAACTCGCGTACGGCAGGCAGTAACGCCGAATTGGTTTGGCGAGTGCGAACGGTACTCACCGGGAGACGCTTATTACGGTCCGGCGACTTACTAACTGACAGGCGATGGAAGAGAGTATATCCGGGTTCAAGCTTTACGGATCGTGGGGTGAAATCGTCGAACACGGCGAGCGAATCACCCGCGCCCTCCACGACATCGGCGTTTCGGGTGAGGCGTTCGACGAGTGGGACGAGTGGCGGCCGAAGGCCCACGAGCGACTCGGCGAGGACGTGAATCAGAAGACGGCCGAACAGGCGAGCGTCGGCGAAGGCGAGGGCGAGAAAGCCGGGAAAAACCCGGACGACGACCTCCGCACGGCCGGCGAGAAGTTGTCAGAGTCTTACGAAAAGGCGGAGCAGGGCGACAACGAGGGCGCGATGGAGCGCTGGCAGGACTCCATCGGCTACGTCGCACGGGCGGCGGACTCCGCGAGTAGGAAAGCGGTTCGCGCCGTCGAGAGTACGGTGTATCAGAAGGTGATGACCCAACTCGCGCCGTACTACTTCGACAACGAACTCGTGAGCGCGAACATCCAGAAGACGACACGCGGCGAGCGTATCCAGTTCATATTCGAGGTGAACGTCAACGACGACGAGTTGAAAAAGCAGGTCTCCGAGCGCCTCGGGGAGTACGAGGATAGCATCGACCGCTGGCACGTCGACACCGAGAAGGAGACCGAGACGGCCGAAGCCGTCGACGGGGTTGAACCACCGGAACCGAAGGGGACGACGCGGTCGACGACGAACTGACGCGAGTTTTATCTCACGACGAGTCGCGCCGACGGTGACCGAAAGCGAAAACAGTCATAGCGGTGGCGAACAACCGTACGACCGATGGGAAAACCGCTCCGGGTGGAGGCGGGCGAACTGAGCGTAGAGGAGATCCTTACCGCGTTACGGGACGGTCACCGCGTCGTCATCACGACGCAGATGTTCGGCAACGACCACGACGTAACGCTTCGGCACGACGGCGCGACGTACTACTGCGATACGCCGACGACACTCCACAAACACGAGGAGGAGTCGGAGATGCGCGCCTGCATCGAGAAGATGGGATACAACCGTACAGACGCGAACTGACACTAACGCAGGGCTTTAATCGGCGACGCCACATACATCGGACATGGCCGACACACCCGAGATGGAAGACCTCGTCCGGACCGACGACCCCGGCTTCGGGCAGGTTCTCGCGTGCGTCTTCGGGATTCAAGAACACGAGAGTCGGACGTATCTCGTCTTGTTGGAGTATCCGGGAAGCACCGTCGCCGAACTCGCCGAGGAACTTGACCGCGACCGAAGCAACGTCAACCGCTCGTTGATGACGCTTATGGAGAAAGGGCTCGCCGACCGACAGCGGCGGCTGCTCGACCCCGGCGGCTACGTCTACCAGTACACCGCGACGCCGCTGCCGGAGGCGAAGACGATGCTGCACGACGCGCTCGACGAGTGGGCCGAACTCGTCCACGAGCGCATCGACGAGTTCGGCGACGAGTAGTCGGCGCGTCGTCGAACGCCTCCGGTCCGTCGCCGACGGACGCCGAACCGTCCGGCAGCATTCCCCCAAACCTGCGCACTTTTGCCTCCCCAGCGTCCAGGCCTTACCAATGAGTCTGAAGCTCTCACAGCAGCCGGGGAACGTCCCCGAGGTGGCCGACGACGGAATCTGGCTGGAGTGCATCGAGTGCGGCGAGACGTTCGCGCCGTTCGAGGCGGTTCGCTACACCTGCGACGACTGCGACGGCCTGCTCGAAGTCCGCTACGACGATCTCCCGACCTGGGACGACTTCGAAGGCCGCGGCGTCTGGCGCTACAACGCCGCACTCCCGTTCGAGGAGGGCGTCAGTCTCCCTGAGGGCGACACGCCGCTGCACGAGGTGCCCCGACTAGAGGAGTCGGTCGGCGTCCACCGCCTCCGCATCAAACACGAGGGGATGAACCCGACCGGGAGCTTCAAAGACAGGGGGATGACCGTCGGCGTCCGCGTCGCCGAGGAGTTGGGCGTCGGCCGTCTCGCCTGTGCCTCCACCGGAAACACGAGCGCTGCGCTTGCCGCCTACGGTGCCCGCGCCGGGCTGGAGACGCTCGTGCTGCTCCCCGAGGGGAAGGTCGCCGCCGGGAAGATCGCACAGGCGAGCCTCCACGGCGCGCGGATTCTGGAGGTCGACGGCAACTTCGACAGCTGTCTCGACATCGTACAGGATCTCGCTGCTCGCGGCGAAGCCTATCTGCTCAACTCGCTGAACCCGTTCCGACTGGAAGGCCAGAAAACCATCGGCCTCGAAATCCTCGAACGGTTCTACGAGGACGAGGGCCGGTATCCGGACCGCATCGTCCTCCCCGTCGGCAATGCGGGCAACACCGCCGCGCTCTACAAGGCGTTCCGCGAACTCGTCGCCAGCGGCGCGCTGCACCCGCGCGACGTGCCGAAACTCACCGGCGTTCAGGCCGAAGGGGCCGCGCCGATGGTCGAAGCCGTCGAGAACGACGCCGACGAGATTCGAAGGTGGGACGAGGTGGAGACCAAAGCCACCGCGATTCGCATCGGCAACCCGGTCAACGCGCCGAAGGCGCTCCCCGGCATTCGCGAGACGGGCGGTACTGCCGTTTCGGTCTCCGACGAGGCCATCACGTCGGCGCAGCGTGCGCTCGCTCGGGAGGGAATCGGCGTCGAACCCGCCTCCGCAGCCTCCGTCGCCGGGCTGCAGAAACTTCGCGAGCAGGGCGTCGTCGACGCCGACGAGGACGTTGTCTGTCTCACGACGGGACACCTGCTGAAAGACCCCGACGCCGCGTTCGAGGCGGGCGACGACCCCGAATCCGTGCCGAACGACACCGACGCCGTGCTCCGCCACCTCGAAGGTTGAGTCGACGGTGTCATCTCAAATTTGAAAGGTGTGCTCGGCCGCTGAGTAACCAGTAGAGCTGACAGTATTGCGTTCCTGTGAGAGTATGACGATAGTCTGACACGGGTTTTTCCCGGTCGTAGGGCGTACGACCGTCCATGCCGCTATCCAACTTTCCAACTGCCACCGTCAGTCCATCGAGCGACCGAACGTATCCCGCCGGCGACTCGTCGCAGGAGTCGTCTCACCGACCGCAAACCGACGACGAGGAGACGGATCAGCGGCTTCCGCAGCGGTCGACGCGTTCGACGCCCGACGTGATATCGCAGTCGTCCGCTCGCGCCAACCCGCCGGTCACCTCGAACCCGTCGGTCTCCCCGCGGGAGCGCCTCACCGAGGTCGAAGAGCGCATCGAGCGACTGGAGACGGAACTCGCCCGCCTCAAATCCGGACGCGAGGTCGTCGTCGACTGTCAGAGAGGACCGACGGCCGGAATGCGGTCGAACCCGAATCCATCGAACCGAAAACGCGGTCGGTCCGTCGGACGGTCCGCGCGAGGACGAGAGAGAAAGACCCTCCGGAACCGAAACGACGACAAGAACCTCCTCCCGAAGAAGGACCGGTTCGAGTGGCTTCTCCCGAAGCGAAACGACAACCTCCTCCGGAAACTGTTCTGGCCGTGAACGGTCGGTACCCCCCGCTGACGCGCTGACCGAGCAGATACTCTTCAAACAGCGAGAACGTGTGACAGTAGTCTGACGTAGACTTTTGGTACTCCGTGACATACCCGAGGACGTGTCGCTCTCCGACCTCCCGACTGGTACAGTCAGCGAATCGACCTCCCGAACGTATCCCGCGGGCGTCTCCCCCCGCGAATCGAGGCGTGTGCCGCATGCCGACGGCAGTTTCAACGACGGAACGTCGTCACGGGCGCCGCGAAGTGACGGCGGCAAACCGAGCGGACGACCACGGAGACTGCCGTCCGTCGAGGCGTCGGCGCACTCAGAACGCGCCTCCGCACGAACTACGGCGAGCGGTCCCGAGTCGTCGCCGGCCCCGTCCCGGCAGCGTCTCGAAGCGCTGGAGGCGCGAATCCGGCAACTGGAAGCGGAGCTCGAACACGTCGAGTCCGAACGGCAGGCCGTCATCGACCACTACGAGGGACTGTTAGAAGCGGAACGAAGTCGGACCGACGACGAACGCCGTCGGCGGAACGAACATCCGATTCGACGGCTGCTCGGCCTCTGATTACTCGGTAATCAGGTCGAGACGGCGCGTCTCCGCGTCGCCGTTGAGGATGATGGTGCGGACGCCGATGATGCGGTCGTCGGCCAGCAGCGCCTCGGCGGCCTCCTCAGGGACCGCGGAGTCGAGGTTGTAGACGGTGAGCGCCTCGCCGCCGCGAGTCTCGCGGGCGTTGAACATCCCTGCGATGTTCACGCCGTGGTCGCCGAGAACGGTGCCGATGAGGCCGATGACGCCAGGTTTGTCGTAGTTTCGCGCGACGAGCATGTGCCCGTGCGGGACGGCGTCGACGCGGTAGCCGTCGATGCGGACGATGCGCGGTTCCTCGCCCGCGAACAGCGTCCCGCTGACCGACAGCGACTCCTCGCCGTCGCCGACGGTGACGGTGACGAGGCTCTGGAAGTCCTCGCTCTGCCTGCTCTTGCTCTCGGTGACGTCGATGCCGCGCTCCTCGGCGAGGTGGGGGGCGTTGACCGCGTTGACCTGCCACTCCAGCGGTTCAAAGACGCCTTTGAGACCGCTCGCGGTGACGAGTTCGACGTTTTCGGCGGCGATATCGCCGTCGTACGCCACCTCGATCTCGGAGATGCGCTCGCCGAACACCTGCGCCGCAATCTTCCCGGCCGTCTCCGCGAGGCCGATGTACGGCTTGATGCGCGGGAACGCCTTCTCGTCCACGGAGGGGGCGTTCAGCGCGTTGAGGACGGGTTCCTCCTCGAACGCCGCGAGCACCTGTTCGGCGGTGTCGACGGCGACGCTCTCCTGGGCCGCCTCGGTGGACGCGCCGAGGTGCGGCGTTACGATGATGTCGTCGACATTGAGCAGCGGCGAGTCCTCGGCGAGCGGTTCCTCCTCGAACACGTCGAGCGCCGCGCCGGCGACAGTGCCGTCTTCGACGGCCGCCGCGAGCGCGTCCTCGTCGATGATGCCGCCGCGCGCGCAGTTGACGACGTAGCCGTCACCGAGCGTTTCGAGTTCGTCCTCTCCGATCATTCCTCGGGTTTCGGGCAGCAGCGGCGTGTGAATCGTCAGGAAGTCTGCATGGGCCAGACAGGCGTCGAGTTCGTCGACGAGTTCCGCGCTGAACTGGTCGGCGCGCTCCTGGGAGATGTAGGGGTCGTAGACGACGAGGTCCATCCCGAGGTTACCGAGGCGCTTGGCGACTTCCTGCCCGACGCGGCCGAAGCCGACGATACCCAGCGTTTTGCCGTTGACCTCCGTGCCGAGGTAGTCGCTCTTGGCCCACTCGCCCGCTTTTAGGCGGACGTGCGCCTGCGGAATCGAGCGCGCGGCGGCGAACGCCATCGCGACGGTGTGTTCGGCGGCGGCGCGGACGTTCCCCTCGGGGGCGTTGGCGACGATGACGCCGTGGTCGGTGGCGGCGTCGATGTCGATGTTGTCCACGCCGATACCGGCGCGGCCGACGATAACGAGGTCGGGGGCGGCCTCGAAGACGGCCTCGTTCACGTCGGTTCCGGAGCGTACCACGAGCGCGTTGACGTCGGCGACGGCGGAGAGTAGTTCGTCGCCCGTCACGTCGTAGGCGGTTTCGACTTGGTGGCCCGCCTCGCGGAGTCGTTCGAGGCCGGCGTCGGCTATCGGGTCGGTGACCAGCACCTTCATGCCAGTAGGCTTCTTCGGATAGTGGTTAAGGGTTTCTTCGCCGGCCGATATGGCGTCCATCCGGCCGAGGCGTCGCGACGACCCATCGGATTAACAATGGATGGGTTCCGAACGGTCGTATGACGCGGAGGCAACGACGCGGATGGCGGTGAGCGGAACGCCGCTGGAGAGCGTCTCCGTCGAACCGGAGACCAGTCTCCTCATCACGGGTCCGACGCTCACCGGAAAGCGTCGCCTGATGTACAGACTCCTCGCTGCGGCGTCGGACGTGCGACGAAAACGAACGACGATTCTCGCGACGACTCGAAAGCGAGCCGATACGATCGAACAGGAGTACGAGTCGGTCGGCGGCGGCACCGCTGCCGCCGAACTCTCTATCGTCGACTGCGTCGGTCGCCTCGGCGGGTTCGACCACGACCGGACGCGACCGAACTACCGGTACGTCTCCAGTCCGGGCGACTTGACCGGCGTCGGTATCGCAGTCACGGAGTTCATGCGCCGACAGTACGAGGCGGGTGCCGAGGCGCGCGTCGGCGTCCACTCGCTGTCGACGATGCTGATGTACACCGAACTGCGTCGCCTGTTCCAGTTCCTCCACGTGCTCACCGGTCGCATCGCCAACTGCGGGTTCACGGGCGTCTTCGTCGTCGACTCCGACGTCGTCGACGACCGGGACTTCGCGATTCTCAAACAGCCGTTCGACGCCGTCCTCGAACTCCGCGAGACCGACGACGGCCGCGAGTACCGCCTTCGAGGCGAGTACGAGGGACCGCGTCGGTGGACCGCGTTCGATCCCCGAGCGGGCGCTCAGTAATCGTCGAGGTAGTCGAACGCGGCGTCGACGAGCGGGGACTGTCGCCGCTCGAACGTGGCGATGATACCGGACCACTCGCCGGTCGGGTAGATGGCGAGGATGGCGTTTTCGAACCATCGAAGCGTCGCGTCGAGTTCGCCGTAGTCGTCCAACTCGGTGTCGGTCCGAGGGTCGGCGAGTCCCTTCATCACCAGCGTCTTCGCGCGGCGTCGAATCTCGTCGTCGGAGAAACGCTCTCGCAAGTCGTCGCGGAGATACAGAATCTGGTGGTCGTCGCCATCGTAGCGTGCGACCGCCCGGAGCCCCTCCGCGTTGTCCTCTCGGAGCGCCTCCACGAGGTCCTGCAGCGGTTCGGAGAGCGTCTCGCCCTCTTCGTCGAGGTCCGCTTGGATATCGGCTTCCACGTCTCGGAGGGTGTCTTCCATAACCTATCTAGATGCGTGAGAGTACATAACTCCATCTCCGGCGCGGCGCGCGTCCAGCGGTCGGTTTACGGGATCGACGAACACAGGAAGTCGCGAGCAGTCGCAATAAGAGGGGAGTCGAAAGGATTCAACACGTCGGCGCATGACAGAGGAATATGAAACTCGTCGCGTTCGACTTCGACGGAACGCTCTCAGACTCGGAGATGACGGTGCTGCTCGGCAAGCAGAAAGGGGTGGCCGACCGGATGGCCGACATCACCGAGCGAGCGATGAACGACGAAATCAGCTACGCGAAGAGCCTGTACGACCGCGCCGCGCTGCTCGAAGGGCTGGAGGAAGAACGTGCCCAGGAGGCGTACGACGAGGTGAAGCTCCGACCGGGCGCGGCGAAACTCATCCGGCGATTGAACGATTACGGCCATCACACCGCCGTCCTCACCGGCGGGTTCGAGCGCGGCGTCGAATCTGCACTGGAAGCGGAGGGGGTCGGAGTCGACACCGTCGTCGCCAACCGTCTCCCCGTGAAGGGTGGGCGACTGACCGGCGAGGCGGAGGGACCGCTCATCGAGGGGACAAAAGACCGCGAACTCGAACGCCTCGCCGACGAACTCAACGTGGAGATGAGTCAGACCGTCGCGATCGGCGACGGCGCCAACGACCTCCCGATGCTCGAAGTCGCGGGCTTCTCGGTCGGCTTTCTCCCGAAGGAGGCGGTTCGACCCGCCTGCGACACCGTCGTCGCCTCGATGTACCGACTCGGCAAGGTGTTCGAGGGCCGGAACATGCTCCGACCCAAGGAGTAGTTCAGTTCGTCGCCGCCTCGATAGCCTGGTCCAGGTCGGCGAGGATGTCCTCGGGGTCTTCGATACCCACGGAGAGGCGAACCATGTCGGCGGTGACGCCCGCCGCCTCCTGTTCTTCTTCGGTGAGTTGCTGGTGGGTCGTCGAGGCGGGATGGATGACGAGCGTCTTCGCGTCTCCGACGTTCGCCAAGAGCGAGGCGAGTTCGACGTTCTCGACCGTCGCGCGGGCCGCCTCGTAGCCCTCCGCGAGTCCGAACGTTATCATGCCGCCGTAGCCGCCTTCGAGATACTCGGTCGCCTCCGCGTGGGTCTCGTGCGACTGAAGCCCGGGGTAGTTCACCCACTCGACGGCCGGGTGGTCGGCGAGGTACTCGGCGACGATCTGGGCGTTCTCGCAGTGGCGGTCCATCCGCAGCGGCAGGGTCTCCAGTTTTTCGAGCGTCTGCCACGCGTCGAACGGCGACTGCTGGTTGCCGAGGTCACGCAGGCCGCGGGCGATAGCGGCGTAGGTAAAGGCCGCGTCTCCGAAGCGCTCGGCGAAGTTGACGCCGTGGTACGCCGGGTTCTCCTTCGCGATTTCGGGGTAGTCGTCGGCGTACTCCGTCCACGGGAACGACCCGCCGTCGACCAGCGCGCCGCCGACGGTCGTTCCTGCGCCCGTAATCCACTTCGTCGTCGACTCCCAGACGAGGTCCGCGCCGCGTTCGAGCGGCTGGCAGAGCGCGGGCGTCGCGAACGTGTTGTCTACGAACAGTGGCGTCCCGTGCTCGTGAGCGATGTCGGCGATGCGTTCGATGTCGGGCGTCACGAGCGCCGGATTTCCGATGGTTTCGAGGTGGACGTAGGCGGTGTCGTCGTCGATAGCCTCGGCGTAGGCGTCGTAGTCCAACGCGTCGACGAACCGAGTGGAGATACCGCGGCGCTCGACAGTGTGAGTGAGGTAGGTGTACGTCCCGCCGTACAGCGCCGACGACGAGACGACGTTGTCACCGGCTTCGGCGAGCAGGAACGTCGCGAGGTCGAACGACGCCATCCCCGAAGCCGTCGCGACCGCGCCGACGCCGCCCTCCAGCGACGCGAGCCGCTCCTGCAGCATCGCGTTCGTCGGGTTCATCAACCGCGAGTAGATGTGTCCCGGTTTCTCCAGCGCGAACTGCGCGGCGGCGTCGTCGGCGTCGTCGAAGACGTACGACGTGGTCTGGTAGATGGGCGGCGCTCGCGCGCCCGTCGTCGGGTCGGGGGCCTGTCCGGCGTGCAGGCTTCGAGTGCGGAATCTGGGGCTGTCGGAGCTGTCGGAAGCGTCGTTGTCGTCGGCCATGCAAAAACAGTTGACAGTCCGCATAGGTAAAGTGGGCGGCAGAAACAGTTACTGCCGGTGGCCGTGACGAGCGGAAACCCGGCAAAGACGAGCCGCACTGGGTTCAGAAATCCGACGATTCACCGCGAGAACAGACTGGAGTGGACGGGTGCGAACTCGGGGTCGCTGCCGCCGTCGCTCTCCGCGGGGGCGGTGTCGGTGACGGCGCGGCCGCCGACGCCGTCTTCGAGGAAGTCCGCCACCGGCGGGCCGACGTTCTCGGGTTCGACGAGGAACGCGTCGTGGCCGTGGTCGGAGTCGACGACGTGGTGGGCGACCGGCACCTCGGAGGCGCGAAACGCCTCGGCGAGCGACTCCGATTGCTCGGTCGTGAAGTGCCAGTCGGCGGTGAAGGAGAGGAGCAGCGCTTCGCCCGCGAACGCCGCCAGCGCGTCGGCGTCGGACTCGTACCCCTCTCGGAGGTCGAAATCGTCCATCGCCCGCGTCAGGTAGAGATAGGAGTTCGCGTCGAATCGGTCGATGAAGTTGCCGGCGTTGTAGTCGAGGTACGACTCCACGTCGCGGTACGGGAAGAAGGAGGCCGCGGGGTCGGTGGGGAACGTCTCGCGGTGGGCGTCGCGGCCCGCCGACCGGCGGCCGAACTTCTGGGCCATCGACGACTTCGAGAGGTACATCACGTGACCCAACTGCCGGGCGAGCGCGAGACCGTTCTCCGGTTCGGGACCGCCGTAGTAGTCGCCGCCGTTCCAGTTCGGGTCGGTTGTGATGGCGCGACGGGCGATGGCGTCGAGCGCGAGGCACTGCGGGTCGAGTCGGGCGGCGGCGGCGACGACGACGAGGCGGTTGACGTCGTCGGGGTAGCGCTGCGCCCAGTCGAGTGCGTTCATCCCGCCGACGCTGCCGCCGACGACGGCGTGGAGGCGACCGACGCCGAGCGTATCCAAGAAGCGGCGCTGCGCGCGCGTCCAGTCGCCGACGGTGACCGGCGGAAACTCGGTCCCCCACGGATCACCGTCGGGACCCGTGCTCGACGGGCCGGAACTGCCGTAGCACGACCCGGGAACATTCGCGCAGACGACATAGTAGTCGGAGGTGTCGATGGCCTTGCCGGGACCGACCACGTCGTTCCACCACGCGCGGGCCTGTCCGGCGGTCTTCGCGCCGCTCTCGGATTCGGACACCTCGCTTTCGTCGTTTTCGCCCACGTCGTCGTCGACGCCGGCGTCCGCGCGCGACCACGCCGACCGGTCCACGTCGGCGACGTGCTGGCTTCCGGTGAGCGCGTGACAGACGAGAACGGCATTGTCGCCGGTGAACTCGCCGTACGCCTCGTAGGCAATTTCGAGGTCGTCTATCGACTCGCCGCACTCGAACTCGAACGAACCGAGCGAGACGGCGTCGCGCTCGACGTTCGTCATGTTCCTCCGGTCGCGCGCGTCGCTCGGTCGATGCCGCGCTCTACGTCGGCGAGAATGTCCTCTGGGTCCTCGATGCCGACCGAGAAGCGCAGCATGTCGGGGCGGACGCCCGCCGCGCGTTGCTCGTCCTCGCTCAACTGGGCGTGGGTCGTCGAGGCGGGGTGGATGACGAGCGTCTTCGCGTCGCCGATGTTCGCGAGGAAGGAGGCGAGTTCCGTCTCCTCGCAGAACCGCTTGCTCGCCTCGTAGCCGCCTTCGAGACCGAAGGTGACCATTCCGCCGAAGTCGGCGAGATACCGGGCGGCGTTGTCGTGCGTCGGGTGAGAGTCGAGACCCGGATACGTCACCCACGCGACGTCGTCGTGGTCGGCGAGGTACTCGGCGACGATGCGGGCGTTCTCGCAGTGGCGGTCCATTCGCAGGGGAAGAGTTTCGAGTCCCTGCAGCGTCTGCCACGCGTCGAACGGCGACTGCTGGTTGCCGAGGCTCCGGACGGCGCGCTGACGCGCCGCGGTCGCGAACGCCCGGTCGCCGAAGCGCTCGGAGAAGTCGACGCCGAACGCCGGGTTCTCGCCCGCGAGTTCCGGGTATTTGTCGGCGTGGTCGGCCCACGGGAACGACCCTCCGTCGACGAGGATACCACCGACCGTGGTGCCGGAGCCGTGAAGCCACTTCGTCGTCGACTCCCAGACGATGTCCGCGCCGTGTTCGAGTGGGCGACAGAGCGCCGGCGTCGCAAAGGTGTTGTCGACGAACAGCGGCGCGCCGTGGTCGTGGGCGATGTTGGCGACCCGCTCGAACTCCGGCGTGACGAGCGACGGGTTGGCGATGGTCTCGACGTGGACATATGCTGTCTTTTCGTCGATGGCCTCGGCGTACGCGTCGTAATCCAGCGTCTCGACGGTCCGGGTCTCGATTCCCCGGCGACTGGCCATCTTCGAGAGGTAGGCGCTCGTGCCGCCGTAGGCGTCGGCGCTGGCGACAACGTTGTCGCCCGCCGAGGCCAGAATACTCGTCGCGCTGTCGAACGCCGCCATCCCCGAGGCGGTGGCGACGGCGCCGGTACCGCCTTCGAGGTCGGCGAGGCGCTGTTCGAGGATTCGTACCGTGGGATTGGAGATACGCGAGTAGACGTCGCCCTCCGCGTCGAGCGCGTAAAGGTCGGCCGCGCGGTCGGCGTCGTCGAAGACGTACGACGTAGTCTGGTAGATAGGCGGCGCTCGCGCGCCTGTCGAGGGGTCCGGCGCGTGCCCGGCGTGGAGGCTCCGGGTTCTGAAGCCGCGAGTCATGTATGAGAAGCATATTCTCTGAGAAGGATATAACCGTCAGTTACGGCAAATGCTGCAGGCTGTCGGGAGAGAAATAGTTCGAGAAGAACTTCGGACGATCCCTATGTCGAGCAATCGCCTCGTCGAATACCTCCGCGACACTCTCGCAGAAAGGAACCGAACGAACGGGAACAGAGAACGAACGCCGCTCAGTCGTCCGACGGCGTCGCAGTCGCCGTCTCCAACTGCTCCTCGGCCGTCTCCACGCCGGCTTCGATATCCACGTCGACGCCGACTTCGTCCATCGCCTCGCCCACGGTTCGAATCCCGCGAAGAATCTGCTCGCTCGTCAGGTGACCCATGTTGCTCACGCGGAAGATTTCGCCACCGAGGTGCGCTTGGCCGCCGGAGATGCTGACGTTGCGGTCCTTGACGGCGTCGAAGAATGCACTCGAATCGTCGCCGTGAATCTGCTCGGGGAGCGAGATTGCCGTGAGCGTGTTCGAGAACTGCGTCGAGCCGTCGGCGCTGGGGAACGACTCCAGTCCCATCGCGCGGAACCCTTCGCGGAACGCGGCGGACTGGCGGTGATGGCGCGCGATGCGGTTCTCCATCCCCTCTGCCTCGATCTCTTCGACGGCGACCGCGAGCGCGCGGAACAGCGGGACGGCGCTCGTAAAGGGCGTCTGGTGGCTCTCGGCTTTGCGGAGATGCCAGTCGAGGTCCTCGTAAAAGGGCGCGGACTCGCCGTCGAGCGCCTCGATCGCTCGGTCGCGGACGTACATCGCGCTGACGCCCGGCGGCGCGGCCAGCGCCTTCTGGGCGTCGGTGATGGCGATATCGACGTTCCAGTCGTCGAGTCGGATCTCGTCGCCGCCGATGCTTGTGACGCCATCCATCACGAACAGTGCGTCGTGGTCGGCCGCGATTTCTCCGACTTCCTGCGCGGGGTTCAGGAGTCCGGTGCTCGTCTCGTTGTGGACCATCGTCACCACGTCGGTGTCGTCGGTGACGGCCTGCTCCACCGCATCGACCGAGATGGAGTCGCCCCAGTCGGCTTCGACGCGCGTCACCGACGCGTAGCGGTCGGCGATACGGGCGAAGCGGCGGCCGAACTTCCCGTTGACGAGCGAGACGACCTCGCCCCCGTCGCCGACGAGGTTGGCGATGGCCGCCTCCATCCCCATCGTCGCGGTGCCGTTGAGGATGAGCGACGTTCCGTCGTCGGCCGTCGACTCGCCCGAGAGCGTCGACCGTGTGAAGACGTAGTCGAGTCCGTCCTGTGCGCGCTCGTAAACCGCCTCGAACTCGTCGGAGCGGTGCGAGACCATCGGTTCGGCCATCGACTCCAGTACTTCGTCAGTGACCGGGACCGGCCCGGGATTTAACAGGAGGAACTCCTCGTCCATACGCCGCCGTTCAGTGCCCGGCCGCATAAGCCTCGCGGGATTCGCAAACGTCGCCAGAAGACGACTCGGCTCGTTACGAATCGCCGCGCGCCGCGGTCGCAGCGTCGTCAGCCCAGTCAGGGGCGTCGACGCGAATCTCTTCTTCCCTGTATTCGTACGAGACCTCCTGTGTGACGGCACTATTCCGGCTTAAAAGGTAGTGAGCGTACGTCTGCGTGTCGGTCGTGAGCGTCCACTCTATGTTTGCCGAGTGTATCACGTTCGTCGCTGGGTCGAATCGCATCTCGCCGGAGGCGTCAGTGAGACGGTACGACCGACTTCCGTTGTACCAACCGCTCTGCGGGCGAAGTACTCGGAGGCCCCGCTTGTCAGTTGCGTCGACTCGATCGTAGGACGCGAGCAGCAGCGTCCGCACGACCACCGACGCGGCCCCCGAAGGGTTTAACTCGTAGCCGGGGTCTTCGACGACCGAGACGACGGAGACCGTTCCGCCCTCCCGTTCCTCGTTGACGATTGTGCGGTCGGGGTCATCTCGGATACGCTGTACTCTCTGGTCAGCCTTCTCCCCGGTGAACACACTACGGGTCCGAATCATGTCGGTGGTCGCGTTCTGATAGGATTCGGTGACCGCACCCTCCGACACGTAACGCATGTACCGTCCCTCAGAGTCCGAGACAACCGCCTCGACCGAAACGATCGGGTCGCCGTCAACGGTGAGCTTCGCGTCGACCGCGTACTCGTCGGACTCGCCGACAACGAACGCTTCCTCGACCGGACGGTGGCCCCTCTCCGAAAACGGATAGAGGACGAACGAGATCATCGTCGCGTTGACCACCACCAGGAGGACGACGACCGAAACAGCTAGGAAGCGTTTGTTCATGATTGCCTTAATCGAAGGCTTGACTAAAACTAGCGAGTATGACGGGCGACCGAGGTCCTGACGCTTTTTATCGGAACGCCTACCAAGTGGGAGGTAATGAGCGACGAGTCGTCGAACCCGTATCTCCGCGATCCGCCGACGGAGTTCGAACCGGTCGAAGAGCTCTCCGAAGAGCGGGCGGAGATGCAGGCTGAAAAACTGCGCGAGGCCATTCGCGAACACGACCACCGCTACTACGTCGAGAACGACCCGGTCATCGCCGACCGGGCGTACGACGCGTTGTTCGCGCGCCTGCAGGAGTTAGAGGACGAGTTTGGCCTCCAGACCGACGACAGTCCGACCCGGCGCGTCGGCGGCGAACCGATGGACGGGTTGGCGACCGTCGAACACGTCGCGCCGATGCTCTCCATCGACCAGAGCGTCGAGGCCGACGACGTTCGCGCGTGGGCCGACCGGGTCCGGTCGGAAGTCGGCAAGAGCGAGTTCGTCTGCGAACCGAAGTTCGACGGCCTCTCGCTGGAAGTCGTTTACAGAGATGGAACGTACGAACGAGCCGCGACTCGCGGTAACGGCCGCGAGGGCGACGACGTGACCGAGCAGGTTCGTCGGATTCGCTCGATTCCGACGCGACTCCGCGGCGACTATCCCGACTACCTCGCCATCCGCGGCGAGGTGTTCATGCCGCGCGACGCGTTCCAGGAACACAACAAGGAGCGCGTCGAGCGCGGCAAGGACCCGTTCGCCAACCCTCGAAACGCCGCCGCCGGGACGCTCCGCCAACTCGACCCGAACGTCGTTGCCGAGCGCCCGCTCGACTGCTTCTTCTACGACGTTTTGGATGCTTCAATCAACTTCGAGACGAACGCCGCCGAGTACAAGGCGTTCGACGATTACGGGCTGAAGACCAACGAGCGCATCGACGTCGTCGACGACATCGAGGGCGCTATCGATTACCGCGACCGGACGATGGACGCCCGCGACGACCTGAACTACGAGATCGACGGCGTCGTCATCAAGGTGAACGACCGCGCAAAGTGCGAGCAGTTGGGCGCGACAGCACGATCGATTCGCTGGGCGTTCGCCTACAAGTTCCCGGCGCGAAGCGAGGTGACGACGGTCCAGAGCATCGTCGTTCAGGTCGGTCGAACGGGACGACTCACGCCCGTCGCGCTCCTCGACCCCGTCGACGTCGGCGGCGTGACCGTCTCGCGGGCGACGCTGCACAACGCCGACGAGATAGCCGAACTCGGCGTCAGCGTCGGCGACAAAGTCCGCATCAAGCGGGCGGGTGACGTGATTCCGTACGTCGAAGAGGTCGTCGAAAACGGCGAGGACGGCCACTTCGAGTTCCCCGAGCACTGTCCGGTCTGCGGGAGCGCCGTCGAACGCGACGGCCCTATCGCCTACTGCACCGGGGGGCTGGCGTGCGACGCCCAACTCGAGCGCGCCATCGAGCACTACGCGAGCAGAGACGCCCTCGACATCGAGGGGCTCGGCGGCGAGCGCGTCGAGCAGCTCCTCGGCTCGGGACTCGTCGACTCTCTCCCGGGCCTCTATGACCTCACCCGCGAGGAACTGTCCAAACTCGACGGCTGGGGCGAGACGAGCGCCGACAACCTCGTCTCCGAACTCGAAGCCGCAAAGTCGCCCACGCTGACCGAGTTCCTGACGGCCATCGGCATCCCGGAGGTGGGGCTGACGACGGCACGCGACCTCGCCCGCGAGTTCGCCACGCTGGACACCGTGATGGATGCCGACGCCGAAGAGCTAGAGGAGGTCGACGGCGTGGGGCCGACCGTCGCCGGGAAGATTCGCGAGTTCTTCGGGAGCGATGAGAACCGCGAGACCATCGCGGCGTTGCGCGAACGCGGCGTCGAACCCCAGGAGTGCGAAACCGACGACGGCGGCGACGAACTCGATGGCCTCACGTTCGTCTTCACGGGTGCGCTGTCGGTGACGCGAGACGAAGCCGAGGCGCTGGTGCAGGCACACGGCGCGAACGCGACGGGCAGCGTCTCGGGCAACACCGATTACCTCGTCGCCGGCGACAGTCCCGGCCAGTCGAAGGTGGACGACGCGGACGCGAACGAGGTGCCGGTACTGGAGGAAGACGAGTTCGCGGAGTTGCTGGAGGAGTACGGCATCGAGTACGAGGCGTAGAACTCCGCAGTCGGGTTCAGAGGTCGACCGATTCGAATCGAAGATAGCCGAGAAGCGGCGGCACCGTGAGCCACACGAGAAGCATCCCGACGGCGGCGAGTTGCAGTTGCGCGCTCTGCCCGCTGAACAACTCTCCACCCAGGAACGCGTTGGAGACTATTTTGAACGCCGCGTTCGGGTTCAACAGTTGGAACGCCGTGAACAGGTCCTGTCCGGAGACGGGGAGCCACGACGGGCCGCCGCCCATCCCGAGATACAGTTGCAGCGGGAACCGAACCGCCCCCCACAGCGGGACGAACAGGAAGTACAGCGCGATGGCACCGGCGACGGCGAGTCGCTGCGAAGACATCGCCGCGGAGAAGCCGACGGCGATGGCAACGAAGACGACGCCGAGGAAGACGGTGAGAAGGGTGTAGCCGATGTACGAACCGGCGTCGAACTGCAACGGACCGACCGCCAACAGCAGCGCCGGAACGACGAACCCGACGACGATGGGTACGGCTAACGCCAGCGAGCGGCCGACGACTTTCCCGAACACCACGTCGGCGCGCGAGTGCGGCAGCGCTAGCAGGAGCTTCAGTGATCCGGAGTCGCGCTCACCGACGACTGCGCTGTACGCCATCACAAGCGCGATGAGCGGGATGAGCGTCGTCACGAGCGTCCCGCTGACCAGTCCGAGTAGCTGGTTCGAACTGAACGTCTGGCCGGGTCCGGGGCGGACGAAGTACGCCGCGGCGGCAATGAGCAACACGAAGAACGCGGTGAGACCGAGCACCCACCGCGAGCGGACGGCGTCCTCGAAATCCTTCCGCGCGACGGCTTGCCAACTCATGCCGACGCCTCCGGTTTCCGTTCATCTTCGGTGTACGAGAGGAAGAGGTCCTCCAGCGACACCGACTGGGTTTCGAAGTCGTTGACGGTAACGCCCTGTTCTTCGAGCGCGGCGATGACTTTCGTCTTCGCACCGCTGTCACAGGAGACGGTGACGGTGCCGCCGTCGGTCGTCGCATCGGAGACGCCCTCGAGCGCGCGAACGGCGTCGAGGTCGTCCTGACTGGCGCTGTCGACGGTGAGCACGAGCGTCTCCTCGCCGCCCGCCGCGTCGCGGAGGCTCTCGATGCTGTCCTCGGCGATGAGTTCGCCCTCGCGCATGATGCCGACACGGTCGCAGACCGACTCGACCTGTCCGAGCACGTGACTGGAGAAGAACACCGTTGCGCCGCGTTCGGCCTCGCCGCGCACGATGTCGCGCATCTCCTTCGCTCCGGCGGGGTCCAACCCCGACGAGGGTTCGTCGAGGATGAGAAGGTCCGGATCGCCGACGAGCGCCATCCCGAGCGCGAGACGCTGGCGCATCCCTTTCGAGTAGCCGCCCGCCTTCCGATCGGCCGCGTCCGAGAGACCGACGCGCGCGAGCATCTCGTCGGGGGAGACGTCGACGTCCTTCGAGCGGAGCGCGAACTCGATGTGTTTGCGCCCGGTGAGGCGGTCGTACACGTCGAACCCCTCCGGGAGCACGCCGGTTCGCTGCCGGACGGTGACGCTCTCGCGCTGGGCGTCGTGGCCCAACACGCGCACGGTCCCCGAGGTGGGACGAACGAAGTCCAACAGCATGTTTATCGTCGTCGACTTCCCCGCACCGTTCGGTCCGAGGAAGCCAAACACCTCGCCCTCCGAGACTGTGAGGTCGAGGTCGCGGACGGCCGTCACGTCGCCGTACCGCTTAGTCACGTCCGACAGTTCAATCGCTGGCATGGTCCGGGCTTGCCGCGGTCCAAAATAAAGTGTTTTGGGTTCCGTGCTACCGTGGTTCGTGGGCGTTTCGCGGGGCCGTTTCACAGCATAGCGGCCGTACGACCGCCGCAGAACACCGATGAGGAAGTTACACCTCGTCGTCGGGCGCGTGCGACTCCGCCATCCGCTCGGCCTCGGTCGCGTAACGTTCGCGTCGCTCGGGGTCGTTGATCGTTTCGAGGTTGTCCGGGTCGACGTCGACGGCAGCAGTCGTGTCGTACTTGTCGATGACGGTGACTGAGAGTTCCTTTCTGTAGCTCCGCTCGCCGTCGAGCGTTGCGTAGGTGAGCACGATGAGGTCGCGGTCGGTGTAGTCGCGTTCGACGAACCAGCAGCGGACGGTGTCGGTCATGCTCCGAGGTTCGGCCGACGGCGGTTTGTAGGTGGCGGACAGTCTCAGCGGTCTTCGTCGGCGAACCGGCCCCGCACTGGCGGTCACAGCGGTGACAGCCGCAACCGGTCGGAACGGCCCGAACGCGTCACCCTCAAGCCCGTCCGCCACTAATCGGAGACGAATGGACGCGAGCGGCGTTCGCGAACGTGTAGCCGACTTACCGAAAGAGCCCGGCGTCTACCAGTTTCTGGCCGACGACGTAGTTCTGTACGTGGGGAAAGCCGTCGACCTCAGGAGTCGAGTCCGGTCGTACGCCGACCCCCGCAGCGACCGCATCCGGCGGATGGTTCGGCGAGCCGAGAAAATTGATTTCGCTGTCACCGACACCGAGACGCAGGCGCTCCTCTTGGAAGCGAACCTCATCAAGCGCCACCAACCGAAGTACAACGTCCGCCTCAAGGACGACAAATCCTACCCGCTCGTCCAGTTGACCGACCACCCCGTCCCGCGAATCGAGGTGACGCGCGACCCCGAGGAGGGAGCCACGGTGTTCGGTCCATACACCGACAAAGGGAGAGTGGACGTCGTCGTGAAGGCGCTCCGAGAGACGTACGGCGTCCGCGGCTGTTCGGACCACAAGTACAGCGGGCGCGACCGACCGTGTCTCGACTACGAGATGGGTCTCTGCACGGCCCCCTGTACCGGCGAAATCTCCGAGGAAGCGTACCGAAAGGACGCGAACTCGGTCGTGCGATTCTTCGAGGGCGAGACGGGCGTGCTCGCCGACCCGCTCCGACAAGCGATGGAGGAGGCATCGCAGAACCGGGAGTTCGAGCGCGCGGCGAACCTCCGGGACAAACTCGACGCCGTCGAATCGTTCCACGGCGGCGGCGGCGAAGCTGTCTCCGGGCGGAGCCGCGAGCGCGAAGTCGACGTGCTGGCGGCGACTATCGAAGGCGACACCGCAACTGTCGCCCGCCTCCACAGCGAGCGGGGGCAGTTGGTCGACCGGTCGCGACACCGCCTGCAGGCGCCGGAGGGCGAGGACAGAGTCGCCGAGGTACTGGCGGCCTTTATCCCGCAGTACTACGCCGAGCGGCGACTCCCCGACGCCCTGCTGCTCTCGGAGCGACCCGACGACGCCGAACTGTTCGCGTGGCTCGAAGCCGAGGGCGTCGACGTCCGCGTCCCGGGCGCGGGTCGGGAAGCGAAGCTCGTCGAGTTGGCGCTGAAGAACGCCCGCCGCGGTCCCGCCCGCGGCGACGAGCTCGGAGCGCTGGCGGACGCGCTCGGCATCGCCCGACCGACGCGAATCGAGGGGTTCGACGTGAGTCACGCCCAAGGAAAGGCCGTCGTCGGCAGCAACGTGTGTTTCGTGGACGGGAGCGCGCAAAAATCCGACTACAGACGAAAGAAACTGCCCGACCGCAACGACGACTATGGAAACATGCGCGAGTTGATTCGCTGGCGGGCCGAGCGCGCCGTTGAGGGGCGCGACGACAGACCCAATCCCGACTTACTCCTCATCGACGGCGGCGACGGGCAGCTGGGCGCGGCCCAAGACGCACTCCGCGAAGTCGGGTGGGACGTTTCGGCGATTGCACTGGCCAAAGACGAGGAACTGGTCATTACCGATTCGGGTGTCTACAACTGGCCGAGCGACGCGCCGCACCTCCACGTGCTCCAGCGCGTCCGCGACGAGGCCCACCGGTTCGCCGTCTCTTACCACCAGACGCTGCGCGACGAGGTGAAGACAGTGTTGGACGACGTGCCGGGTGTCGGTCCCGCGACGCGACGGAATCTCCTCAGGCGATTTGGCAGCGTCGACAGCATCCGGACGGCGTCGGCCGACGACCTTCGCGACGTGCCTGGTGTCGGCGAGAAGACGGCGACGGCGCTCAAACGGCGACTGTCGGGCGGGCAGTGACCGACGAGTCGGGTCTGTCAAAAGTTATTTAATATATTCCAACATCTTTCGGGGTGTAGCCCGCTCCGCGCTCTCCAAGCCCTCCACCGCTTGGTCGCGACTCGAGCTACGGCTACGACCAAACCATGACACGACGATTCAACCTGTTACTCGTCGCGCTGGTCGTGCTGAGCGCACTACCGGCGGCGGCTGCCTTCCCGGTAGCCGACGACGAGACCGACGTGAACGCGGCGACGGCGTCCGTCGCCGCGACCGAAGAGACTGCAGAGACCAACTACACCCGACTGTACATCGACACCGACGACAGCTATCGTGACGTGAAACCGGGCGAGAGCCTCGATTACACCGTCAGCGTCAAGAACGGCGAGGACGAGGCAGTCGAGGTCGATCCGCATCTCTCCGCCACGCCGATGGCGGAGTTCCCGCTGGAGAGCGAGTGGGTCGACATCGACGGCCCGACCAGCATCGAGGCGGGTGAGACTGCCGAGTACACCGTCAGCGTCGAGGTTCCCGAAGACGCGGAGACGGCCGACTACCGCGGCCTCGTCGCGTTCACCGACGAGACGGTGACCTACCCCGGCCGCCCGGCACAGCCGATTCACTCCGCCCACGTCGTCGCCAACGTGTGGCGAGAGCCGACCGTGAAGATTCACTCCGACACGTACGTCCGCGCGCAGGTCGAAGCCGGAGATAGCTTCACGCGCCAGCTGGTCATCGAGAACACCGGCGACAGCGCCGTGCCGCTGAACCCCGAGCTGACCACCGAGCGACGGCACTGCAGCGGTCACTGTCCGAATCAGCTGAACCCCTCGTGGATAGATATCGACGGACCCAACCAGATCGCGCCCGGCGAGACGGCGACCGTTTCGATCACCGTGTCGCCGCCCGAAGCGGCCGACCGCGGCCGGTACAACGCCGACGTCAACCTCGGCTTGAACGACCCGAACCGACAGGCGAACAACGACTACTGGCAGCGGGTCGGCGTCAACTTCGTCGTCTGGAAACAGCCGTCCGAGGCGTTCGAGACCGGCTTCGAGGTGAGCGACGACACCGAGAACGTGACGCTCACGCTCTCGCCGAACGGCTACCACGGTGCCGAAGACCGTGAGGACGCCAGTTTCGACGTCGAGTTCGTTGACCCCGACGGCAACGTCGTCGAGGCCGAACGCGTCCGCGTCAGCAGCAGCGGATTCGTTGACCTGAGCGGCGAGCGCGCGCGGAACGCCGTCGAACAAGGTGACGACTATGCAATTCGCAACGGCGGTGAGGAGTTCGTCTACCGCGTCAACGACCCGGCCGCGGGCGAGTGGACGCTCCGCGTCACGCCGGAGAACACCATCGGGTTCCAGTACGAACTGGACCGTATCGAGTCGAGCGAGTAACGAGCGATCGACGAAACCCGACGCGGGATTATTTTATCCGTCGACCGAGGCGACGAGGCGGTAGTCCGCGACGGCTTCGGCCGACTGACCGGTTTCGGGGTACGTCGACTCGAACGTCCACGACCGTCCGGCGGCGAGTTCGCGAACGTCTACCGTCGCCGTCTCCAGCGTCTCGCCGGAGTCGTCGAGAAAGAACACTCGAAGCGAGAGCCCCGAGAGCGTCGCGTCGCCGGTGTTCGTCACCGTCCCGGTGACTGCGGCGAGTTCGTCCGATTCTCCTTCGTTCGTCCGGACGAGGTCGTGCTCGGTGAGTTCGACACTCACGTCTCCGGCGTCGAACGTCGGTGCGGGCGTCGATGTCGGCGTCGCGGTGTCGTTCGACGTCGTTGACGAACCGACGTCGGCGGGATTCGAACCGCCCAGGAACGTTTCGGTACAGCCAGCGGTGGCGGTCAGTACAGTGGTACCGGCTATCGAGAGGAGGGCGCGGCGGCGCATAGCCCACGATTAATGTCTGTATTACTAACTGTTTCGGAGAAACGGCAGTCTGGTGCGAAAACGACGACCGTGTAGGCGGCGATTTCGTCAACGTTGAAGTCGCTTACCGCTGATTAGTAGGCGTATATCGTTATAGTGGGACGGTGTAGCCGTGAGCATGATTCCGCTTCTCGACCACGCAGTCGCCGAACCGCTGATCGGCGTCGCCCCGAGCCTCGTCGAGCCAGATCCGACCAACTTCGGGTTGGCCTTCGGGACGATCGCAGTCATGTTCTGTCTGCTGATGTGTGGGCAAAGCGCCGTCGGCTACGTCCGCGCTCGACGCCGGCAGACGCGGTTGCTAGACCAACTCTCGCGATAGACCGAGAGACTGCTCTTTTTCGCAGGCCGCGAGGCCTACGTTCGGTGTGAGATGCGACGATTGCATGTGGCGTGGATGATCGCAATACCTGCACGCGACGTGGAATACGGCGACTACGCGTCCGCGAGCGACACGAAAAAGCGAGAGAATCGGAGCGCGGCGGTTACGCGATTTTGCCGTACTGGTCGCGGAGTTTCTCGGCGGCGTCGTCCATCAACCCTTCTTCGTACTCGTCGAAATCCCAGTCGACGACCTCCACAACGCCCTCGGAGCCGAGTTTGACGGGGACGCCGAAGGCGGTGTCCTCGTAACCGTACTCGCCGTCGAGAACAAGGCTACCCGGGAGCACCTCGCCAGTGTCGCGGAGGACGGCTTCGACCATGTGGGCGACGCCTGTCGCCGGACCCCACTGGGTAGCGCCTTTCCGGCTGATGACGTCCATCGCCGACTCCTGCAGGTCGGTGAGAATCTCGTCTTTCTCCTCGTCGGAGAACTCAGGGTCGCGGCCGTCGACGCGGACCTTCGAGAACACCGGCACCTGTGCGTCGCCGTGCTCGCCGAGAATTGTCGCTTCGACGTTCTTCACGGGCGCGCCGAAGCGCTCGGAGAGCACGTAGCGGAAGCGCGCGGAGTCGAGGCGGCCGCCGAAGCCGATGACCTTGTGACGGTCGCGGTCGCCGGTCTCGTAGAGGTGGCGGTTGAGCAGGTCGACCGGGTTCGAGGTGGTGATGGAGACGAAGTCGTCGTTGTACTCCGCCAGTGAGGAGCTGATATTCTCCATGATGGGCGCGTTGTCGCCCGCGAGGTCGATGCGGGTCTGTCCCTCCTTGCGCGGGATGCCCGCCGTGATGACGACGACGTCGGAACCTTCGGTGTCCTCGTAGCCGCCCTGTCGGACGACCGTGTTCGAGTCGTACGCGATGCCGTGGTTCGTGTCGGCCGCCTGTCCGACCGTCTTGTCCTCCATGTCCGGGATGTCGACGAAGACGAGTTCGTCGGCGACGTCCCGAAGCGCGATGTTATACCCAGCGGCGGCGCCCACCGTTCCGGCGGCACCGACCACGCTCACTTTCGTCATAACACGTGAATTTGGCCGGGGAACGCGATTAAGCGCTTCGGAACCCCCCATAGAACCGGACGAACTCGATTTCGGGACCGTGAGTCGTAGACAGCACGGCGTCGAACGGGTGCTTCGAGCCCACAGCGAGACGGAACGAGGCGATACCACGGAGGTGACGAGCGCTCTCCCGGTGACTTTTTCGGCACAGGAGACCTTGTGCCGCGATATGAGCGAGTTCGACAAGGAAGCGGAGCGCGAGAAACTCCGAAAGAAGTTCGCCCGCGACGAGGAGAAGCGCAAATCCACCCAGCGGATGAGTGAACTGCTCTTGAAAGGGGCGACGATGACGAACAGACACTGCGACACCTGCGGCGACCCGATTTTCCGCTATCAGGGCCAAGAGTTCTGTCCGACGTGTCAGAACGCACAGGTCGCCGAGTCGAGCGAGGCGACTCAGGCCGCCGATGGAGCCGACGAGACGCAGGCAGAGCAGAAGCCGAGAAGCGACGAAGTCGAAGTGACGCCCGAGCCACCGCAGTCGAGGGCGCCGTCGACAACTCAGCGTGCGGCGGAGGACGTAACCGACGATACGGCGGCCACACAGCAGTCCACACCAACCTCGTCTGCGTCGGTAAACACCCAGATAGCGAGTTCGTCGCCGTCACAGTCGGCTTCTGCTTCCGGCGACCTGAGCGAGGCACGCACCGCGCTCGTCCGGACGGTGACGCGGTACGCGACGGCGGCCGAATCGGCTGACGACCCGCGACGCGCCAAAGAACTGTTGGCCGCTGCCAGAGAAGCAGCAGAGACGCTCTCCGCGCTGAATCGATAGCCCGACCTTCGAACCGAGACCGGCAGAATGCCTCCAAGTCGCTCCGCTCCACTTCGCTCCGTTTTGCTCACCGCAGGACGTGAGCGACCCACATCCCTCGACGCGGGGTTAGCCGGTCGCTGAAACGTCTCGTGTCGCGTCCGTCGGTGAGGTGGTGGTTTCGCCGTCGTCGCGGTCGGAGTCGACGGCGATGGTCGGACGCCCGAGTTCGCTTCCGGAACAGGGGTACGGAGCCGTCATCGCTTCGTGTTGGGGTGGTCCGTACTGTCGCTTCAGACTCTCTGTCTTCTCCGTTCTCGACTCGTGCTGAGCCGTACCGTACAGCACCATCTCGCTAACCGAATCGGGCGAATCGTGAGACGTCATCGGATAACTGGTATGAGTGATTTACGACTCGTACGTCCTGTGAATCGTCGTCTTCTGACACACGATGCGTTCACGCGGGTCGTGGATTCGTAACTCGATAGTGCGCCGTGAACGTGTATCGACTCCGTTCGGGCGGACAGGTCCGTTCGCTACCGCCGTAGAGCAAGCGTTCGTCCGAGCGGTGGTGCTCGTGTTGCGGTGGTCCGTACTGCGTGACATCGTGCGACCGCGCCATATTGTCAGATGGTAGAGAGAACTATATGAGCTTTACTCTGGATCAGTATATGGCCACTAGAGGGCCTAATACACCTAGTATTCGCTGCCGACGACTTCTCGGATGCGGTCGGCGGTCACTTCGCCGACGCCGTGAACGTCGAGGAGTTCGTCTTTCGAGGCGATCATGACGGCTTCGACGGAACCGAAGTGTTCGAGCAGCGCCCGTGCGGAGACCGGTCCGATGTCGGCGATTGAACTGACGACGTACTCTTGCTGTTCGTCGAGCGTCTTCGCGCTCTTCTCGCCGTGGACGCGGACCGCGCGGTCAGCGCTCGCCTGTTCGCGCGTAGCGATGACTTCCAGCAGGTCGGCAGTATCTTTCTCGTCCACCGTCCGCAGGACGCTCACCCCGAAGTCGACGGCGAGACTGGAGATCGCGCCCCGAATCGCGTTCGGGTGGACGTTGCGCTCCTCGTAGAGGCGGTCGCCCTCGATGACGACGATAGGCCGCGAGTAGTGTCGCGACATGTCGGCGACTTGCTCGAACAGCGAGCGGTCGCCCCCGGTGAGCGTGTCGAGGAAGTCCGACACCGACTTGCGCTCGACGGCAACGCGGTCCGAGAGCACGTAGTCGCCGACGGCGAGCGTCTCCAGTCTGGTCCGAATCCCTTCCCGGGTGGAGAGGTCGCGGGCGATGGTCGAATCGAGTTCGCGCTGGTCGGCGACGATTTCGACGGTGTCCTCCTTGTCGCTGCTGTCGGCGGTGGCGACGACAGCGTCTTCGCTGTCGGTGTCGGTATCGTCGGTCCCGCCGAAATCGTCGGCGTCCGACGCTGGTTCCGTCTCCTTGGCCTCCGAGAAATCCGTCAACCCCGGCTGCATCCGCTTCTCGCGGGCGCTCGGACCGCCGCCTCCGCCTGCGCTCACCTCGAAGTCGCCGAGGCGCTGCTGGGAGTCGTCGAGTTCGTCCTCGACTTCGTCGGCGACGCCCTTCAGTTTCTTCAGCTCGTCTTCCATCTGACTCTCCTTTCGACGGGAAATCCAGAAGTACGCCTCGTCGCGGGTGTCTTCGGCCATGAGAACGACGACGCGACCTTCGGTCTGGCGACCGGTTCGGCCTTTCCGCTGGATGGAGCGAATCGCCGTCGGCACGGGTTCGTAAAACAGCACGAGGTCGACCTCCGGCACGTCGAGACCCTCCTCAGCGACGGAGGTGGAGACGAGCACCTCAAACTCCCCGGCGCGGAAGGCGTCGAGCGTCTCCTGCTGTTGCTTCTGGGTCATCCCGTCCGACCCTTCCTTGTCGCCCTGCCCGACGAACCGCCGCGTGTCGAAGCTCTCGGAGAGGAAGTCGGTCAGCGCTTCGGCGGTGTCGCGCGACTCGGTGAAGACGATGACGCGCTCGCCGCCGCCGAGGCCGAGCGTCTCCGCCAGCAGGATGCGCGTCTTCGAGAACTTCGGGTGGAGTTCGTCAAACGACTCCGCGAGTCGCATCGCCTCTCGCACTTTGGGTTCGGCGATAAGGCGCTGACTCGCCTTCGACGCGCCCGAGGAGCGAGCGGCGTTACGCTGGCGCTCGAAGTACCGGCGGACGGACTCGACGCTCTGCGTCTCGACGAGTTCGACCGCCCGCCGGAGCTTCATCACCTCCGCGTGGACGGACATCCCCTTGTAGCCGTCGCCGTCGTCGGCGTTTATCATCTTCTGGAGTTCCGCGCGGATGCCGTTGAGTTGTTTCTGGGAGATGTCGGGGCTCGTCGCCCGCGTCACGCCGAGCGACTTCAGCTTGCTCAGTCGGTCTTTGATGACCTCGTTGAGCGCGTCGCGGATGGTCAGAATCTCGTCGGGGAGGCTGATCCGCTCCCACTCGACTTCGGTGTCGTAGGTGTACTCGGCCACGTCGGCGTCGTCCTCGGTCATCACCGTCACGTCGACGAGTCCGAGGTTCTCACAGACAGTGAGGATATCCTCCTTGTCGCCGCCGGGCGACGCGCTCATCCCGGTGACGAGCGGGTTTTCGGCATCCTGGTGGTAGCGCTCAGCGATGTAGACGTAGGCGTAGTCGCCGGTGCCGCGGTGACACTCGTCGAAGGTGAGATGGGTGACGCGTTCGAGGCTCACTCTGCCGCCGACGAGGTCGTTCTCGACCACTTGGGGGGTGGCGATGACGATCTGCGCGTCGTCCCACAGCGCCGCCCGGTCGTCGGGACGCACGTCGCCGGTGAAGACGACGATGTCGTCGTCGGGAATCGAGAGCGCCTCGCGGTAGAAGTCGGCGTGCTGCTGGACGAGCGGTTTCGTCGGCGCGAGCAGCAGCGATTTACCGCCGACCTCCGAGAGTCGTTCGGCGGTCACGAGGAGGCTGACCGTGGTCTTGCCCAGACCCGTAGGGAGACAGACGAGCGTGTGGCTCTCCCGGGCCGCCCCGGCGAGTTGAATCTGGTAGAGGCGGCGCTCGATGAAACTGGGGGCGAGAAGCGGGTGGTCGACGTAGGCGACCTCGTCGCTGGCGGCCATCGGGTCGGCTTCGTCGTTCTCTCGGATAAGGTTTCGTGAACCGCGGTGAAAGTAGAGCGAGCGGTCTGAACGCCGCGGAGCGGCCGTCCGAGCCGCTTGCGGGAGGCTTACGGGACGACCTGCTCGCCGTCGTCGTCGTACACTCTGATGGCGTCGACGGGGCAGACGCGGGCGGCGAACTCCGCGTCGAACTCCGCGTCCTCGGGCACTTCGCGGACGAACAGTTGGTTGTCGGTCTCTTCAGAGCCCTCGAGGTCGGCTTTCCCGTCGTCCAAGTTCTTCTCGAACGCCGCCCACTCGTCGACGCACTGGTACATCCCGATGCAGGTGTCGCGGTCGAACTCGATTCGCATACCTGACGTTCGACAGTCGATTACAAAGCGGTGACGGGACCTCACGACCGGAGTACCGTCGATTCACCGCCGAGCGGTGAGACGTCTACTTCCACCTCGGTCCCGACAGTTTAAACCGGAGGACGCGCCAACCCCGAGTAATGAAGACAGCGGAGCTTTCCGGCCTCCCGTCGGGCGTTCCCGACTTCCTCCGCGAGGAGGGCATCGAGGAACTCTACCCGCCGCAGGCCGAGGCGGTCGAGGCGGGTGTCACCGACGGCGAGAGTCTCGTCGCCTCCATCCCCACCGCCTCGGGGAAGACGTTCATCGCCGAACTGGCGATGCTGTCGAGCGTCCAACGAGGGGGAAAAGCGCTCTACATCGTCCCGCTTCGGGCGCTCGCCTCCGAGAAGAAAGCCGAGTTCGAACGCTTCGAGCGGTTCGGCGTCGATATCGGCGTCTCTACGGGCAACTACGACTCGACGAGCGAGTGGCTCGCCACCCGAGATATCATCGTCGCCACCAGCGAGAAAGTCGACTCGCTCGTCCGCAACAACGCCTCGTGGATCTCGGAACTCACCTGCGTCGTCGCCGACGAGGTCCACCTCGTCGACGACCGCCACCGCGGGCCGACGCTCGAAGTGACGCTCGCCAAATTACGGAAGATCAATCCCGGTCTGCAGGTCGTCGCGCTCTCGGCGACCGTTGGCAACGCCGGGGAGGTCGCCGACTGGCTCGACGCGAGCCTCGTCCGCTCGGACTGGCGACCCATCGACCTGAAGACGGGCGTCCACTACGGCAACGCCATCAACTTCGACGACGGGAGTCAGCGCGAAGTGCCAGTCGAACGCGGCGAGAAACAGACCGCCGCACTCGTCGCCGACACCTTGGAGGAAGGCGGATCGTCGCTCGTGTTCGTCAACTCCCGGCGCAACGCCGAAGCGGCCGCGAAACGCCTCGCCGACGTGTCCGATGCGGCGCTCACGAAAGAGGAGCGCGACGAACTCACGGAACTCGCCGCCGAGATTCGCGATGTTTCCGACACGGAGACGAGCGCCGACTTAGCGCGTACCGTCGCCAAGGGCGCGGCGTTTCACCACGCGGGTCTCGCGCCCGACCATCGGAGCATCGTCGAGTCGGCGTTCCGCGACCGACTCATCAAAGTGGTGAGCGCGACGCCGACGCTCGCCGCCGGGGTTAACACGCCGAGTCGCCGCGTCGTCGTCCGCGACTGGCGGCGCTACGACGGCGAGTTCGGCGGCATGAAACCGCTGAACGTGCTCGAAGTCCACCAGATGATGGGTCGCGCCGGGCGACCCGGCCGCGACCCCTACGGCGAGGCCGTGCTCCTGGCGAAGAACGCCGACGAGATGGACGAACTGTTCGAGCGCTACCTCTGGGCCGAACCCGAACCCGTGCGCTCGAAACTCGCGGCCGAACCCGCGCTGAGAACGCACGTGCTGGCCACCATCGCCTCTGGATTCGCCAGCAGCAGAGAGGGACTGCTGGAGTTCCTCGACCGGACGCTGTACGCGACGCAGACCGACGACGAGAGTCGACTCGAACAGGTGACCAATTCGGTGCTCCGGTATCTGGAGGTCAACGAGTTCGTCGAACGCGACGGCGACACCCTACGGGCGACCGGCATCGGCCACACCGTCTCCCGGCTCTACCTCGACCCGATGAGCGCCGCCGAGATCATCGACGGACTCCGAGAGTGGGAGCGGAAAGGCGGGAGCAAGAGCGGGAAGAAAGCGAGCGAGGCGACCGAAGCGGACGAGATGGGCGAAGCGGTCGACGCCGGGTTCGTCTCCGCGAGCGACCTGCGGCGCGACAATGCAGAAGCGGATCCCGAGACGACGGGCGACGCGCCCAAACCGACTGCGCTCGGCCTCTACCACCTCGTCTCCCGGACGCCGGACATGTACCAACTCTACCTCAAATCCGGTGACCGCTCGACGTACACCGAACTCTGCTACGAGCGCGAGGGGGAGTTCCTCGGGAACGTTCCCTCCGAGTACGACGACGTCGCCTTCGAGGACTGGCTCTCCGCGCTGAAAACCGCAAAACTGCTCGAAGACTGGTCCAAAGAGGTCGACGAGGACCGCATCACCGAGCGCTACGGCGTCGGTCCCGGCGACATCAGAGGGAAAGTCGACACCGCCGAGTGGCTGCTGGGCGCGGCCGAACAGTTAGCGGGCGAACTGAATCTGGGCTCGAACATCGCCGTCCGCGAGGCCAAAAAGCGCATCGAGTACGGCGTTCGAGAGGAGTTACTCGACCTCGCGGGCGTCCGCGGTATCGGCCGAAAGCGCGCCAGACGGCTGTTCGAAGCGGGCGTCGAGAGTCGCGCCGACCTCCGCGAGGCCGACAAATCCGTCATCCTCGCGGCGCTGCGCGGGCGGCGAAAGACCGCCGAAACGGTGCTCGAAAACGTCGGTCGACGAGACCCCTCGATGGACGACGTGGAGGCCGACGAGTCGGCCGCGCCCGCGGAGTTCACGCCCGCCGGCGGAGCAGCCTCCGCGTCAGGCGGAGAAAGCGCGGACGACGACCAGTCGAGTCTGGGTGATTTTGGATGAGACTCGTCGAGGGCGTCGTCGACGTTGAGGACATCGACGCCGTCGTCGCAGCGCTCGGCGACGTCGCCGAGGAGTACGGGACGACCGTGCAAGCGTTCGACGCCCGGTACGTCGTCGACCGCGCGCACCTCGAACGGGCGGTCGAACTCGCCGACCGAGCCATCGCTCGCGGCGAGAACGTCGCGCATGACCGCGCCGTCGAGATTCTGCTCTATGCGGCTGGACGACGCCAGATCGACCAGGCGTTCGAGATGGGACTCGAGGAGGGCCGCCTCCCGCTTGTCGTCCTCGTCGACGGCGGCGCGGAGTCCACGGCCTCCGAGGCGGTGACCGAGACGCTGGCTTTCGACGGCGCATCCACGCTCGGAAACTACGATAGAGAACGTCTCTTCGAGTTTTTCGACCTCACGGACCGAGAGCTGTCGGCGACGGAGGGGACGCTCTCGGACGCCGTCCGCGAACGGGTCGCGCTGCTGGACGTCGAGAAGTGATTGTAAAGGATTTCGGTTTCGGACAACCCCTTCGTTTCGACTGGAGATCGACAGACTTCGCGGAGGTGATTTGGTAGAGTGTCCGGAGAGACCGCGGGAACTACACACCGTAGACCCCGTTCGCGTCGCCGACGAACCTACCGGAAAGCGACGCCAGCGAACGACAGTCGTATCCCGGTTGCCGAAGTACTGACCAACGAGTCAGTTATGCACTCGACGAACCTGTCTCTTCTCGGAGGTCGGCGCCCGCAGTGAAGCGCCCGCAGACGGTCGTTCTCGCGGTCATCGCCAGCACGTTCTTCGTCGGATTCGGCGGCGGCGTCATCTTCCCTATCCTTCCGAATCTCGGGACCGTCCTCGGCATCTCGCCGTTTCTCGTCGGCCTGATTCTGAGCGCCAATCGGTTCGCTCGCATCGTCGCGAACGCCCCGGCGGGGGCGCTCGTCGACCGAATCGGCACCCGGAAGCCGTTCGTCGCGGGCCTCTTCGTCGAGGGGGTCGCCACCCTCGGTTACGTCGTCGCCGTCGAGTCATCGGTGCCCGAGTTTTGGTTTCTCCTCGCGCGTGTTCTCTGGGGACTCGGAAGCGCCGCCGTCTTCGCCACGGCGTACACTATCGCTGCGGACGTCAGCGACGGCAGTTCCCGCGGCACGAACATGGGCGTCGTCCGCGGCGGTATCACGCTCGGATTCCCTGCTGGCCTCATCCTCGGCGGGGTCGTCAGCGACACGTACGGTGTTGAAGCCGCGTTCGTCGTCGCAGCTGCGTTCGCACTCTTCGCGGGCGTCATCGCCTACTGGAAGGTTCCGGAGACGCACGTCACGACCGAGCGGTCGACGAGCGCACCGTGGGAGATCGACACGAGTACGCCCGCGCTCACCGTCGGATTCGTCAACTTCGGACTCTTTTTCGCCTATCTCGGTGCGCTGTTTGCGACGCTCGTCCTCTTCATCGACGTCAACGGAATCGAGCTCCTCGGTTACGGTCCGCAGGGGGTTTCGGGACTACTGATGGCCGTGACCGTCGTCTCCGCCTCAGTGTTCATGCTCGCCGGCGGGAAAGTGAGCGACGACTACGGCGCTCGCGTTCCGGTGCTTCTCGTCTTCCTCGTCGTCTCCTTCGTCGGTTTCATACTCCTATCGCGGGCCTCCTCGATGCCGACGCTCGTGGTTTCCTGTGTCTGCATCGGCGCGGGACAGGGCGGCACCAGCGGTCCGCTCATGGCGCTTCTCGCCGACCTCACGCCGAGCGATCGGATGGGCCGGGCGACAGGGACGAACAACGTCCTCGGCGACCTCGGAGGTGGTATCGGCCCGATGGTGTCGCTGCCGCTAGTCGAGACGGTCGGCTTCGAACCGGTGTACGCCGCCTGCGCCGTGATTCCGCTCCTTGCCGGGTTTGTCCTTCTCGGTGGTGTCTACGCGAAGACGGGGAGTGTGAACCCACAGACGGAATGAGATATCAGCTCTTCGATAGAATGCATCCTACAGACAGAGTCAGTAATTAGCACAATAGACGCCGTCTTTTCGCGTCGAATCTACTGAATTAGCGGGTGTTTCCTGTACGGCGTCAACCTTAGATAGATCTGAAGCCAAATAGAGTCGATGAGTAACCATGAGCACTGACAGAGTTCTGAGACTAATCTCTCGTACTATCGATGGAGTGGAAGCGCTAGTCAACATCGAGTCAGGTGAGATCTTCATCGACGTACCCGCCACGACCCCACAGTACATCCGTGTCGAAGAAGGCGACATGATCCAAGAAGGGGACATCCGTTCACGAACGGAGAAGGAACTCGAAGCTCCGACCCTCAGAAAGTGGACAGTAGAACAGATTGGACGGAACACAGTCGTCGGGACAGATTTGGAGACAGGTGAGCAGCACGAATGGGAGCGTGAGTCGCTCGAAAAGCAACTTGCGATCGGCGCCCTTAGCACGAATCTCACGAACTTCGACCGGATAAACGTTACCGGAGAGGCGAAAGGGTCGAATCACGAAGGACAGACAGGTGAGGAATCTATCGTCGTGATCCTTTACGGAAACGATGGTCGGAAATTCACTCAGACGTACCGCGTTATCGATGACGAGTCCGACGGTGACGAACGTCATGTTGAGCTGATGGAATCTGATGAGCGTGTCGAGATGTTCGAACCCGACCTCCGGAAGCGGTTTGATCAAGTGGTCGAGCATACGCTGGAAACCGAAGGATACGCAGTCTGACCCTCGCTTTCACTCTTCACGCTCATAGCTGCAGATTTAGCTTTCGATGGCACAGCATTAGTGTAAAATACCGCACTTCATTCAGTACGCTCGAAGGAACCTCCTCAATCGCTAGTAAACGACCACGGGTCGGGTGACCCGTGGCTTTTCTAGTTCCCTCAGCTTACGTCGTAAGCACTCCACGCGAAGCGATTTCGCGGGATGAGGATGGGCGGTTTACAGAGCGCCCCGACCCGGACAGACGCACCAACCGAACCTGTGGTTGGGTTTTGTGAGTCCGGTAATTAACTGATTCAATATCAATGCCAGCGTGTTTAGCCAACGCTCGCCACGCCACATTCACGCTCGCGTTCCGGTCAGCATGGTCTTGCTCAACCGCACACGAATCATTCGTACACCGGAACCGTCGCCCCTGACGGTGGCCTCGATGACCACAGCACGAACACGACTTCGAGTTGTACGGCGACTCAACTGCCTCACACGGAATCTGGTTCCACGTTGCTTTGTAGCGAACCTGTTGTTCGAACTTGTGGAACGGTAGTTTGTGCAGACGACGGTTCATGTACGTGCCGTACTTGATGGCGTCTCGAATCCCGCTCAAGTCCTCGAACACGATAACCGGGTTCGAGAACTGTTGTGCGAACTCAACCACGACTCGGGACATTCGGTGAAGAATCCACTCGGTGTAGCGTTCTTCTTTTTCACCGAGTTGGTGGTGGATAGAGTGTTGGCCGTGTTCTTGACAGCGTTTCGTGATGGTGTGGTAGCGTTGGCGTTCGGCTTTCACCGAGCCGTAGTCAAGCAAGAGGGTTCCGAGCGTGTCCATCGTCTCACGAGTAAGAGCGGTGAGAGCGATGTTGCGCTCGTTAATATCGACACCGATGAGTGTGTCAGCGTCTTCAGGTTCAGGTACTTCAACCTCGGTTTTGACCGTGACGTGTAGGTAGTACACGCCATCGCGGTACAGAAGTTCGGCCTGCCCCAACGACCATTCGTCCCCCGTCAAGGCTTTCTCAATCAACGAGAGGTCGTCCGGTCGCCCTCGAAGGTGTCCTTTCACCTTCTTGTACGGCTTCGGACTCACACGGAACCGAATACGGTCGGCCTCGTCGTCGTAGGTGAGGCGATAGCCTTCGGTGTGAGCCATAACGAGTGGGTAGGTTCCTTTCTTGTCTGTGGCTGGTGGCGACGGTTTCCCGACGTTGGTGTCGTCTTGGTTGTGCCACCAGTTGAGGAGTTCTTTGTAGGAGTCCCACGCTTGTAGGGCTTTCCCGACGACCGCACACTTGTTGTTCCGAAGGAATCCATCCCGGTCAACTTCCTTCTGAATCTCGGTCCGGTTGTAGCCTTGCTGTTTGAGACGGAGTGTATCGTTGGAGATGTCTCGTGCGGTGTAACGGGCATCTTTGAGCCACGACCGCTCACCAGACTCTATACAGAGTCGGGTGCGTGCGGTCTTTGTGACTTCTTCGATACCCATACCTTGACTATCAAATCAAGTGATAATAAAAATAGAGATTATGATGGGAGAACACCGGAGTCGTGCACATTCGATTAGTTTGTGTAAATATCATTTCGTGTGGTGTCCCAAGTCAAGCAAAGCGAAGCTTTGCGTACCTCGCGGAGCTTCGCTCCGCTTAGTATCGACACGGGATGTTGAAGTTAGTTCGAGACGAACTTTCGGAGTTGTTCCGAGGGACTGCCGAGCGGTTCGGCCACGAAATTGTGTCGATGGAGATTGCTAACGACCACGTTCACTTGTTTGTGGAGTCCGACCCGAAATGGAGTCCTGCCGAGATCGCGAAGCAATTCAAGGGATACTCGGGTCGAAAGATTCTGAAGCGTCACCCGGAAATCAAACAGCGGTACTTTTGGGGAAGCGGTCTGTGGAAGGACGGATACTACGTCGGGACAACTGGCGCGGTTTCCGAAGATGTGGTTCGTCGGTACATTGAGGAGACTGAACATTAGGAGAGCGCACGCGATTCACCCACGGGTCAGGTGACCCGTGGAACTCTCGCTGTATTTTTTAGAAGTAGAGTGCTGAAGACATCCTCTCTCTTCAGCAGGTATCTGCTGACAGTATCTGAGTAGGTTTCAGCGACTGTGCTGAATACAACGCGCGTATTGTTCAAAGAGAACCGGCAAAGTGGCTGACCACCCGGTTGAACTGCTTGGGTTCCTCGAACTGTGGACCGTGGCCGCTCACCTCGAACAGTTCGACCCTCGCCTCGGGCACGAGGTCCGCGACGTAACGGACAGCGTCAACGCTTCCTCGTGTCTCTGCAGTGCCCGCGCAAACCAGCATGGGGACGTCGATCTCGGGGAGGACGGATCGGTAATCCCGGGTATGGGTATCGAACAGAATCGTGCTTTGGATCGGGGGTGGCGTCCGGGAAATCTCGTCGTACTGGAGGGTTTTCGTCTCGGCTGTGGGGTCGGCGAAGACCTGCTGCGTGAAGTGTTCAATGAGGCCAGGTTGGTCGGACTGGGCGAGTTCGACGAGGCGCTGCACGTCCTCCAGGCGAGCGAGGCCGTAGTCGTAATCCTCCCACTGGAACCTGGTAGCTTCGATATCGATATCGACCAATCCACGAATCCTGTCGGTACCAAACTGATTCACGTAGTCCCACGAGACGAACGCGCCCATCGACCAGCCGACGAGGACGACGTCCTTAAGATCACGCTGGTCGAGGAAGGCGTGGAGATCTTGGGCGTACTGCGGAACCGTGTGTCCCGTTTCGGTTTTCTCCGACCGGCCGTGTCCTCTGAAATCGAACGCGATCACCCGATAGTCGTCCGACAGGCCGGCCAACTGTGGTTCGAAGAACCGGAGCCCGTGCAACACGCCGTGGAGCAAGACGATCGGGTCGCCCTCGCCATACTCCTCGTAATAGAGATTTGCCCCGTTACACTGGATGACTGGCATACCATTGGGATACAACGGGCGTTTGGATAGCTGTTCTTGGTGAACATACGCTCTATATCCAGCACGCAGGTTCTGACAATATCTGAGTAGGTTTCAGCAACCATGCCGAATAGATAGCGGTTATCTCACACAGGGCAACGAGCAATTCTGCGTGACATTCTGCTCAAAAACGGGTAGCCTAATCTTCAGCTCGGATTTCTGTATCCGAAATGATGTCTTGAACTCCACCCCATTGCATTGCGGGCATTAGTCTTGAAGAGAGACTAACTCGCCGTCTTGGTTCCTCGACTGTATGAATTCACCACAGGCCAGACACATGACTAGCTTCATACCTCTCTTTGGACCGTCTCGGTGACACCCCCCTATAGCTCTTCGATCTTTTCCACTCTGGGATGCCCACGGTAGCTGATTGTGTGGGTCCGAGCGTCGTAATCGATGATGCCGGCAGCCGCCAGCTTCGGTAAGTCGACGTGGTGGAGTCGTACCAGGGTACGCTCATGCGACCGAGCGTCCTCTCCATCACGACGGTCAACGAGGTAGTCCGCGAGGTCCTCAAGCGACGCCGTCTCCCCGGGAGTGCCGTCGAAGTAGTCGAGCACCGCCCGACGATCCTCGTTCGCTAACACGGAGTACAATCGGTCTATCATTGTTAGTTCTCCGTTCGCCTCGTTTGGTGAGGTGGTCATCGCGTCACTAAATGGTATCAGACCACTCCGAGTAAGGCCGTTTGTTGTCCAAACCACTCTTTTAAATCCTCTCGTGAATCATCAGTCCGATTCCACCGCTGAGGTGAGCAAGGCTTCGGATAACACTTGCTTCGACCCCCGACGAATCCGGCTCGAAATGGCCTGTTGAGAAATCCCGAGTTCCTCGGCCAGTTCGTTCAGCGAGACTTGGCTCGGTGTATCGAAGTACCCACGCCGAAGCCCCAGAACGAGTGCTTCCCGTTGTTGCTGCGAAAGGCCGAACTGGTGTCCGATATCGCTTCGCTCGGTGAGGGTATAGCTTCGGTCGATATGGATGGTTATGTCGTGCTCGGTACAGAAATTGTAAAATTGTGAGAGGGCGTCATGGTTCGGGAACCGGAGCCGGAACTCCCACCCTCTGTTGCCATTCGCTTCAAGGATTACGCCTCCAGTTTGATTGATACCCTCCAATAGACTGTGTGGTTCGTCTGTCCACTCAACGCGGTACAGCACCTCGTCGTCCAACTGGTCGAGAACGACGAGTTCGGCGACGCGCTCGCTCCCCTGGACCCGATCTTCGAACGCCTGGTAGTTTTCCCCCCGCACCCAGAGGAACGGGATGACCGACGAGCCGGTCGGGACGATCCGTTCGAGTTCGATGTGCATACCGGGCGGATCAGAAAGCACCTGACCGAGGATGAATTCCTCGTCAGCGACGGTGAACTCAACAATGACACTCATACTGGGTTTCCCTATGGCACCTACGGTGGTAGGTGTACTGCCGGAGGGTATCAGTCTCGCTTGCAGACAATCCTTTTGCTAAACAGCTCCTCTCATCTGTCATCGATTGAGGGCTTCAACAGAGCCACAGTTCAGTATAACCCAGAGAATCGACTATCGTCGAACGCGTCGAGACCACTTTATTCATAAACGAGAATGTACACTTCTAACGTGTCTCATAGTCCCTAAACAGTTAGCCATATCACTAATACTCGAAAAGCGACTACTCAGTAGTGGCGAGTGACGCCCGCCAGCAATCGCTCGCTGGTAAGCACCTCAAAAGGTGGTGTGTCAGACCTGAGAGGGAGCGCAGTGGTGTGTCAGAACCTACGTCTTCTCTTAGGGAGGTTGATAAATCCCCTATGCGTGGAGAGCCATCTGTTTGATATAAATCTGGTTAAATGTGTCCTTATTTGCCACTTTTGGGAGTATGCTCATCTGTAGCTGGTCAACGACCCCACCCTACTTCGCTCACCCTGAGGGGTTCGCTCGTCGAGGGTGGGGCTTGTCCATGAACTCGGCCTCGAACCCATCCGGGTGGGCGGTAAATCCGCCGCTCGGCGTCACCGTTCCAGACTTCAGGGCAAGCTGACTGTTGCCCGTCCGCCGAGACGACTGTTGGCCCCGACGGACATACCGCATACCGATATTCTTCGCCGCGTTGTAATCCGCGTTCGCTTCCGACCCGCACTTCACACACTGGAAATCGTTGCGAGTCGGACGATTCTCATTCGCCGTGAATCCACACTCGGCACACCGCTTCGACGTGTACGCCGAACCGGCCTGTTTCACCGAAATGCCTTCCGCTTCGCCCTTGTACTCCACCTGTTCGTAGAGCGTTCGGAACGCCCACTTGTGCCCCCACGATGCGCCGGTTCGGTCGCGGATGTGGGTTAGGTCCTCGAACGCAATCACGTCACAGTCGTAGCAGAGTGCTTCCGCGACGATGGCGTTCGACGCCCGGTGAAGCACATCGCGGACGTAGCGAAGTTCGCGGCCACTCGACTGTTTGAGCGTTCGGTGGGCATTTCGTGTCCCGGTCTGTTGGAGTCCGGCGCGTACCTTCTCAAACTCGCGAAGGGTGTGGGTTAACTCCCGCCCGCTGAAGAAGTAAGCGGTACTTGTGACGGCAAGGTTTTCGATACCGAGGTCAACCCCGAGGACCGTTCCGTCCTCGGCGGTGTTCCTCTCAGCATCGTTCTTGTGTCTGCGGAAGCCGATATGTAAGAAGTAGTCGCCGTCACGGGCGGTGAGCGTACTTTCAGTGACGCTCCACGTGTCTGAGTCGAGGTACTGCCGTTGGTAGCCATTGTTGGCGTCGGGCAGGGCGAGTGGACACCGGACGCGACTCTCCGTTGTGGAGAGCGACACCGTATCGTCATCGAACAGCGTCATGGTCCGGGTGTCGTACTTCACCGTGGGTGCGGTGAAGGTGGGCTTGCTCACCTTCTTGCCTTTCGAGCGGCGTTCGAGACAGCCGGTGATGGCTTGTGCGGCTTGGTGGGTGGCGAGAATCGCGTGCTGACTGCCGAGGTCGGTGTGTTCGCGCACGTCGTCGTAGGCGAGGGGCTGTACGTCGCTCTTGGCGTTGCACTTGCCCCACGCCATGTCCGTGGCGAGTTGGCAACCACGCTTCCACTCGGAGATTGTCTCTTTGAGGGGATCGCGTTGCTCGTCAGTGACTTCGAGACGAGTGATTGCCGTTCGACGCACGTAGTCGTCTGCCACAGTTTCAATGTAGGTGTGTTGCTACTTATAGGCTGGTGTTTGTGACCTATACGAACGCGCTCCTCCCCTCCCTACCGCTCGCTTCGCTCGCGCTTGAGGAAGGGGACTCCGCGCTACCGCATCAGTTGAAGTCCCATAGTCGGTCTCGAACCCTCCCGACTCCGGATCAAGCCGGTGCATCCTCCACCCGTCACGATCTACTCGGACCTACAACTCAAACAACGTGAGCTCTGTTGAAACCCTCAATCAGTGATAGATTTCTGCGGGCGTGCTGAATACAGCGCGCATATCGTTCACTAGCGGACCGACGCTAGCACACTAGTTCCTTGGTTAAATAGTGCATCCTGTTCAACTCCTGCAGATGGTTCACGAGGTGACGTTATGTGACTGGTTCACGTGGTAGACTGTGGGTCAACCAGCCCATGGCAGACAGAACGTCGATAGACCTTCAGGATTTCTCATCACAATCGAGGTGTTATTAACACATCGAGGAGTCACCATGCCTAACACCACACAACCCCTTACCGAACTGCTCGAGTATCCACTGTTTCAGGCCATTTTCGGGCGACGATCTCGCCGGTTCGGTCTTGGTTTGTCAATCCTCTCGGGGCCGCTGGCATTCGAATCTGACGCTGACCCCCTTCCATTATCCGACCTCGAGCAATCGGTCCTCGTCACCGCTGGGACCGGGGTGAGCGGGTGGCACTACGGGATTCCGTTCGGCCCGCATCGGCCGGACGAGCACACCGACTTCTCGGTCCGGTTGACCGGTCGAACAGCACCGACGGCGGCTGGGATTGGCACCCCGGTCCTGTTTTATACGGACGACGACGGCACGTACCTGACGAACACTCGAAACGTCGAACCGAACCGGCTCCGCGAGGCAATGGACCTCGAAGACGACGTCGAACGCATTATGGCAGTGGCCAGAGCGCACACTGAGAAACTCGCCGACGAGCGAGTGGACATCCCCGCCGAGTCCGGCCACATCCTCGAACCGAACCACTGGTGGACAAACACGCCGGGGTCAACGCTGTTCATGCCCGTCGGTGACGCCAGCGAAGAGATGCTGGCGCTCCTCTGTCTGTTCGTCGAGAACGGCTACGTGATCATGGATGATGGCCTCGGTAATCAGGCCGGCGACCTCGAGCCGTACATCGAGTCAGGGTTGTTGGACGCCGATAAGGCGTTTCCGCTGTCCTTCCTCGAACGCGCCACCTGGGAACAGAACTGTGCTGAGTTAGCCTTCATGGCACACAACATGGTACTTACCATGCAGGCGATGGGACTAGGCGGGTTGTACTTCGCCGGGATCAACGAGCTGAGCCTGTTTGGCGCTCCGATGCGCGACGATCTCGACGGGCTTGGGTTCCGATTCGTCGACAATGAGGACTGGACTGCACCAAACCCAGTGGGCCTCGACGACCGGTTTGAGGGACTCTGTCCGCCGTACTACCCGGACATGCACGCGGCGGTCGACGAACTCGTCGAACGGAAGTTCGGTCCGGGTGGCACCTACGACCCATCGACATCCGGTCCGTGGAAGGACAGCGATGCTGTGAAGCGCTCGATCGAGCCGTACGACGAAGAGACGGTCGAGTGCCTCGGGGAGATCGCCCAGTACGTCTACGACAAATACGGGAAGTTCCCGGGGACAGTGCCGACGATGGTGCTACCCGGTTGTGTCCAGGCACACCATATTGACACGGACTACTACGACGCGCATTTCAAAACCGGTGCGTATCTCGAAACCCACGCCGAGCACATGCAGCGGTGGCACAAAGAGGAATCCCTGTCTTGATCGCCTCTTATAATCAGGGACGATTACACGGAGCTGTTACCTATGAACAGCGGGAGAAGATGAGATTCTCCCACCATATGCTCCACAACCCGGTCATTGATGTCGACGAGGATGCTGCTGGAACGTGGTACACCGATATCCCCTCGGTAATCAACGGGGAAGCCGTTTAGATACACGAAACCTACGAGTGTGATGATAGCATTCAGGCAGAACGCTCAGCAGTTACTGAATACAAGGCGCGAATGTAGCTCCGCTCATATCTTCGGGTTGAGGACGCGCCACAGGATGCGAGGGGAGAATAGTGTCGTCGGGGGCTGTTCCATCATGAGCACTTTGACGAACACTTCTCGGAGTACGCGGTCGTCGTGGGCCCCACGCAACAGGTGGGAGATGTACCTGTTGGTCAGATCGGTACCGCGAGGCTTCGGGCCCTCGGTTTGCGGGAATGTGAAGTCCCCGCCGACGGACAACGTCCAGGCGACGTCGATGATGTCTTTGGTCCTATCGAAAAAGCGTCGGGCAAGATCCTCGCAGCTCCCGTCCGCGAGCGCGTGATGCAGCACCAACGCCTCCAAGGCCGCCACCGACATCCCCTGTCCGTAGATTGGATTGAAACTGGCGAGTGCATCACCCACGACGAGCAGACCCTCCGGAAACCGCTTTAGATCCTCGTAGCGCCGGCGGATACTGGTCGGGAACGGGTAGTGTGCGATATCCTCGGATAGCCACGTCCGCGTGTCGAGAAGCCGTTCGAAATGCGGGACGGGAAGGTCCGCTGCGAACTCGATCAGTCCTTCCTCGTCCGTCGGCGGATGATTGCCGTGCAGGCCGAACAAGGTCACGAGCCGTCCACCGTCTTCAACCGGAAATGTCGAACCGCCACGGCTGAGTTCGGGCGATGGGGCCGCCAGGATCATTTGCCGGTCGTTGACGGGCCGTTCGATGTGCGCCGTACTGTAGGCCATATCGACGCGGACTTCGTCGGTTTTCGGCGGGTCATAGTCGTGCGCCCGCAGCCACGTCGGTGTCCTAGACGTCCGACCGGTCGCATCGACGACCAGATCAGCACCCAGTTCCTCCGAGTGACCTTCCGCTGCAGTGACAGCGACTCCCATCACGGTCGTTGCGGATTCATCGACGATGTAATCGGTCCACTGACACCGCGATCGAAACGTGACGGCGTCGAGGTCGGCAACGCGTCGTCGAACTACTTGTTCGAAGAGTGGTCGGGTGGCAAAATACAACGGGAACTGTCGGGTTCCGTTGGCGAGGAAATTGCCCTCTTGATGGTGCATCACGTCGCGCGAGCCGTCGAGTATCACCCCGCCTCTCCTGGCGAGCGCTTCACCGAATCCGGGAAAGAGATCCTCGAGGGTTGCACGCCCCGCCTCGAGCAGCAGATGAACGTGTCGGTCCTGGGAACGCCCCGGCGAGCGAGCGGTTCGACCGGGGTTGGATCCCGCTCGATTACGGTTACCTCTCGATACCTGTCCGCAAGGACCCGGGCTGTGAGGAGACCGGCCATACTTCCCCCTATCACGACCGCCTCCCCCTCCGTGGGAGGGTTTCGAATGGGATGATATCTCCGAACCGTCGCTAATGTCATATTAGCTTCCCTAGTAGCGGCGCGGTGTGTTAAGCATTGTCACACACCTTTTTAGCATGGTTCTATCACTGTTATCCATATTTGCTAGACTTCTCGGCGGTACGTTCACAAATCTACAAATCCAGCGGTCGTGCTGAATACAACGCGCGCATCGGTCACCGACCCGGCCTCAATGTGGGCTAATCAAGTCGCTCGGTACAGGGTAAGCGTGTATCACCCGTTTGTTCCGATGTCACTACTCGACCCCGCGTCAGTGCGAATGTGATATTTCGAGTAAACGAGGGGGTTAATCCACGAGCCCTCCATTTTTGCCATGAATCCCGTCAATGACCCAAGAAATCCAAACAGTCTCGACCGAAACAGCATTACGGGTAGTGGCAGATCCGTGTCGGCGGTCAATCCTCTCCCAGTTGATCGACACTGAGGAGACCATGGTTACAATTAATGCCCTCGTCGATCACATCTCTCCCGAGAACCCTCCTCCGAAGACCACTGCAACTCACGCTGACTCCCTTCTCATCGACGTACAACACATCCATCTCCCGAAACTGGAGGATGTTAATTTGATCGAGTACAACCCGCATACGAAGATGATTCGATATAACTCGAACGAGCGCGTCGAGAGGGTGCTCCGATTCGTCACCGAAGAGCTAGAATAGAAGCTCGAAATCGTGGGTGCCTTTTTACCCACCCCGAGTCAATTGTTACCATGGTGAGTTTCGAGGAGGAGCAGGCTGTAGCCGAGGCGCTCGACCGATTGCAAGATCTTGGGCTCTCTAAGTACGAATCTCAAACGCTCATCAATCTCGTACGACTCGGGACGGGAACCGCACAGGACATCACACGAATCAACGGCGTCCCCCGGACTCGCGTGTACGAATCGGCAGAGCGACTCCACGAGTTGGGATTCGTCGACATCCAGCACACGACACCGCGAAAGTTCACCGTAATCTCCGAGGAGACGATCATCCGAATGCTCAACACCAAACGCGAGAACACGATTACCGAACTCGCGGAGTGTCTGGAGGAGATCGGCCCCGCCCAGCCACAACGCGAACAGTTCGGCGTCTGGACGGTCACTGGACGGGAGGCGGTGTCATCCCGCGTTGAGGAGTTCATCGCCGACGCTGACGAGCAGATCATCTACATGACTATCGACGAATTGCTTACCGACGAACAACTCGACAGGCTTCAGGCTGCTGCAGAGCGCGGTGTCGAGATCTACTTGGCGGGGATTTCCGAAGAAGTCCAGGAACGTATCCAGGAAACGGTGCCGGAAACCGAACTATTCGAGACCCTCTGGGAGTGGGAGGAGACGCCCGCTGGAAGCCTGCTGATCACGGACGAAGAGACGGCGCTCGTGAGCGCGCTCGTAGACGATGTCTCCACTACCGAAGAGATCGAGGAGACGGCGATCTGGGGTGCTGGCGACCGAAACAGTCTCGTCGTCGTCCTGCGGGCGATTTTCACCTGGCGACTCAACGGGAACCAGCCGTTGTAAGGCCATCCTGTTGTTTACTCAATTAATCACACTACACTCTTGTTTCCCGATCCCGTGCGAAGAGTATGGTCGCAGAACAAGATGGTGCGGGTCAATCTGCCGAGGCACGCGATCCATTATTCTGCCGAAAATACGATTGGTCAGCTACAGCGGCGAGTATGGCTACGCTCACTGCCCTCGGAACAGTCGAAGAGGTCGATCCGGTGGAACTCTCCGATGTTTTCGGTACCACACTGTACAACCACGTCGATCCCGAAGCGCTAGACACGCTTGTCGCTGGCGAAGAACGCGTCAACCTGTCGTTCTCGATCGACGATTATCGGGTGCGGATTGACGGTGAGGAGTTGACGATTAGTCACCAGTGAGGTCGCTAACGATCTCCTCGCGGTCAGTTCGCACTCCTACCTAACTATTAGTTCGGCTCCGGGTGTCGAAATAAACAGAGTCTCCTTGATGAATACACCCTCTGTATCCAGCACGCGCTCCGGACAGCGATCGGGAGTTATACTACGATCTAACGCGCAGAAAGCATTTACAACACTAACTAAAGTCTGGTGTAATGGCCTCCAGACGCGCATATCTCACGACCCTCGCAGCCGCCGGTCTCGCTGGCTGCGTTGGCAACTCGCCCGGCGTGACGTCCGATACATCCTCGCGTCCCACAGTGACTATCTGGTCCTCGATACGGAATGTTCTGTCAGGGAAGGCCTCCTGGAACACCTCAACGTGGTGGCGGAATCCTTCGAATCCTCGCGCTTCCTCGTGTGTGAGCGACTCGTCGGATAACGGATCGTGGTTGAGGACATCATCGGCGATCAGGTCCGAGAGCAGTTCCGTCCTGCCGCCCTCCACAACGTCTTTGTAATACCGGTGCACGATCTCCTTGTTCTCGTCTTGAGTAGTCATGATTACCAACAAACAAATACGCCCCAGTGGCACCACTGAAATGACGACTACCGATAGAAGTCGGTGCCCTTTCGAGAGCGTAACCCGTGGCATTTCGACGCACACAGAGATGACACGCATCGTGCGCTGAATGCATCCTCTGTAGTCAGCACGCGATTCTTGTCCGCTTCAGAGGGCTTCAACAGAGCCTCCTCGTTCTAACCCAGACAGTCTCGGTCTCCAACGCAGGTACTGAGCGTTGACGCACGCGTCTATGCCAGAGAAGTCGTGTTTTCGAGAGAGCTAAAATAGACTCATCTCGAGGTTGCGAAAGTAAGGAAAATAGTCCCACACGGATTCGAACCGCGGTCGAAGCCCCCAGAAGGCTTCAGGATTGGCCACTACCCCATGGGACTTTTGGACATTCGTCAACTCGACGCGTTGGTCGGTGACTCAGTCAGCATCTCTCCGTTGCGCGCTGATGCATATGAGTGTTGCGAAGTCACGTAATGGGGTGTAGAGACAGACACACACGGGCCAACGGTGCTTGGAAAGTCAGCTCAGACGAGAGGTAGTGAGTTAGTCGTCGTCAGCGGAAGCGTGGGTGGGAGTCAAACTTCGAGTTCCAGGTTGGTTTACGTGTCCAGTAGCGCTTTCGGACTCACCCTCGTCGAGTGATTCGCTCTCACTTTCACCCGTTCGTTCGTTCCCACTTCGGCCTCGTTTCCAGCTGCTACTTCGGTTACGGTGGTGGAGTTTCCGATGGCAGTTCGCACAGAGGAGTTCGCATTTTTCGATTTCTTCGCGGAGGCGGGCCTTTCCGTAGCCGTAGGTGATCATTTTGCTGATGGATTTCTCTTTCGTATCGGGTCGAGATGGTGAAATTTGAGACAGTCTGGATGATTTTCAGAACAGCGCGCACAGCCGCTGGAGGCGGCTTTGTACTCCTGGACCCAAGCGCGGATACAGTCACGACGGCGGAGTGTGCGGGTAGTGTTCTGTTCACAGTTGCGGTAGTGCCAGCGTTGGTCGCCGGAGAGGTTCGCCCAGTTAGCGCGAATGGAGTCGTCGATGTCGAGGTATTCGGCGGGAGAGCAACACTGGAGCCGGTCGAGGGATTCGTCTTTAGTCTGGCTTGTTGCTTGGCGGCGTTCCAGCCGCCGAGAGTGCGGATGATAGTCGCTGAGGCGGGTGTGAGGCCGAGGGATTCGTAGTCGGCTTTGGAGGGAGAGTATCCGAGTTGTCTTGCCGCAGTACGGAGCGCAGAGCAGCAGGCGTTTTCGGTCGTAGTGTTTGTTTTCTCGGCAGTATTCACTTCGCTCGGGTGCTCACTTCGGGTAGTCGAGTGCGAGTTCTCAGTAGTGGTCGATACCGTCGTCTCAGGGTTCGGATTCGAATTCTGGTCCGTCTTCATTCGATCACGCGGGACGACCGTCAGTGAGTGTCCCGCACCCTGTGGGGGCAGATAAACTGGGCGCCGGTCGGGAGAGAGTCGTGGGAACGAGACGGTGATGGTCTAGACGGTGGCTATCCGGATGCGAGGGCTAGGTGGGGTTGTTCACAGGCAGTTGAAACGAGACGTCACACGACCGGGTGTAACTACCGAGGATCTCTGTGCAGGTGGGGTCTCTTGGAGGGAAAAACTCAGCCGAATTACGATCGGTATCGCAGTTGATGGAGTTAGGAGACTGCAGTCAGCGGAATCGACGGAGAAGAGGAGGTAACGGTCGGCTGACAGAGACGTTCAAACGGTCAGATGAGGCCACAGACGCCGTGAGTAACCTCTTCTTGGGAATTTGTTTAGCTCTGTTGTCCCGGGTTCGAGAGTCGTTTCCTCGCGCACGTTCTCGCTCACTTATCCGTTGACCACCGGGTATCACGGGGTTTGCTGGTCGGGGAAAAACAGCATACACAATCTACCTCCTAGAAGCGCTCAGCGCCTCGAATTAGCTGTGGTTATAGATGAACTGTCGGTTGGGTGAAAGAGCATCACAGTGATGTTCGGCTGATGCACCGTAAAGTCACAGAGGAAGTGTTGTTCTCGTCACGTTAAATGACAAAGTTCGAGACAATGATAACGATTATCTACATTCTCGTTGGTAATGACATGTGTACGACTTAAGCGGGTTCCAACGTGACCTCCTGTACGTGATTTCTGGGTTCGACCAACCATCAGGTCAAGACGTCAAGGGTGAACTCGAACAGTATGTCGATGGCGAAATCAATCACGGACGATTGTACCCAAATCTGGATACACTCGTGAACAAGGGATACGTCAAGAAAGGACCAATCGACCGCCGAACGAACTACTACGCAATCACCGAAAAAGGAAAAGAGGCTATTCATCAGCGGAGATCGTGGGAAGACGAGTATATGGCTCTTCCAGCATGAGTTAAGCGAAGCAACCGTTTGGAGGCCACGACGAGTCAATAGTGTTCCCGCCAATACGGACTGCAACCGATACGCCTTCTAGTCAACTGCCCCAGCTTACCGCGCTGATGCGCTCGTTGAGAATGGGACTTGATCGTGGATTCGGCCTCTAACCCGTGAAGGGAGGTGGTGACCCCTAGTCGGCATCACGGTCCCAGACTTCAGGGCAAGCTAACTATTGCCCGTCCGCCGAGACGGCTGTTGAATGTCAGCTATGAGGATTGTATGAGAGTCAGAACATGAATTAGCTTAGTGGTCGTCAGCGTTGAGAGTACACTCGTGTATTCGATTGAGGGTCGGAGCGCAATTCATACTCGCAGTTGGTGGTCGAACGGGCGCACGAGCGGTTCTCGATCTCTGTCATCGGTTCGCTTCGAGTTATAGTCGGTCTGAATACCCGCAAGAAGACTTCTTCGGGCCAAATTGAGCTGAGTATGAACGGCAATCGACGTCCAGGGTTGGTTACACGAAACGCGTTAAAACGCCCGACTGCGGGGTTTTGGAGCCTGAATCTCTATTTTACCGTAGGTCCTAACCTCCCTAGCGTCGAGAGTGGGAGAGTGAAACCGCACGACTGGAACCGATTATGAAGATTTGTCCGTGTGTCGTGGCTGTGTGAATGTCGCGCTGGCACTTATCGCTACGGCTCACCGGTGTCGCCTGCGTTCGACTGTATCAGCTCTCTGGATGTTGTTCTCGCAGCACTCGTCGGTTGCCGTCCACCCTCGCCACGACAGGGCGAGATATCTGTGCGGAGTTTGGCTCTTCAGTATCGACTCGTCAATGTCGTCACCAACAGTTCTTGCGGGGATTGTAGCCAATTATGAACATCGAACGGAACGTGTTCACGGGCGTAAAAGTGCTCTCGACGTCGGTAGAGTCGGTGGGCTAAGTTTGGAGAGTATGATGGACCACAAACAGGAGGGAGAAGTCTCGAATCTGGCTCGTGCGCCGTCCATCTGGCACAGATGCTTTCATATCGGTGACTTTCGCCTCAAATGGTTAATAAACTGACTCGTCTACTAGCGCGTATCTACAGCGGCGCGTAGTGGTTTGCGCCGACTTCCGCGAGTTTCACAATCGGCGGGTTTGACCGAAAGGAGGGCAGTCATTACGGACCACCTTGCATACATCGCCACCTATTTTACTATCAGATGGCCATATTCGTGCATGTACGTCGGACGGTTCATCGTCGTCGGTCCCGGCATCGCCGCGTATCGCGTCTCCTCGCGGTCGTTCCCGAACAGGCAGGTCGTCGAGCGCGAGGACGCGCTCACCGTCGCGCCGACGCCGGACGCCCCGGAGACGGACAACCCCTACATCTCCTACAACTGCATGCGCGAAACCGAATCGGGGCAGGTCGTCGTCGGCAACGGGTCGCAGGTAGACCCCATTACCGAGAAACTGGACCTCGGCTACCCCGCTCGCGACGCCCTCGTCGAGAGTCTGCTCGCGCTCGACTACGAGAAAGACGACTACGACACGCCGCGAATCGCAGGCGTCGTCGACGACGACGAGGCGACAATCGGCATCGTCCGAAAGGACGCCGTGCTCGTGGAGGCCGTCGAGGAACTGACGCTCGTCGCCACCTACGAGGAAGATAGCCCGCGTGCGTTCGAGTTCGCGGCGACGACGGCCGGAGACGCTGCCCGCGAGGCGTACGACCTCGACTTCGAACACGCCGTCTGTGCGGCTGGCATCACCGTCTCCGACGACGGCGTCGAGACGGTCGTCGTCAACGATTGACGGAACGGGATGAGAGTAGGAGAAAGCAAACGGTCAGAGGTCGTGAACGTGGCCGTCGAACACTAATGTCCTCGTGTCGTACCCAGGAGTATGCGGTTGGGTGTTCTCTCCGATATTCACGGCAATCTGGTTGCGCTCGACGCGGTCCTCGCGGACATGCCCCCCGTCGACGAGATAGTCTGTGCGGGCGACGTCGTCGGCTACAACCCGTGGCCCGTCGACTGCGTCGAGCGACTCCGAAAACGGGCAGTTCCCACCGTCCAAGGGAACCACGACCGCGCCGTCGCCGAGGGGACGGCGTTTCGGTTCAACGAGATGGCGCGCGCGGGCGTCGAGTACGCTCGCGACCGACTCGACGCCGAGGACCTCGACTGGTTGGCCAGCCTCCCACAGCAGCGACTCGCCGCCGACCGCCGCGTCCGGTTGGTCCACGGCCATCCGGACAATCCGGACCACTACACCTACCCCGACGAGTTCATGCCCGAACTGCTCGACGAGGAGGACGTGCTCGTGATGGGTCACACCCACGTCCAGGCGCACAAGGTGTACGACGAGGGCATCGTGATGAACCCCGGCAGCGTCGGACAACCGCGCGATGGCGACTCACGGGCGGCGTACGCGATAGTCGATTTGGACGCCATGGAAGTCGAGGAACGGCGCGTCACGTACGACATCGACGAAGTCGTCCGCGCCATCGAAACCGAGTGTCTGCCCGAACGCATCGGGACGCGACTGTACGAAGGGCGCTAGTCGAAAGAGTGAGACGCGAACCGAGTTACTCGGAGACCGGTCGGAGCGTCGCCGAGAAGTGCCGAAGTTCCGGCACCGGCGGTTCACCGATGATTTCGAGTCCGCCCACCTCCTCGCGGCGCGCGGCGACAGCGCCGGCCGTTTCGGCGACGTGTTCGAGGTGTTCGCGCGAGTACGTCCGGCGGGGGACCGCGAGGCGGACGAGTTCGAGTCGGTTCGCGCCGGGGAACGCGAAACTGCCGAGTTCGACGGCGCGCACGCCGCCTTCCCGGTAGAGTTCGCAGACGAGCGCCTGTCCGGGGAACTGGTCGCTCGGCAGGTGCGAGAACAGTTGGCCAGCGTCGAGATACACCGCGTGGCCGCCGACCGGTTTGTAGACGGGGACGCCCTCCGCCTCGAGCATCTCACCGAGTTCCTGTACCTGTTGGACGCGCTCCTCGACGTACGGCGGTTCGACCGCCTCGCGCAGGCCGACGGCCATCGCCTCGATGTCGCGACCGGCCATCCCGCCGTAGGTGGGGAAACCCTCGTAGAGGATGGCGCGCTGTTTCGCCGCCTCGAACACCTCGGGGTCGCGCATCGCGGCGAAGCCGCCGATGTTGACGAGCGCCTCCTTTTTGCCGCTCATCGTCACGGCGTCGGCGTACGAGAGCTGTTCGCGAACGATGTCGGCGATGGAACTCTCTTCGAACTCGGGTTCGCGCTGCTGGACGAAGTAGGCGTTCTCGGCGAAGCGACAGGCGTCGACGACGAACGTCGCGTCGATTTCGGCGGCGAAGTCGGCCACTTCGCGGGTGTTCTCGACGCTGACGGGTTGTCCCGCGGTGGAGTTGTTCGTGATGGTGAGCACGACGACCGGAACCTCGTCGGCGCCCACGTCGTCGACGACGTCGCGGGCGCGCTCGACCGAGAAGTCGCCCTTGAACGGGCCGTCGACGCTCGGATCTTTTGCGCCGTCGACGGGGCAGTCGACGGGGTCGGCGCCTTGGTTGGCGACGTGGGCGCGGGTCGTGTCGAAGTGGGCGTTGTTGAGCACCACGTCGCCCTCGGAGACGAGACAGCCGTAGAGGACGTTCTCCGCGCCGCGGCCCTGATGGGTGGGGACGACGTGCGGGAAGCCCATCACGTCGGAGACGGCGTCGCGGAGGTTCGCGAAACTCGTGCTTCCGGCGTAGGACTCGTCGCCGCGGAACAGCGCCGCCCACTGCTCGTCGCTCATCGTCCCGGTACCGCTGTCAGTCAGGAGGTCGACGTAGACGTGCTTGGCGGGGATGTTGAACGCGTTGTAGCCCGCCTCGTCCAGGATCTCGTCTCGTTTCTCGCGGGGGGGAAGCGAGATGGTCTCGACCATCTTCGCTTTGTAGGAGCGCATGTCCGCCGTCGTCGCTCTGATCTCTTAATACCGCCACGAGAGTCTCCGTTCCTTTCTGGCTAACTGTGGGGACGAGTCGCCGATTTTGGCCGGAGACACCGAACTCTGTGCATCGGCGAATCGGGAGGAGTGAGTGGACAGCGCGACCGACAGAAACGACGTGAGTGACGGGGATAATGTGGGCGACGAGGAGAGAAGTTAGTGAGGGACGGATCTGCGGGAAACGGGTCAACGACCGCGCTACATCCCTTCCTGAACGATTTCGAGCGTCCGCTCGCGGTCGTGCCAGTCGACGAAGATGGCGACGGAGGTGGCGCTGGTGATGAGGTCGTGGATGTTGATACCGGCTTCCGCCAGCGGCGAGACGATGCCGCGGATGATTCCCGGTTGGTTGGGGAGTTCGCCGCCGGTGATGCGGACGACAGCGACGGACTCGTCGACAGTGACGCTCGAGAGCGACTCGTCGGCGACGACGGACTCGTGCAGGAGGCTCTCGGCCTCCTCGGACTCCTCGATGGCGACGTAGAAGGTGACCGAATCCATCCCGCTGGCAACGGCCTCGATGTTGATGTCGGCGCCGCGAAGCGACTCCGAGAGGTCGGCGAGAATGCCGGGACGATTGCGAATCGCACGCCCGGCGACGGTGAGACAGGCCAACTCCGTCTCCTGGAGGTCGATAAGGTTGCGGAACTGGCCCTCGATCTGGGTGCCGCCCGTCAACAGGTCGCCGTGCTGGTAGTGGACGACGCGGACCGCGAGGTGGTCGTCTTTGTAGCTCAGCGCGCTCGGCGCGACGACCTCTGCGCCGCGAAACGAGAGGTTTCGGAGTTCGTCGACGGTGATTCGGCCGACGTTTCGTGCACCCTCGACGACGCGGGGGTCGCCGGTCATAACGCCTTCGACGTCGGTGACAATGACGACTTCGTCGGCGTCCATGTACTTGCCGAGCATCACGGCGCTGGTGTCGCTGCCGCCGCGACCGAGCGTCGTTATTTCGCCGTCGTGGTTCTGGGCGAGAAAGCCCGTGATGACCGGGACGACGCCGTCGAGTCGCTTGGCGAGGGCGGCGGTGCGGCGACGCGTCTCCTCGACGTCGACTTCGCCGAGGTCGTTGGTGATGACCGGCCACTCCTCGCTGCCGGGTTCGACGAACAGCGCGTCGACGCCGCGCGCCGAAAGCGCAGCCTTGAGCATCCGGACGCTCGTCCGCTCGCCCATGCTGACGATTTCGGCGCGGTCGCGGTCGTCGGCCTCGAACTGAATCTCGTCCAGCAGGTCATCGGTCGTGTTCCCCATCGCGCTGGCGACGACGGCGATTTCGTGGCCCTCCTCGACGGCCGCGGCGACAGAGTCGGCGGCGCGATTGATTCGGTCGCCGCTCCCGAGACTCGTCCCGCCGAACTTCGCGACTACGCGCATACGAGCGTCACCTCTCGGAGTCGGTCGGTACCGTGGTGCTCAGACATGGCGTGCGATTGCGGTGGAGAATGCATAACTGTGTTCACTCTCCCAACGGTTGCCGGTCCCGAAGGCGCAGGCGAGAGCGGGGTCGCGGGAGAAGCGTGCGAGTGTCACCCACGGGCTTAAGCGTACCGCCACGGAATCTGCGGTATGGAGATACGCGACGCGGTTGAGGCCGACGCCGAGGCCCTCGCCGGTATCGCGGACGCCCCGACGGACGTGTTGCGGAATCTCGTCCACGACCGAACCGTTCACGTCGCCACCGAAGCGCGCACCGAGACAGGTCCGAACGAGGACGTGGACGGAGCGTCTAACGCCAGTGACGCTGACCGTCCGGACAGGACGCCCGAGGAGCCAATCGTCGGATTCGTCAGCTACGACGCCCGGGATCGGACCGTCCACGTCACGCAGTTCGGGGGAACCGCCGACGCAGTCGAGCGGTTGCTCGAAGAACCGCTGCGATTCGCGCGCGTCGAGCGAATGGAGACCGAACTACTCGTCGGGGCCGGCGACGACGAACTCCGCGAAGCTGCAGAGCGGGTCGGCTTCCAGAAGCAGGGATCGGGACCGATGTTCGACGGGCAGCGAACCGTGCGATATCGCCTTCGACCCTGAAACACGTCAGTCGTTTGCAGTCGGAAGGACGGTCGAGTCCCCTCCGCTTCGCGTGGAGACGAGGAGGTACGCGAGCGGAATCGAGACGAGCATCGCCGGGACGGCGAACGCCAGTTGCGTAACCGGGTCGGGGGGAGCGAAGAGCGCGCCGAGGACGAACGCCGCAATGACGCCGAGCGGATTCGCAGTAGCGACGAGTTCTCGCTGTGGCGGCGACGGGTCGCCGCTCGGGGTTCGCCAGAGCCGTAGTAGTAGATGAGTCCGAACGGGCCGAAGAACGGCGAGACGAGACCGAGCATAGCCTAAATATTCAGACTAGTATGTCCGTTGGCGACAGAGTCGTGGGAGAGGGTAGAGGCGAAACAGAGTTGGCTAGCGACGGAACAAAGCAACAGTACGACGAATCCTATCAGAATCTCCGGAGGCCACGCCGCTATGTCGCCGACAACGGAGGGGTGGAAGGGCATTGGCAGTAGCTGTCGCTGTACTGTCGAATACGTGCGGAGCAGTCGACAATCGTTGAACGCGGGTGGCTGGAAACTGAGCCCAAGTTGTGCGGTATCCGTCCCTCTGCTGTTCGAAAATCGCTCTGCGATTTTCGGTCGACGACTGAGCGGGGTTCTCGTGAACGGAGTGAGCGAGGGCACGGGAGAGCTTTGCTCTCCCGGAGACGCGAAGCGTCGAACCGAAGGAGGAGTGTTTTGATGAACCTTTTCCGAGTGAGCGAAGCGAGCGCAGCGTAAAAGGTTCAGGTAAACTTCCTGACCGTCATATCCAGCGTGTCGAGGTCGAGAATCGGCGCGTAGCCCGAGTCAGGGTCGATATTGACGCTCTTCTGGAAGTCAGTCTGTTCCTGCCAGCACCCCGAATTCACGGCGAGGACGTTGTGGTACTTCCCCCAGCCGAGTTTGTGGACGTGACCGGTGTGGAACACCTCGGGCACGTTGTCGATGACGAGGTAGTCGCGTTCCTCGGGCGCGAGGCGCATGTGACCGCCGTACTGCGGGGCGACGTGGCGCTTCTTCAGCAGTTGGTACATCGCCTTGTGGGGTTCGTCGTAGCTCGCCTTCTCCTCGGGGAGTTCGGCGATGACCTCGTCGAGGGAGACCCCGTGGTACATCAGCACCGAGACGTTCTCGACGGTCACCGTCGACGGATTCGAGGTGATGCGGGCGTCGTGAGCGGTCATGATGTCGCGGAGTTCCTCGTCGAAGCCGGGTTGGGGTTCGGCGAGACGGACCGCGTCGTGGTTGCCCGGAATCATCACGATCTCCATGTCGCCGGGCACCTCCTTCAGATACTCCGAGAACCGCTCGTACTGGTCGTAGATGTCGATGACGTCGAGTTCCTCGTCCTGATTCGGGTAGACGCCGACCCCCTCGACCATGTCGCCGGCGATGAGCAGATACTCGACCGGTTCGGCTTCGGGCGTGTGGAGCCAGTCGGTGAAGGAGTGCCACGCGTCGGCCATGAACTCCTGGCTGCCGACGTGGATGTCCGAGATGAGCGCGGTTTGAACGTGTCTCTCCGCGGTCTTCGGGTTGAACGTCCGCGGCACGTCGGGGAAGTGCAGCGAGTCGACGAAGACGATGCCCGAGTCGTCCGAGAGCGTTCCTTGAACGGCGACACACTCGTCCATCAGGAGTTCGTCGACGTTGTCGGCGATGCCCTTGTCTTTCATCACGAGACACGGGAACGTCCCCGTCGTGTCCTCCAGCTCGACCAGCCAGTGTCCGCTCGCCGTCGAGCGCACGTCGTTGACCAAGCCGATGAGGTCGACTTCGCTGCCGCCGACCATGTCGCCGATGGCTTTCGCCGGGCGGTGGTTGACGCGCCCACGGAGCAGTTTCGACAGTCGCTCGTAGCGGTCGCGGAACGTCGTGACGAACTGTTTGTACTCGCCGGTGCCGGTGCTCGCACCGGTCATGTCGTTGGCGATAACGAGCGACCGTTTCGAGGGGTCGCGAACGTGTGAGGACTCGGTCGCCGCGCCGGACGTGCTCGTTCCGTGTGTTTCGGGCGTTTCGGGCGTCGACCCCCCTGTTTCCACTGGAGACCGCGGTGAGGTCTGCGGGTTCTCCGTCGTCGGTGCAGTGGAAACAGACGGGTCAGGGTCCGAGTCAGTGGGGTTTCCCGCCGTCGAAACGGCGGAGTTCGAGTCGGCCGACGCCTCCGAACTCGGTTTCGGCTTCGTCGGCGCGTCTGCCGCGTTCGACCCACCGTCAAGGACCGCCCGAACGTGGCTGACGGTGAGGCGAAGTGCGTCGTCGGGGGCTGTTTCGATGGCGCGCTCCATCGCTTCGGCGGGGTTCGCTGCGCTGGCGAGAAGCGTCACAGCTTCGCGCTCGGCATTGTAGCCACGGCTGGCGAGTGCTTTGACGATGCGTGACGGCGTCTCCAGCGGCACAGGTTGTGATGAGCAGGTCCAAAGAAAAGCGTGCCGGAGACGAGTGCCCGAAAGGATGAGCGATCGAACAGGCGAGAGAACCCGTCCAGAAAGTTGAAACGCGGACGGTCCGAACCGAAGCGCAATGAGTGCCGGAGACAGCCGCCCGCCCTCCGATAGTTCTGAATCCTCCGGCGGGGGCGCGACCAGTACCTCCGCCGAGCGTGACGACGACGACGTTAGCATCGGTGTCACCGACAGATTTCTCCACGACGACGACGGCCCGTTCATGTTCCTCCGCGAGGTGCTGAGCAGCGCCGGCATCGTCGTCGCAGTCGGCGTACTCCTGTTCGCAATCGCCGGCGTCTGGCCGCCGATGGTCGCCGTCGAGAGCGGGAGTATGGAACCGCACATGCAGAAAGGCGACCTGATTCTCATCACCGAACCCGGTCGGTTCGCGCCCGACGCCGGCGACGACTCGGGTGTCGTCACGTACGCGGAAGGCGAAGACGCCGACTACCGGTCGCTCGGGTCGTACGGGTCCGTCGTCGTCTACGACAACCCCAACGCCGCCGGACCGCCGATTATCCACCGGGCGATGTTTCGGGTCGAGGCTGGCGAAAACTGGTACGACAGGGCGAACCCGGACTACATCACCGCGGAGAACTGCGAGGAACTGGAGTTCTGCCCCGCGCCCTACGACGCCTACATCACGAAAGGCGACAACAACCCGACGTACGACCAGACGAGCACCATTAGTGCACCGGTCAAAGAGGAGTGGATAACCGGCGTCGCGCGGATTCGCGTCCCCTACCTCGGATGGATTCGCCTCGCCTTCGCGACTACGGCACCCGCGTCGACGAACGGTGCGCCGCCGACGGCGCCAACGGCGCCGACGCTAGATTTCGCACCGACGAGCGAATTGCCGGCCGCGGAGCGCCTCTCGCCGACTGACGTCCCGCCGAAACCGCTCGCAGCGACACCTGCGTAATCGCGTCGGTGTGTGAAACACCAACATTTCGACTGCACCACAAAAATAGTGTGAGTTGCGCCTCTAACTCGTTGAGACGGGATATACAGTCGAAACGAAGGGGTGTGATTGTCCGTTCTCCCTTTCTATCCCCTTCTCAGTTGTCGAACCGTGCTTGCACGAACGGTTGGGCGTTCTCGATGTCGCCGAGTCGCGAGTCCGATAGGAGGACAGCCTCGGTCTCGTCGATAGGGACCGAGAGGCTGATCTCCTTCGTCCGACCATAGCGGCCTTTCGAGACGACGACGGCGTTGACGATGCCGAGCATGTCGAGTTCGCTGATGAGGTCGGTGACGCGGCGCTGGGTGAGGATGTCGGCGTCTATCTCCTCGCAGAGGCGTTTGTAGATGTTAAACACCTCGCCGGTGTTGATGTTGTGGACGCCGTTTTTCTCGAGGAGGATGATTGAGAAGAGGACGATCTTGCTCTGCGTCGGGAGCGTGCGAACGACCTCCACCACGCGGTCGAGTTCGATCTTGTCCTGGGCCTGGCGAACGTGCGTCTCGGCAACGCCGTCGGCCTGACTCCGCTCGGCGAGTTCGCCCGCCGTTCGGAGGAGATCGAGCGCGCGGCGCGCGTCGCCGTGCTCCTGCGCGGCAAACGCGGCACAGAGCGGGATGACGTGTTCGGAGAGCGCGTGGCTCTTGAACGCCACGTCGGCACGGTGCTGGAGGATGTCGCGGAGTTGGTTGGCGTCGTACGGCGGGAAGACGATCTCCTCCTCGCCGAGCGAGGATTTGACGCGGGGGTCGAGAAAGTCGGTGAACTTCAGGTCGTTCGAGATACCCATGATGGAGATGCGCGAGTTGTCCAACTCGGAGTTCATCCGCGAGAGATTGTACAGCGTGTCGTCGCCGGATTTCTCGACGAGTTTGTCTATCTCGTCGAGCATGATGACGACGACGCGTTCGTTGTAGTCGACGGCGTCGAAGAACGTCGAGTAGACGCGGTCGGTCGGCCACCCCGTCATCGGAACAGTTTCCATCTCCTCGCGATCGCGTTCGAGTTCCGAGATGCGGGCGTCGACGTCGCCGACCGCGTCGAACTCGGTTTCGTCGAGAACGCTCCCGTCTTCGCGTGCGTTTTCTGCCAGCGTCTCGAGCGAGCGGAGGCGGTCGTCGATGACCGCGTGGTTCTTGTCGATGAACTTGTTGGCGAGCTGTGCGAGGACGCGGTACTGGGTGTCGGTCACCTCGCAGTTGATGTACTCGACTTCGCAGGGAACGTCGTACTTCTGGGAGGTGCGTTCCAGTTCCTGACTGACGAACTTCGCACTGGCCGTCTTCCCCGTTCCCGTCTTCCCGTAGATGAGGATGTTCGAGGGGGTCTCGCCGCGAAGCGCGGAGACGAGAATCGTCGCCATCTGGTTGATCTGGTCGGTCCTGTGGGGGAGTTCGTGCGGCGTGTACGACGGGCGAAGTACCTCCTTGTTCTCGAAGATAGGCTCTCCGGAGAGCAGGTCGTCGAACAGGCCGCGACTGTTCTCGTCGTCGCCGCCGAGTGCGACGTCGGAGAGTGCGCGAGGCGGGTCTGCGGCGTCGGCCGACCGCGAGGGCGACCGAGCGGACGTCTCGGTCTCTCCCCCTCCGCTTCCGGTGGAGTCATCTCCGGTCGGGTCGCTTCCGGTCGAGTGAACGCCGTCAGCATCGGTTGCGGCGGAGTCGGTCTCAGTGAAGTCCGGGACATCTTCCTCACCGCTCTGCCCCTCGCGCGTCGTCGGCTGACTCGTCGTCCCACCACTCGACTTCGTTCGAGTCGTCTCTTCCTCGCCGGCGTGTCGTCGTTGCTCCGACGGCGGGTCCGCATCTTCGCCGTCGTCGGAGTGTGAGTCGTCTTCGGTCATCGTGGTATCCCCTTCGTTTCGACTGGAGTCGCGGCGGCGACGGCGTAAATTCAGGTGTATAACCGATGAGAACCCGATTCAGAACCCATCGGACGTCGCAGCGCGTCCAGGTGATGCAGAAGAAACGAATGAAGAGGAGGGACAAAAAAGTTACCGCTTCGTGACGAGTTTTGATGTTACTCGTCGCGAAGGCGTCGACAGTTGCCGTTTCGCGAACGGAGCTTCGAACGCGAGGGATCGGAAGTCGTCTCAGAGCACCGGTCCGACTCAAGTAATCGACAAAACAGACCATGCGGAGACTGTTGCTACTTCGACTTTCGGCACCGTGAGACAGATATAGAGTGTAAAACAACGTCTCGGATATTGATTCTCTCCCAAATACTTGGATATAATTTCTCCATCGACCACCCCTCCGTTTCGACTGGAGACGTACTGGAGGACGATTGGGGAATCGAGGATATGACGAAAGATTCCGTTTGGGGAGTTCACGCGACGATGTGAGGACGAGAGAACGGCCCGTCGCGAAAGGCCGAACCCTCCCACCCCTTCGTTTCGAGTGGAACCACAGAAAAGGGTGGTGGGTGGAAAGGAGGCTCTCTAAATCAGCAGGTTTTATATCAATTCCACCCCAACAAGGTCCGTAGTAGTAAGCTAAATAAATATACTACTGTTCTATGTATTATATTATATCTATTTTATAGATATCGTAACACGTCTCTTAGGCGTTTCTCCTCGAGTCTACCCGACCTACCCCTCTATTCTTCGTTTCCACCCGAAACGAAGGGGTGGGGGTGTTCGGTCCGAGGGAGAAACAATCGTGTCGGCTGATAGCCATCTTCGCGATCCAAAGCCGCCTGAAAATACAATTGAGATAAAATATCAAGAACAAAACAGAACGTTACGGAGATTCGTCAAGTGAATCCGATATCAGATATCGAATCTCATCTTACAGGGGGTGATCGTACGAGCAGCCGACTTGCTCGGAGGACAATCCGTCCTTGTTCACATCTATCGGTCAATTAATGTGACTAACGTCTGACGCAGTACTTAAGTTACCCCGGGGATGTTCTACCCGCATACGCCCCTCCACGAGCGGTATTCGGAGGTGCAGGAGCTAAGGATGGGACTGCTCACAGAACTCAGAGACAGCATATCACGGGTCACCGACCGGTTGTTCTCGGCTTCGGAGCCGAAACGAATCGGCATCTACGGACCGCCGAACGCCGGAAAGACGACCCTCGCAAACCGAATCGCCCGCGACTGGACCGGTGACGCCATCGGTCCCGAGAGCCACATTCCCCACGAGACGCGTCGCGCTCGCCGGAAGGAGAACGTCGAGATCGAGCGCAACGGCCGCGCGGTCACTATAGACATCGTCGACACGCCCGGCGTGACGACGAAAGTCGACTACAAGGAGTTCCTCGACCACGACATCGACAAGGACGACGCGGTCCGTCGCTCCCGCGAGGCGACCGAGGGTGTCGCCGAGGCCATGCACTGGCTCCGCGAGGACGTCGACGGCGTCATCTACGTCCTCGACAGCGCCGAGGACCCGTTCACGCAGGTCAACACGATGCTCATCGGCATCATCGAGAGCCGCGAACTACCGGTGCTCATCTTTGCGAACAAGACCGACCTCGAAGACTCGAACGTCAAGCAGATCGCCAACGCCTTCCCGCAGCACGAGACGGTACCGCTGTCGGCGCTCGAAGGCGAGAATATGGACGAAGTGTACGACAAGATCGCGGAGTACTTCGGGTGATACCATGCCCGAAGTAAGACGCGGCGACCACGACGGAATCCAGATCGACCTCATCAGCGGCGCTCGGATGGAGAACATGCGGAGCATGGAGAAAATCCGCCTCATCCTTGACAGCGTCCGCGACGGGAAAATCGTCATCCTCGAGGACGGTCTCTCGCCCGACGAGGAGTCGAAACTCATCGAGGTGACGATGACCGAGATCAGCCCCGATAACTTCAGCGGCATCGAAATCGAGACGTACCCCCACAAGAGCAGCGACAGCGGGTTCCTCGGCAAACTGATGGGGCGCGACTCAACGAAGAAGCTCACCGTCATCGGCCCGGCGAACCAGATAGAGACGCTCCACAAGGACGAGACGCTCATCAGCGCGCTCATCTCACGGAAGTAGTTCGTATGCCGCACGAGTGTACGAACTGCGGCGAGACGTTCGCAGACGGTTCCAAGGAGATGCTCTCGGGTTGTCCCAGCTGCGGCGGCAACAAGTTCCAGTTCCGCCCCTCGTCGGCTTCGTCGACGACAGCGGCTTCGGACGGTACGCCGAGCGATGGTACCAGCGACAGCGCTAGCGGCGATAGCACACGCAGCGACGGCACCACCGACCGCGGACAGTCGGACGTGACCGCCGGGAACGCGCCGTCGACATCGCCGCAGGGTAGATCGCAGTCGAAGCCGACCGACTCGTCGCAGCCCAAGTCGGAGTCGAGACGACCGTGGCCGGGTGAGGACACCTCGACCGACCGCGAATCGGGATCGCCGAAGCCGTGGCCGTCGACGGCCCGCGAACCGTCGAGTCGCGGGCAGTCGAACACGACCGCTGAGTCGGACGTGACGGTCGAACCACAGCGCTCTGCGGACGCGTCGACTCGACGCAGTCGGTCCCCGTCGCCGAACGACGCTCCACCGGAACCCCACGACGGTCCCCCGTCGGAGACGCGAGAGGACCGCGCGCAGGCGGACGCCCGGAGCGGCACCGTCAGCCCGGACGAAATCTCCCGCGCTGCTCCCGCCGACGCGCCGCAGTCGGCCGACGATGCCGGCGAAATCGACGACAAGCCGGACCTCTCGGCACTTCGCGAAGAACTCAACGAGCAGTTCGAGAGCATCAAAATCGTTAGCCCTGGACAGTACGAACTCAATCTGATGGAACTGTACGACCGCGACTCGTACATCATCTCGCTGCAGGAAGACGGCCACTACGTCATCGAAGTCCCCGAGACGTGGAACCGCGACGACGACTGAATTCGCGTCGGCGTCTCGAATCTGTCTCGCCGTCGCTGTATCTACGTCACCGTTTCCGCGTCGCCGAGAGCTACCCCTCCGTTTCGTTTGCAACCGCTCTCGTCACCGACTACGGCCACCGTTTCGGTCGATCGTTCCACCGGAAACGACGGCCCTCGAAGGTGGAAATTCCGGTCCGATTAGCGACGTCGCGTCCTGCGCGTCGTATCCTCCACGTCACGTCCTCCCCGTTTCGGCATCCACCTCTCGTTTCGAGTGATTCGCCTCTTACGCCTCGTCTCTCTTGTGCTGTTCCCTGTGCTGAGTTCGCCCAAGCGGCTACGTATCGTCGAACTGTAGCCATCGTAGCAGTCGGTCCCGACAACCCGCGTCCTTTCAGCACGTTTTAAGCGCCCGCGGCGACACGCTATCGCCATGAGCACGGCGACGAAAATCGTCCTCGGCACCGTTGGAATCTCGGTCGTACTCGGCGTGAGTATCCTCGCGGTCACCGTCTTCGGCTGACAGAGAGACTAGACCATGTTCCAGCGACGGCATCTGAGCGGTGAGCTTCGAACGATCAGAGACGAGTACGCCCCCGAGACACTCGTCGTCGATGCCGACGCGGACTTCGAGACGATTCCGCCCGCGGCAGCGGAAGACCTTGGGTTGCTCGCCGACTCGCTCGACCCGGCGAAGTACCCCGACGAGTGGCTCCCCGAAGACTGTCCGGTACTGCTCCGACGGTACGCGGGCGGCACGTTCACCATCGGGATGCCCGGCGACGGGACTATCGTCTGGACGCGACAGACAAACCCACCGACCGTCATCGCGAAGAAACGCGCCGAAGGAACCCCGGAGTCCTTTCTCGACTTCCTCTTCGCGGAGGCGTTCGTCCAGATTCACCTCGGCGTTCCCGAGCACTTTCTCCCCTTCTTCGGCGAGCGGTACCGCGACCTCGACGCGGCGGTGTCGCTCTCGCCCGCAGAACTCTACCAGATTGCGGCCGCGCTGTTCGATGGCTGGGTTGGTCTCCAGACCCGCGAGGAGTTCGCGACGTGGGCCGACGACTACCCCGGCTTGTACGAGGCGTGGCTCGACGCTGGCACCCGACTCGAAGGTCGCATCGAGGGGCTCCCCGGCGAAGTCGCTCGAGGCGAGACGTCGTTCGTCGACGCCACCGAACTGGCGTGTTCGGGGCTGAAACACGCCGTGGAGCTTCCGGCACCGTTCGCAGCCCTGGACACGACGGCGTACCGCGACCACGGCGTAGCCTATGCGGTTCGCTGGGCCGAGAAGACGTTCGAGAAACTCCGCGAGTGACAACTCGAAGAGACGAAAGTGAGCGAGCGTCTCTCGCCTCCCGTTACCGTTGCTCGTAGGTGACGCTGCCGTCTTCGGCGAGGTCGACGACCCCGGTGAACAGCCCTCGGAACCGTTCGAGTACGTCCTCGTCGTGGACTTCCTTCGAGAGGTGGAAGATACCGACGGCGTCGTTTTCGTCCAGCAGTTCGAGTAACTGTTTCGTCGCGTCGTAGACGCCCTCCTCGTCGGCGTAGTACGCCATCTCGGTGAGCGAGTCGACGCTGACGCGGAGCTTTCCGGGGTGGTTCTCCAGGAACACGCGGGTCTGCGCGACGATGCCGTCGAGGTCGTCCGGCGAGGAAACGTAGTGGACGTGGTCGGACTTCCGCCGCGAGTAGCCACGTTCGACCGACAGCGTGTCGAGGATGACTGCGCGAGCTTCGTCGACGTCGTAGTGTTCGAGTTTCTGCTCGACTTCGCGGGCGGTCGTCCGCGTCGAGATGACCAGAAAGTAGTCGGTGTCGGTCTTCAGAAAGTCCGTGTCGATGCGGTCGGTCTCGCCGATGCTCGGATGCAGAAGAAGCAGGCCAGTCCCCGCAGGGATGGTGTCCGGAGCGTTTTCGATGGCGAGGCTGTAATCCATATCGGAGAAACCAACCGAACTGACTTAACAATGCGGGCTGGACCCTCGTCACTCGACCGTCTGGACGGAATGTCCGACCCCTGCGACGGACGAGACTCCCGATCCCCGCGACGAACGGGACTCAGAACACGCTGTCGGCCGTCGCCGCGCCGATGACGCTGAACACCGCGCCGATGCTCGTCGCCTTCAGAGTGGTCAGCACCTGGACGCGGAACGTAATCTCGGCAGGGTCTATGTGATTGGGGATGAGCGTCGCCGGCGCGTCGAACGACAGCGCGAGCAGGAACACCGAGAGGTACGCGACGAGGATGAGTGAGACGAAGCGCAGTGGAATTCCGGCTACGTCCGCCTCGCGGTCGGGATCGCGGTCGTCGTCGGCTTTGTACAGCGTCCCGTAGCCGATGGCGAAGACGATTCCAACGGTCAACACCGCCTGGTACCACGCCATCCCGACGGCGAGACCCCACACTTCGTCGGTGACGACGAACGGCCCGGCGAGGAGAAATCCGCCGACGACTTGCTGTGCGATGTCCGTTATCTTGAATCGACGGTGCCGTCCGACGCGAACCATGTCGACACGTCGCGGCGGCTGAATGTAAACGTCACCGTTTGGTTTGCGACTTCGTCCGGTCAGGATACGACTTCGAACCGACTTTACTCGCTCCCGCAGACGTACGGCCATGAGTGTCCGCGAGGAGTTCGACGCGTGGGCGGCCGACGGCCGCGACAAGGGAATGGAGGAGCGACACTGGCACACCGCGAAACACGTGCTCGCGCGAATGCCCGTCGAGGAGGGTGAAACGGTCCTCGACCTCGGAACGGGAAGCGGATACGCGCTCCGCGCCCTCCGCGAAACCAAGAACGCGGGTCACGCCTACGGTCTCGACGGGTCGCCAGAGATGGCCGGAAACGCCCGCGAGTACACCGACGACCCCAATATCGGGTTCGTCGTCGCCGACTTCGACGAACTGCCGTTCGCCGACGACACCGTCGACCACGCCTTCTCGATGGAGGCGTTCTACTACGCTGTCGACCCCGAACACACGCTCTCGGAACTCGCGCGCGTCCTCCGCCCGGGCGGGACGTTCTACTGCGCGGTCAACTACTACGAGGAGAACGTCCACAGCCACGAGTGGCAGGATTCGATTAGCGTCGAGATGACCCGCTGGAACCGAAGCGAGTACCGCGAGGCGTTCCGAAATGCCGGCTTCCACGTCGCCGAACAGGACAACGTCCCGGATCTCGACATCGACATCCCGCCCGCAGCGGAGTTCCCGACCGATAGCTGGGAGACCCGCGAGGCGATGGTCAAACGCTACCGAACGTACGGAACGCTGCTGACCGTCGGCGTCGTGCCGTGAGCACGACGATATCCACAACCTCCCGTCGTCCACGACCGAAATACTGACCGCGCCGCTCGAATTTATGTCATATATGAGAAATATTGATAACTCGACACGTTGTCGGTTCACGTCGAGGTGCGAAGATGTCACAGCAGAGTTCGACTAAGGTGTCCGCGTCTCCGTCGCTAAATCGACGGACGTATCTGAAAACCGCCGTCGGTGCCGTTCTCGGCGCCGGCCTCGCCGGGCGGAGCGCTGCACAGACAGGCAACATCCCGCCGACAGCGCTCTACGAGGTCACGATGCAGGGGGCGACGAAATACGGCCCGTTCGCGCGGACGGCGCAGCTGTCCCTGTTTCCGCCGTTCGACCCCAGTGGAGTGACGTTCAACAACGGCGTCAACGCCCGAGACGTCGGTCTGTTCTCGGGGAACCCGCCGGGCGCCCCGGAGGCGGGCGCTATCTGGTTCGGAACGAACACGGCGGTCCACCAGGCGGTCGGTATCGACACGACGCCGGCCCCGGAGATCGCAGCGCTGGACGTCGCGTTCGTCGACGCCGACGAGGCGGCGGGCGTTCTCGTCGTCACCATCGACGGAAACTTCTTCGGCCTCCCTGCGGCCCGGTCGAGTCTGCTCAACTGCGTGACGCCGACGGACGGCCTCCTTGCGCCGATCTACCAGCTGATTCAAGGAGCGATGCAACTCCAGTTCGGCGACGGCGGTAACGTTGTCTCCGGCGTCGTCGACTTCGTCGGAAACGGGTACATCGAACCCGGCACGACGCCGTATCAGGCGACGCTGTCGGGCGTTCGTATCGCCTGATAGTCGTCGGCTGCGGCCACTTTTCAGCCGTCGCTCGTGGCCTCTTTTTGATTCTCGGCAGCTCGAACGAGTCGCGAAACTCCCCGTTGGTGCGCTCTCACTCCACGTCCAGATTCCGCGTCGGCAAATCGGAGACGGCCGGTCCGTCGACGACGTGACCGTCGTACTCGAAGCGCGACCCGTGGCACGGGCAGTCCCACGACCGCTCGGCGTCGTTCCAGTGGACGATGCAGTCCATGTGCGGACAGACGGCGGAGTGGGTGTGCAGTTCGCCGTCGTCGTCGCGGTAGGCCGCTATCGGTTTCGTTCGCTCGCGCAGCACCGTCGCCTCGCCCGACTTCAATCGTCGAAGATCCTCGCGATGGGGCTTCGAGAGCCAGTCCCCAACGAACTCCTTGGCGACGTTCGCGTTCTGCGTCGCGAACTCCGTTGCCGAGGTCCGGTCGAGGGTCACCCGATTCGGGTTGTAGGTGCCGGCCCAGGAGTTCTCTTCGCCGCGCACGAGATCCGAGAGGAGCAGCCCCGACGCTGTGCCGTTCGTCATCCCCCATCCGCCGAAGCCGCTCGCCATATAGACGTTGTCCGAAAACGGGAGTTCGCCCACGTACGGCACCTTGTCCACCGAGGCGTAGTCCTGCGTCGACCAGCGGTACTCGACGGACTCCACGTCGAAGTGACGACGGGCCGATTCCTCGACCTTCCGGTAGCGCTCGTTCGTGTCGCCGCCCTGTCCGGTCTTGTGGTTCTGGCCGCCGACGAGCGTCAGCACCTCGTCGCCGGTGTCGTGGGTCCGGACCGAGAAGTACTGGTCGCCGGTGTAGTAGTACATCGCCTCGGTCGGCGGGTCGGCGACCCGGACGGCGACGACGTACGACCGTTTCGGATGCATCCGTGCGAAGTACGCACCCGTGTCGTGAATCGGAAAGTGTGTCGCGAGAACGACTTCGTCGGCCAGAATCTCGCCGCGATCGGTTTCGACGACCGGGCGACCGCCGCCGTCGACGTCTAGCGCCCGCGTCTCCTCGTAGATGCGACCGCCGACGTCGAGAAACGCCTCGGCCAGCGCCAACAGATACCGCCGCGGGTGGAACATCGCCTGGTCGTCGTAGCGAACAGCGGCGACCGCTTCGTCGTCGACGGCGACCGACTGCTCGTACTCCGCCGGGAGGCCGAATCGCCGGGCCGCGTTCACCTCCTGTCGTACCTCCGAGCGACGCTCCGGCGACCGGACGTAGGCGTACGACGGTAGGCGTCGGAACCCGCAGTCGATATCGAGCGACTCGACGCGCGACTCCACGTGGTCGATGGCGGCCTCGTTCGCCTCGGCGTACTGCTGTGTCTTTCGCTCGCCGACCGTCGACGCGAGGGTGTCGTAGAGGATTCCGTGCTGGGAGGTGAGTTTCGCCGTCGTCTTGCCCGTGACGCCGGTGAGGATTCGGTCGCGCTCGACGAGTGCGACGTCCTGTCCCGACTCCGCTAACTGGAGCGCGGTCGTCACCCCGACGATGCCGCCGCCGACGACGGCGGTGTCGACGTCGATGCCGCCGCTCAGCGGCGCGTACTCCGTCGTCGGCGACGTACCGAGCCACACGGAGGTCCGTTCGCCCGCCGGAAACTGGTCGGTTCTCGATGCTGTGGCGTCGGTGTCGTCGGTGTCGTTGTCGTTCATCGGGGAACTCCGTTGTCCGAGGTACCGGCCGCGCGCCCCGCACGGCCGCGAAACCGTCCTGCGAACGAACCACGTCACGCCGAATAAAGCCCGGACCCGCCGTCAGCGACGCCCGAGTGTTCAGCTCTCGAACACGTGTGCGTCTCCGGGGGCGAAACCTAACTCGACCGTCTCGCCCGCGTCCGAGGGGTTCGTCGCGCGGACGGTCACCTCGCGCCCGTTCCAGTCGAGGTGGACGCGCGTCGTCTCGCCGAGGAACTCCGTCTCTCGGACCGTCGCCGTGAACTGATTCTCACGCCCGTCGATCTCCAGCCGTTCGGGTCGGACGCAGAACGCGACGTTCCCGCCGTCGAACCGCGGCGACCGAGAGGTCGACGACTCGGGGTCGACGTGAACCGCTTCGCCGACGGATGACGACTCGTCCCCCGTCGCGTCGACCTCGAACACCGTCTCGCCGACACGCACGCGGAGCCGTCGCAACCCCTTCGTTTCCCGTGCACTCGCCGTACTGTCGGTCTCATCGATCAGTTCGCCCTCGAACAGGTTGTTGTCGCCGACGAAGGAGGCGACGAACCGCGTCGCCGGACGGCGGTACACCTCCCGCGGCGGTCCGACCTGTTCGACACGTCCGGCGTTCATCACGGCGACGCGGTCGGAGACGGCCAACGCCTCCTCCTGGTCGTGCGTGACGTACACCGTCGTGATCCCCAACTCCGACTGAATCTGTTTCACCTGCAGGCGGAGGCGTTCGCGGAGGCGCGCGTCGAGCGCGCTCATCGGTTCGTCCAGAAGCAGCAGACGCGGTCCCGGCGCGAGCGCGCGAGCGAGCGCCACGCGCTGTTGCTGTCCGCCCGAGAGTTCGGTCGGGTCGCGGTTTTCCATCCCCGCGAGGTCGACGAGCTCCAGGAGCTCAGAAACCCGCGCTTCGCTCCCGCGGCGTCGCTCTCGGTCGGCGAATCGGAGTCCGTAGCCGACGTTCTCGGCGACGCTCATGTGCGGGAACAGCGCGTAGTTCTGAAAGACGACACCGACGTTTCGGCTCTCCGGCGGCACGCCCGACACACTCTCGCCGTCGAATCGAATCGCGCCCTCGGTCGGTGACTCGAACCCCGCGATGAGTCGCAACGTCGTCGTCTTCCCGCATCCGGAGGGACCGACGAGCGTGAAGAACTCGCCGTCGCGGACGCGGAGGCTCACGTCGTCGAGCGCCGCCGTTTCGGCGTACGTCTTCCGAACGTTCTCTAGGGTGATTTCAGACACCGCGGGACCTCCCGCCGAAGCGTTCGATGACGACAAAACTGAGGCTCGTGACGAACAAGAGAATACAGCCCATCGCCGTCGCTGGACCGAGGCGACGGCCGAGGTAGCGTTCGACGGCGACCGGCATCGTATAGCTGTTCGACCCGGTGGCCAAAATCACCGTCGCGTCGAACTCGCCGACGCTGATGGCGAAGGCGAACGCCGCCCCGGCGACGACGCCCGCGGCCACCAGCGGCAGTTCGACGTCCCACAGCGCCCGCGTCCGCGACGCGCCGAGGCTCCGCGCGGACTCGACCAGCCGCGGGTCCAAGTTCCCGAGAAGCGGCGCGACGTTGCGGGTGACGAACGGATACGCGCTCACCGAGTGCGCCGCGACGATGGCGACGGCACCCGCGACGGTGAACCGGTAGCCGAACGCCTCGACGCCGAACACGAGTCCCCGAAGGAGTCCGAGACCGACGACGATGCCGCTCACCGCGAGCGGGGCCATAGAGAGCGCATCGACCAGTTTCCGACCGCGGTAGCGCCGCGTCGTCAACACCGCCATCACGACACCCATGGGAAGCGCCAACAGCAACGTGCCGACGCCGAACAACAGCGAGTTGAGAACTGCGGGAAGCGGACTCACCTGAAACTCGGTCGCCGTCGCCTGCCGCTGGAGCAGGAATTCGTAGTAGCGCGCCGTGAGCGATCCGTCGGGCGCGGTGACGCTCGAAAGCAGCATGCTGGCGACGGGAGCGACGAAGACGAGTAGCACGACGACGCCGTAGCCGAAGGCGGCGACGCGCGAGAGCGCGTCTTTCGCGGACAATCTACGGAACGACCGCGGAATCAACCGTTTTCGGGGCGCCGGACGCGCACCTGCGGCGAACGCGGCGGTCTGCTGGCGGGCCTCGTAGCGGAGGTAGGCGTAGGTGAGACCGAGCGAGACGGCCGTCTCGACGACGGCCAGCGCCGCCGCGTCGGCGTACGCCAGTTGTTGGACGCGGTAGTAGACGAACACCTCGATGGTCGCGTACTGGAGGCCGCCGAGCGCCAACACGATGGGAAACGAGGCGAAGGTGAAGACGAACGTCAGCGTCGCCGAGACGAGAATCGCGGGGAGCAGTTGCGGAACGACCACATCGAGAAACGCCCGCGTCGGCGACGCACCCAGACTCCGCGCCGTCTCCACGGTCCGCGCGTCGATACTCTCCCACGCCGCCGTCGTCATCCGCGTCACGAGCGGCGCGTTATAGAATGCGTGCGCGACGATGATCGCCGGAAGTGTGTACAACAGGCTCACCTGACCGAGACCGACCGTTGAGAGAAGGCGGTTAAGCGTCCCGTTCGCACCGAAGGTGGCGACGAAGCCGATAGCGACCATGATAGAGGGGAGGACGAACGGGAGGATCGTCAGGGAGCGAAGCGTCTTGCGGCCGCGGAACTCGAAGCGCGACAGCACCCACGCCCCCGGGAGGCCGAGCGCGACGCTGGCGACGGTCGACAGCGCGGCCTGATACGCGGTAAAACCGATTATCTCGACGAGGTAGAACCGCGACGTGAGAACCTCGCGAAGCGGTTCGAACGACAGTGCGCCGTCGACGACGACGGCCTCGACGAACACCGTCGCCACCGGGTAGTAGAACAGCACGACGAGGACGACGCCAGTCGCGACGGCGACGAGCGTCAGCGCGCGGGATTCGAGCCAGTCGGAGACCGTGACGCGTCGCTGTCCGGACGCCGTCCGTGGCCCGCCGTCGTCGCCCGCCTCCATCTCCGCGCCCGCCGCCGAATCGCTCACGTCAGTTGCTGGCGAACTGCCGTGCCCACGCGTCGGTCCACTCACTGAGGTTCCCTTTGAGCTCCTCGTAGGTGAAAGTGACCGGCGTCTCCGGCTCCTTGGCGTACTGCGCGAACTCCTCCGGCAGCGGCGCGTCGGCGATGGCCGGGAACTGGACGTTTCTGACGGCGATTTCGGCCTGTACTTTGGGCCGGAGCATGAACGAGAGGAAACGATTCGCGAGCTCCGTGTTCTGCGAGTCGGCGAAGCGCGCCATCCCCTCGGGGTTGGCGTACGCCTCGCCGTTCAAGAAGCGGATCTGGTGTTCGCTGAGGTCCTCGCCCTCCTCGTTGGCGTACACCTGGTCCGTCGAGTAGGAGACGACCATCGGCGACTCGCCGTTCGAGTAGGCGGCGTAGGAGTCCTCCCACGTGCCGAGCACCCGAACCCCGTTCTGCTGCAACTGCTCCCAGTAGTCGAGGTAGCCGTCCTCGCCTTTCGCCTTGATGGTGTGGAGCAGGAACGCCTGCCCCGTTGCGCTCGACTGCGGGTCCTGCGCGAGGAGGTCCCCTTCGAACTCCGGTCGCAGCAGCCCGTCGAACGTCTGCGGTGCGGTCGCATCGTTCTCGTTGTAAACGAGACTGATGTAGCCCGTGTCGTACGGAATCGCGCGGCCCTGTGGGTCGAACTCCAACCCGGACTGCACCGCGTTTCGACCCTCAACGGCGTCCGATTCGACGGGTGCGAACAGCTGTCCGTCGACGTTCTCGTCGACGCGGATGAGCATGTTCGTGTCGAGTCCCACGTAGGCGTCGGCGTCGCTGTCGACGCCCTGGGCCGCGCGTTCGATGAAGTAGTTGATTTCGTTGTCGGGAATCTGCCACTCCAGCGTGGCGTCGAACTCCGACTCGAACCGCTCTTTGATCCACTGACCGGGACTCGAACTCGGCGCGTCGACGAAGGAACTGTACGTCGCGACGCGGAGCGTTTCGGGACCCGACGGCGTCCCCGTCGCGGTTCCCGTCTCGCCTTCGGTTCCGTTCTGTCCGCCCGTTTCGTTCGCCGTCGGCCCGTCGGCCCCGTCGTCGACCGGTTCGGCGCTACACCCCGCGACGAACGCCGCGACGCCCGACGCGCCCGCCGCTTTGAGGAAACTCCGTCGGTTCATTACGTGGTAATTACACCGAGTGTTATTTAACGTTCGTGGTCTGTTCTCGCCGGAACGGGGCGCCGTCGGCCCGGTCGGACGGAGTCGACGGGACACCCAAACGGCTATAACGATTTCACGAAAATCCCATCCGTGACTTTCGAGCGTCGGTACGTTCTCGGGGCGCTGTTCGTCGTCTCGGCGCTTTTGGCGGCGGTGATACTGGCCGACGTGTTGGCGACGGTGTTTTTCGCCGTGACGGTCGCGTATCTGCTCTCGCCGCTGCGTCGGGAACTGACGCGACGCGGGCTGTCGGCGTGGACGTCGAGCGCCGTCGCCACCGCGGCGGCGTTCCTCGGCGTCGTCGCCGTCGCAGCACCGCTCGTCGGCGTTCTCGTCCTTCGATTCGACGCGCTCCGCGGCTTGCTCGGCATCGTTCCCGACGAAGTGACGCTCGCCCTGTTCGACTTCGCCTACACGGTGACGCTCGACCAGGCGACGGCTGTCACGCTCTCGCTCCTGCGGTCGCTCGCGGAGGAGGTCGTCGTCGCGGCACCGGTGCTGCTCATCAAACTCTCGGTGTTCGCGCTCGTCGTCTTCTCGCTGCTCTATCGGGCGGGGACGACGCGGGATGCTGTGCTGGCGCTCGTCCCACACGCCTATCGGGACGTGGCGAGAGCGCTCGACCAGCGCGCGCGCAACACGCTGTTCGCCATCTACGTGTTGCAGGCCGCGACGGCCGTCGGGACGTTCCTCGTCAGCGTGGTCGTCTTCGCGCTTCTCGGCTACGACTTTCCGATCGCGCTCGCGACCGTCGCGGCCGTGCTGCAGTTCGTTCCGGTTCTCGGTCCGAGTCTCCTGCTGCTGCTTCTGGCGCTCTACCATCTCACGCTCGGACAGACCGTCGCCGCACTCCTCGTCTTCGTCGTCGGCGGGTTCTTCGTGGCGTTTCTGCCGGACGTGCTCATCCGACCGCGACTCGCCCGGCGAACGGCTGACCTCCCAGGGAGCGTCTACTTCGTCGGCTTCGTCGGCGGATTGCTGAGTCTCGGTGCCCTCGGGGTCATCGTCGGACCGCTCGTCGTCGCGCTCGTCCTGGAGAGCGCGAAGTTACTTTCGTCCGAACTCGAACTACAGTTTTCAGACGAGTTACATTGATGCGGCAGCGGTATTTTGTGTGATGAACGCGAACGAACCACACACCATATGACTCTCTACGCCGAGTTTTCCCTCCCGGCCGAAGCACTTCCTTTCGGGCCGGTTCTCGCGGCGGCGTCCGACGTAAGAATCGAACTCGTTCGCGTCATCCCGACGAGACCGGACGTGTTTCCGTACTTCCGGGTCACCGGCGCCGACGAGGCGGTGATCGTCGACGTGCTCGCCACCCACGACGCCTTCGAGAGCGTCACCGTCCTCGGCGACGACGGCGACGGAACGCTGTTTCAGAGCCGTTGGACCCCCGCCGGCGACGACGTTCTCGCGGGCTTCGCCTGTCTCGACGTCGCACTTCTCAGCGCGGTCGGGACGACCGACGGCTGGACGTTCAAATGTCGAGCGCCCACGCGGGACTGCCTCTCGGCGTTTCAAGCCCACTGCCAGAGCCACGACGTGCCGCTCGAACTCCGGCAGTTGCGACGCCTCCGCGAACGACGTACGCGGACCGAAGGTCTCACCGACGCGCAGCGAGAGACGCTCTTGCTCGCTTTCCACCGGGGGTACTTCGACGTTCCCCGACAGACGTCGCTCGACTCGCTCGCCGAGGAGTTCGATATCAGCAGACAGGCCGTCGCCGACCGTCTCCGCCGCGGCTACCGAAATCTGATTCGGCGGACGCTTATCGAGCACTGAGTGACGACGTTGTGATAAACCCAGTTACATAATCACTGGATACATTCTCGAAAATCCGTATCCACGAGTAGTCGTGACTACTACTCCTCCACCCTTGATTACCCCAGGGCCGAACGCGGAAACCTACCGAAGACACAGCGGCGAACGACCGAGCGACACCGTCGTCCGGGCCGTCGCCGACGCCGTCGACGTCGACCAACTCTCTTTGCCGCCGCTGTTCGACTCGCTCGACCCCGACGCACTCGACGACATTCTGAACGACTCGCTCGATCTGTTCGACCGACCCGGCGGTCGTGTCGTCGAGTTTCACTACGCCGGGTCGTCCGTCGCCGCGTGCGACGACGGGCGAGTCGTCGTCCAGTCGTACTGAGCGTCCGTCGAGCTCGCTCGATGCCGGGTCGTCTGCTCCGCCGACTGTCGTCTCCGGTTCCGTTCCCGCCTCCGTTCCCCTCTCCTCTCTTTCTCCGTCCTCATCTTTTTCTCCGTTTCATCTCCGTCTCGTTCCCATCTCTGTCTCCACCTCCCGTCTTACTCCGCATCCTCGCTTTCGATGGGTCCGCCGCGTTCCTCCCACTCGGTGAGGCTTCCCTCGTAGAACGCGATGTCCTCGTACCTGAGATGCCGGAGCACGAGGTACGTGTGACTGATACGGCGGGCGGTGTTGCAGTACAGCAGCACCTGCTGGTCGTCGCCGACGCCGTGGTCGGTCAGAATCGATTCGAGTTCTTCGGCCGGTTTCAGTCCGCGCGCCTCGTCGTCGACGAACTCCCGCCAGTCGAGTTGCACTGCACCGGGAATGTGACCCTCCTCGTACTCCCACGCCTCCCGCGTGTCGACGACGACCACGTCCGAGTCGTCGAGGCTGTCGAGGACGGTCTCGTAATCGACCAGCGGCGTCCGCTCGGGTCGTCGGACCTCGTAGGTCGTCGGTTCGGGGTCCGTAGTCTCCGTCGTCGTCGTCTCGTACTCGCGACTCCAGGCGCTGTAGTCGCCGTCGAGCAGGTGGAGACGGTCGGTGTCGTGTCCGTACAGTTCGGCGGTCACGAGGAACCGAGCGGCGAAGACGCCGTGGGTGTCGTCGTAGGCAACGAGGTGGTCGCCGTTGTCGACGCCGGCCGCTTCGAGCAACTCCGCCCACACCTCCTCTCCGGGTAACATCCCTTCGTCGCCCGCAGAGCTACGAAACTCGTCGAACGGCACGTTCACCGCACCGGGAACGTGACCGATGCCGTCGAACTCCCACGCGTCGCGCACGTCGACGACGCGGAGTTCGTCCAGTCGGTCGGCGACCCACGACGCGGCGACGACGGCGTTTTCGTACATGGGGCGGGCTACGGCCGGGTGGGATTTAGCTGTCGGCGTCGCGGTCACGACTGACTCTCGTCTTTCCTACCGGGGTATTTTGCCGGCACTTGCCGACTCGTCAGCCGTGCAACACTGGAATAAATCGCTCGTCGGGCAGGATGATGCAACATTATCCGGTACTTCGCTCGAACGGCCGTACATGCCGGGGGTGGAGGGATTATGCTCCCGGAGAACGTAGACATCTGCGATGGCAGATTACGCAAAAGACGTGCTCGTTTCGGCGGACTGGGTGGAAGACCATCTCGACGACTTCCAGAGCGACGACCCCGACTACCGACTCGTGGAAGTCGACGTGGACACCGAGGCGTACGACGACAGTCACGCCCCCGGTGCGATCGGGTTCAACTGGGAGACGCAACTACAGGACCAGACGACCCGCGATATCCTGACCAAGGAGGACTTCGAGGACCTGCTCGGCTCTCACGGCATCAGCGAGGACTCCACAATCGTCCTCTACGGTGACAACTCCAACTGGTTCGCGGCGTACACCTACTGGCAGTTCAAGTACTACGGCCACGAGGACGTGCGCCTGATGAACGGCGGCCGCGACTACTGGGTCGACAACGACTACCCGACGACCGACGAGGCGCCGGAGTTCCCCGAGCAGGAGTACGACGCTCGCGGCCCCTTCGAGTCCATCCGCGCGTACCGCGACGACGTCGAGAAGGCCATCGACCGCGGTCTGCCGCTCGTCGACGTTCGCTCGCCCGAGGAGTTCAGCGGCGAGATTCTCGCCCCGCCGGGACTGCAGGAGACCGCCCAGCGCGGCGGTCACGTCCCGGGCGCACGTAACATCTCGTGGGCGGCCACGGTGAACGACGACGGCACGTTCAAGTCCGCCGACGAACTCCGCGAACTCTACGAGTCCGAGGGCGTCGACGACAACCAGGACGTCATCGCGTACTGCCGCATCGGCGAGCGCTCCTCGATCGCGTGGTTCGCGCTCCACGAACTGCTCGGCTACGACAACGTCACCAACTACGACGGCTCGTGGACCGAGTGGGGCAACCTCGTCGGCGCACCCGTCGAAACCGGCAGCAACGACGACTGAGCGCCCGTCACTTCGACGGCTCTCGCTCCCCATTTCGAGTTTTTTCGAATGTGACTACCGCCGACGAGCGGATGCGCTCGCCGGGTAGTCAGTGAAGGATGGGGGGGATACGAGGACTTGGCCTCGTCGAACGCGGCGCACCGGGACTGCATGGCTTGGCTAAGTTCGTTGGCACGCGAACTGTGTTTGGGTCCGGTGTTCCGCGGTTCGCAGTTACTACTTACAACCCCACCCACTAAACGACATCACCTAATATGTTAGGCATTGGGTTTCGAACGATGGCCCGATCGTCGCGACCGAGACGCGTCGCTCCTCGCGTCAGGTTTCGGAGATTGGGAAGAACGAGGGGTACTCCTCGCTAAACACGGCGCGTCCGGAGTGCATGGCTTGGCTAAGTTCGTTGGCACGCGAACTGTGTTCGGGTCCGGTGCGTCCGTGTTCGCGTACTGTAGTTGGCGCTTCGTCCACTAAGTATCGGTACCAGATATATTAGGTCGCCGTACTGCCTGCCGAACAAGAGTGACAGCTACGTGCGAGACTCTACGCCGGGCACCGTCGAGACGCATCGCTGGTCGCATCGGATTCCGAAGATGGTTTGAGACCGAAGCCTCGTCGAACGCAGCACACCGGGACTGCATGGTTTGGCTAAGTTCGTTGGCACGCGAACTGTGTTTGTGTCCGGCGCGTCCGCGGTTCGCGTCTCAAGAACGTAGCGCTATCCACTAAACTCGTCCGCTTAACACAGTAGGTTTCGAAATCCGAACGGCGAAAGGAGTCTCAAGAGTAGTACCAACTCGTTCATCGCCGTACTAACTGGCGATAAACGAATCGGTACTCGGCCCGCTTCCGTCCCGAGACGGCGCGCTCACCCGCCGAGGACGGCGGCGGCGATTCGGGGCGTGAGAAACGCCTCGATGAACGACGCCACGACGAAGACGACGGCCAGTCCGACGAGTATCCGGAACGCGCGCCGCAGCTCTCCGGCGAGCGACGCCGCGTCGCGTCGCCCGCGGTACGCACTCCACCCGACGCGACCGAGATGCAGTCCGAGCGCGCCCGCGACGATCAACCCCGGCAGTTCGATGACGCCGTGCGGTGCGACGAGCGCCAGAAACGGCGTCAATTCGAATATTCCGGCGAGCGCACCGACGAGAAGCCCGTTGAACGCGAGACTGACTGCCGCCGGAACCCCGAGCGCGAGGCCGCCGTAGGCACTGCCGGCGGCGACGAGCCAGTTGTTCGCCGCAATGTTGACGAACGTGTCGACGGGGAAGACGCCGAAGACGCCCGCCACGTCGCCCGGGGCGCCGATTCGAATCCCGTACCCGGACGTCGCGACGTAACCCGCGAGGACGCTCCCGGCCAGCACGAACGTCGAGACGAGATTCCAGCCCGGATGTTCGACGACGAATCGGCCGAGCGCGCCCACGCCGTCGCGCGTCCCCGAGACAAGGCGGCGTCGTCGCGGGGTCGGCTCGCCCTCGATTCCGTACCCGCTCTCGCGCTCGGAGAGTCCGCGCTCGGCGTACAGCGAGGTCTTGAAACCGTCGAGAACCGGCGAAATGAGAAGAATCGAGAGCAGCGTCCCGGCCTGCGTGACTCCGAGTGCCCCGGCCGTCCCGATGACGATGCCGTTGCCGACGAACGCTGCGCCCGCGACGAGCACGTAGAACAGGAAGTCGACGGGCCGCCGGAACGGAAACCGAACGCTCGCACGGAGCGCGTCGACCAGTCCCTCGCCGTCGACGACGAGCGACTGCTCGGTGAACGCCAACAGCAACCCCACGACGAGCGCGAGCACCACCCCGACCAGCGCGACGAGAACCCCCAGCACGATTCCCGCGACGCCGAGCAACGACAGCGCGAGTGCGACCAGCGCCGTCACGAGAAACAAGCCGCCGAACAGCGCGGTTCGCAGGAGCAGAAAGCCGACGAACGAGCGCCAGAACCGCCTCGCGCCGCCGATCCCGCCGACGGTCGGGTCGCCCCCGTCTATTGCGGCCAGCACCGCCGAGAGCGTTCCGGCCCGGACGACGCCGGTCGCCAACAGACCGAGAACGACCGCCACCAACACCGACACTGCGAGCACCGCGGCCGTCACCGGCGTCACGAGCACCGCGAGCGCGTCCGCCAGTCCGGTCGCAGTCGTCGGTTCAGCGGGGTCGACAGCGGCGAAGTCGACCTGCTGGACGCTGTCGACAAACGCGTCGAGTCGTCCGTTCGAGGAGAGGGCGGCGACTGCGACGGCGATACCGACGAACATCGGGACGCGAGCGATGACGCCGACGCTCGTCGCGAGGAGGTAAAATGGGAGGACGGCGACCGGATGGCGATCTGGGAGTCGGAATCCGGTGCGGAGGGCTGTGGAGATGCGCACGTTCGCCAGTTAACAGCCATCCCCGTAACTGTATCTCTCGGATGATTGTTCGACGCGCGCTCGCTGTCGTACAGCGGCGACTCCCGAGGATGCGACCGAATCGGCGACCGAGCGCTCGACGGCGGATTGACGACGGCGCAGGTTACAAACGCCCGTCCCTCGTACGTCTTCGCATGAACGGGTACGAACTCATCGAGGCGCTGCGCGACGACCACGAGACCGCCCTCTCCCGACTCGGCTCTTCGAAGGCGCTGTACGCGCTCACCGGCGGGGAGATGGACGCCCCGGCGATCCGCGCCGCCGCCCGCGACGAAGCGGAGACGGCCGCCCGCCTCTTCGAGGAGTGGGCCGAGATCGAAGACGACAGTGACGCAGCCGACCTGTTCTCGGCCGTCGCCGACGCGGAGACCGACCATCGCGACGCCGTCGAGAGTGAGGACACCAACCCCGACACCGACCGTCGGATGTACGAGGTGCTCGACGGCTTCGAAAATACGGAAGAACGGGCCGGCGGCCTCCTCGCGCGTTCGATAGTCGCTAGCCGCCTCGCCGGACAGATGGTCGGCTTCTTCGTCGGCAGCGCCGACACCTCCTCGGCGGACGCGTTTCGGAGCATCCGCGACGACTACGACGACCAACTGGACCGCGCCGCAGAGCTGCTCGATTCGGTCTGCGACGACGACGCGGACTGGGAACGCGCCCACGCCGCCGCCGACACCGTCGTCGACGCCGCGTACGACCAGTACGTCGAGACGCTCGAATCGATGGGCGTCAAGCCGAAAAACGTCTGCTGACCGCCGAAGCGAACCGTTTTCTTCGGCTGATGCTCTCAAATCTCCACGCGAACTGAAGGGGTTCGGCCGCCGCGCTCGGGAATCGCCCCGTTCAGACGCCCGCGACGCCGGACCGATAGTCGGTGATGGCCTCGCTCGCACTTTCGACGTGCGCCTTCGCCTCGCCGTCGAGTTGTGCTGCGATGTCTCGCAGTACGTTCAGGTGTCTGTCGAGTCGGCCGTGGTCGGGTCCGCGCTCTCGATTCGCGAGGTCGGTCAACTGCTCGGACTGCTCTACGAGTCGCTCTCGGAGCGCGCCGTCCGTCAGTTCGCTCGCCTCCCGAAGTTCGTCGCTCGCCCGCTGGAGTTGTTCGCGTTCCATGTGAGTGAGTAGCTCGGAATCAGGCAAAGTGTTTCGGAAACCGTGCTCGCCGTTTGGGCCCACTTACCGACCAGTATGGGGTGAGTAACAATGGCGTGTCTCTCGGAAACCACACGCAATGACCGCGTCGACCGAAGAGAGTCACGACCGAGACGACCGTGACACGTCTCGTTCGCAAGCGGAACCCCCCGTCGATGGCGGGAGCGAGTCACTCGACGCCGCCGAGTCCTCCGGAGATACCACCGTCGACGATGGAATCGATTCCGAACCGGACCGCGAGGACGCCTCCGAAGACGGAGCCGAACTCGACGACCTCGTCATGCGACCGTTCGAGACCGACGACAGAGACGAACTGCTCTCGCTGTACGAGACGGCGACGGGCGAGACCCCCGAGCGGTTCGCTCGGCGATTCGTCGACAACCCGTTCAACCCCGACGAGACGCCGATACTCGTCGCCGAACGCGACGGCGAGCTCGTCGGCGCGCACCTGTCGGTCGCCGTCCGGATGTGCGTCGGAACCGACGTGGTGACCGCCCGCCGCACCGCCGGTATCATCGCTCATCCCGAGTACGGAGAGACGGATCTCGCCGACCAACTCTCGTCGGCCGCCGCCGAACGATACGTCAACTCGTCGACCGCCTTCGCGTTCGACTTTCTCGACGGCGACGACGAGGCGCTCGCCAACGCGCTGGCGTTCGGCTATCGTGTCGTCGACAACGTGCCGACGTACTACCGAATCCGGAACCCGTTCGCGTTCACCGCCGACCGCGGCGCTGTTGGCCGCGCGCTCGGCCGACTCGGGAGCGTCGCCGCACGCGGTTACCTCGCCGCGAAGCGTCGCCGAATCGCCGTCGACCGCGACCTCGCAGTCTCCCGCGTCGACGGCGTTCCCGCCGAGCGACTCGCGGCCCTCGCGGAGCGCGTCGACGCCGACGACGTCCGCGCCGTCCGTGCTGTCCGCGATGCCGAGTTCTACGACTGGCGGTTCGACGACTCCGCCGAGTCGTACCGGACGTACTTCGCCGCCCGCGACGACGAAACGGTCGCCGCAGTCGTCGTCGCCGATCCGGACGAGAACAACCGCGTCGAACTCGTCGACGTGCTTCCTGCCGGACCCGCGGTTGAGAAAACCGGAGAAACCGCCGCGATTCGGACACTGCTCGTCGCTATCGCCGAGCAACACGCCGACGCAGAGTTCCTGATGGCGTTCGGGTCGGCGTTCCCCGACGAGACGATGCGGGCGGCCGGATTCGTCCGTGACGACGACTACCCCCTGTCGCTTCTGACCGCGCCGCCGACGCTCGTCGCGTACCCGTACGTCGACGACGACGTGAGCAATGCCGACTCCTGGCGCTGTGGCGGCGAGATGCTCACCGACGGCACCGTCTGGACTCCGACGTTCGCAGAGCGGTCGCTCTAGCCGCCTCGCCCCCGATCGCTCCGCTCCTTTCGTCGGTGCGGAACCCGGTCGTCAGCACGAAACCCGGTCGTCGGCACGACCCGCCCCATCGCCGTCGCGGACCGCCCCGTCGTCGGCGCTCGGACGCACCCGTAAAGTAGCTCCGTCACGTACCACGGCCGATGAGTGACATCGACTCCGGACCGTTGTCGCCCGACCGGCCGGAGGCCGACCGCCGGTTCCGCGTCGACGCGCCGTTCGACCCCGCAGGCGACCAACCGGAGGCCATCGAGCAGTTGGCCGACGGCTACGCGAGCGGGATGGAGACGCAGACGCTGCTCGGCGTGACGGGCAGCGGGAAGACCAACACCGTCTCGTGGACCATCGAGGAGGTCCAGAAACCGACGCTCGTTCTCGCGCACAACAAGACGCTCGCCGCGCAGTTGTACGAGGAGTTCCGCAGCCTCTTTCCCGACAACGCCGTCGAGTACTTCGTCTCCTACTACGACTACTACCAACCCGAGGCGTACCTCGAACAGACCGACACGTACATCGACAAGGACATGTCGATAAACGAGGAGATAGACCGCTTGCGCCACTCGGCGACGCGGTCGCTTCTCACCCGCGACGACGTCATCGTCGTCGCCTCGGTCTCGGCCATCTACGGTCTCGGCGACCCGCGCAACTACAAGGAGATGGCCCTGGAGTTGGAGGTCGGCGAGGAAATCGACCGCGACGAACTGCTGAAGCGACTCGTCGACCTCAACTACGAGCGAAACGACGTGGACTTCTCGCAGGGTACGTTCAGAGTTCGCGGCGACACCGTCGAAGTGTTCCCGATGTACGGCCGCTACGCCGTCCGCGTGGAGTTCTGGGGCGACGAAATCGACCGGATGATGAAGATAGACACGCTGCAAGGCGAAGTCGTCTCTCAGGAACCCGCGGTGCTGTTCCACCCGGCGGAGCACTACTCCATTCCGGAGGGGCGTCTCGAACGCGCCACCGAGGAGATCGAGGAGTTGATGGAACAGCGCGTGCGCTACTTCGAGCGAAACGGCGACCTGATCGCCGCCCAGCGCATCGAGGAGCGCACGACGTTCGACCTCGAGATGCTTCGGGAGACCGGCTACTGCTCGGGCATCGAGAACTACTCGGTTCACATGTCCGACCGCGAGTCGGGCGAGGCACCGTACACCCTTTTGGACTACTTCCCCGACGACTTCCTCTGCGTCGTCGACGAGTCGCACGTCACGCTGCCCCAGATAAAGGGGCAGTTCGCGGGCGACAAATCGCGGAAGGACTCGCTCGTCGGCAACGGCTTCCGACTCCCGACCGCCTACGACAACCGCCCGCTGACGTTCGAGGAGTTCGAGGAGAAGACCTCGGACCTGCTGTTCGTCTCCGCGACGCCCAGCGACTACGAGCGCGAGCACTCCGAGCAGATCGTCGAACAGATCGTTCGCCCGACCCACCTCGTCGACCCGAAGGTCGAACTCGCGGAGGCGACGGGGCAGGTCGACGACCTGATGGGCCGCATCGACGAGCGAATCGAACGCGACGAGCGCGTGCTCGTGACGACGCTCACGAAGCGCATGGCCGAGGACCTCACCGAGTATCTTGAAGAGGCGGGCGTCGACGTGGCGTACATGCACGACGAGACCGATACGCTCGAACGCCACGAACTCATCCGCGACCTCAGGTTGGGGAACATCGACGTGCTCGTCGGCATCAACCTCCTCCGGGAGGGTCTGGACATCCCCGAAGTATCGCTCGTCGCCATCCTCGATGCCGACCAAGAGGGCTTTCTCCGCTCCGAAACAACACTCGTCCAGACGATGGGCCGCGCCGCCCGCAACGTCAACGGCGAAGTCATCCTCTACGCCGACGAGATGACGAACTCGATGGAAGCCGCCATCGAAGAGACCCAGCGCCGCCGCGAGATTCAGACCGAGTTCAACGAGGAGCACGGCTACACGCCCGAGACGATTCAGAAGGAAGTCGGCGAGACGAGTCTCCCAGGGAGCAAGACCGACACCTCCGACACCTCCGTCGACGACATCGAGGACGCCGACGCTGCCGCCCGGAAGGTCGATCTGCTCGAAGACCGGATGGACGAGGCCGCGAGCAACCTCGAGTTCGAACTCGCCGCGGACATCCGCGACCGGATTCGGAAACTCCGCCGGGAGTTCGACCTCGATAACCCGGACGACGGCGTCGCCCCCGAAATCGATCCCGAGTTCTGACCACCGGGCGCTACGTCGCCGAGAGTCGCTTCCGGTAGACGTTCTCGCCGTACGTCTCTCCACGCATCGTCACCTCACCCTCCCCCGTCTTCTCGAAGCCGAGATTGCGGTAGAACTCGTTGCCCATCTCGTTGTCCGCGAGGACGATAGCCTCCAGTCGGTGCATGTTGAAATCTTCGAGGTCCGAGCGGAGGCGTTCGTACAGCGCGGAGCCGACGCCGTCGCGCCAGTGGTCCGGGTCGACGTAGAGACGGACGATGTCGCCCTGCTCGGCCTCGACGACGCCGTGACAGAAGCCGACTACCTCGCTCTCTTTCTCGGCGGCCAGAAACGCCGTCCCCGGTTTGCCGAGCACATCCGAAAGCGCCTCCTCGGAGTACCACTCCGAGACGGTCTCCGCCACCGTCTCCGCGCCGAGGATGTCGCGGTACGTCGCCTCCCACGACCGCCGGGCGACGCGCTGTATCGCCTCGATGTCATCGGCGTTGGCCGGTCGTATCTCCATGTGTCTCCGTAGCACGCCGACGGGGAAAGCCGTTGCTCGGATCGGCTGACACGACGGGCAGGACGGACTAGGAAAACCAACTAAAATTGTATTACTGAAAGCACTGTTGGAAACATTTATGCCGCTCCCGTCGGTCATCACGCGGTACGGTTCGACCGGGCCGACAGCGCCGACGCGGGTGCATTCGGCCGTTCTCCGGCGAGTTGCGACGCCGTTCAGCGGCGCGACCGCCGGGAGTCGAACTCACTACTCCCACACATGAGCCAGACTACCGACGCACACGCAGAGACCGTCCGTTCGGTGCTCGAAGACGCCTGTCGCGACCGCGACGCCGTCGACGATGTCGACCGCCTCGTCGACGCCGCCGAGCGAAAACTGTACGACGGCGCGTCAGTCGATGAACGCTACAAAGCCGTCGTCGACGTGTTGACCGCCCGAACCGAGCGCGACCCGGCGTTCGACGCCGCGGCGGCCGACGCGTTCCGACGACGCTACTACCGTCGACTGCTCGACGCCGACCTTCGTGGCGACGCGCTCGACGCCGCCTACCGCGAGTCGTTCCGCGAGGGCATCGAGCGCGGCGTCGCCGAAGAGTTGCTCGACGACCGCATGCTCGCCTACGACCTCGACGAACTCGCGGAGACGCTCGTTCTCGACCGCGACGAGGAGTTCGGTTACATGGCGATGGAGACGCTCGAAAAGCGCTACTTTCTCCGGACGAACGACGGCGAGTGCCTCGAACTGCCGCAGTCGTTCTGGATGCGCGTCGCGATGGGCGTCGCGCTGCGCGAACTCCCCGAGGAGCGCACCGAGCGCGCGAAGGAGTTCTACGAACTGCTGTCGACGCTGCGGTTCGTCCACTCGACGCCGACGCTGTTTCACGCCGGGACGACCCACCCCCAGCTCTCCTCGTGCTATCTGACGACGGTCGACGACGATCTCGACGACATCTTCGACGCCTACGGCGAACACGCGAAGCTCTCGAAGTGGTCCGGCGGCCTCGGCAACGACTGGACGAACGTCCGCGCGACCGGCGCGCTCATCGAGTCGACCGGCGTCGAGTCGACCGGAGTCGTCCCCTTTCTGAAGATCTCGAACGACGTGACCGTGGCCATCAACCGCTCCGGAAAGCGCCGCGGTGCGGCCTGCGCTTACCTCGAGTGCTGGCACATGGACTTCCCGGCGTTCGTCGACCTCCGGCGCAACACCGGCGACGAGCGACGCCGCACCCACGACATGAACACAGCGGCGTGGATTCCCGACCTGTTCATGAAACGCGTCGAAGCCGACGAGCAGTGGACGCTGTTCTCGCCCGACGAGGTGCCCGAACTGCACGGCACATACGGTCGGGAATTCGAGGAGCTCTACCGCGAGTACGAGGCGAAAGCCGACGCGGGCGAGCTGCGGCAGTACGAGCGCGTCGACGCCGCCGATCTCTGGCGGACGATGCTCACCCGGCTGTTCGAGACGGGCCACCCGTGGCTGACGTTCAAAGACCCGTGCAACGTCCGGTCGCCGCAGGATCACGCGGGCGCCGTTAACTCATCGAACCTCTGCACCGAGATCACGCTCAACACCTCCGAGGACGAGACCGCCGTCTGCAACCTCGGTTCGGTGAACCTCGCGCGGCACGTCGCGGACGACGCCGACGGCGCGGGAGCGCTCGACCGCGAGCGCCTCGCTGACACCGTTGGAACGGCGATGCGGATGCTCGACAACGTCGTCGACCTGAACTTCTACCCGACCGAAGCGGCCGAACGTTCGAACTTGCGGCACCGCCCGGTCGGCCTCGGCGTGATGGGCTTCCACGAGGCGCTCGTAGACTGCGGCGTGTCGATGGCCTTCGAAGACGCCGTCTCGTTCGCCGACGAGGCGATGGAGTTCGTCGCCTACCACGCCGTCCTCGGCTCCTCACGGCTCGCCCGCGAGCGCGAACCGTACGACAGCTACGAGGGATCGAAGTGGGACCGCGGGCTGTTCCCGCAGGACACGGTCGAACTCCTCGAAGTAGAGCGCGACCGCGAGATACCCGTCAACGTGACGGAGACGCTTGACTGGGGGCGCGTCCGCGAGCACGTCGCCGAACACGGGATGCGAAACTCGAACACAATGGCCGTCGCGCCGACGGCGACCATCTCGACCATCGCCGGGACGACGCCGTCCATCGAACCGCGCTACTCGAACCTCTACGTGAAGTCGAACATGTCCGGCGACTTCACCGTCGTCAACGAGACGCTCGTCGAACAACTGAAGGACCGCGACCTCTGGGGTCCCGAACTGCTCGACCGCATCAAGTACCACGACGGCTCGATTCAGGAGATAGACGCGATTCCGGAGTCGCTGCGCGAACTTCACCGGAGCGCATTCGAGATAGACCCGCGTCACCAGCTTCGACTGTCGGCGCAGCGCGCCGTCTGGGTCGACCAGAGCCAGTCGCACAACGTCTTCTTCCCCTCGACGGACGGGACGCTGCTCGACGACGTTTACCGGACCGCATGGGAACTCGGGCTGAAGACGACCTACTACCTGCGGACGCTCGGCGCGAGCCAGATAGAGAAGTCGACGCTCGACATGGCCGAGTACGACGACACCCAACTGCGCGGCGACGAGTCTGGAAACGACGCCGACGGAGGCGACGGTGACGCCGACGACGGCAACGAGTGGGCGTCCGATGACGCCTGCGACCTCCCGAGCGTCGAGGACCCCACCTGCGACGCCTGCCAGTAGCGCCAGCGAACTATCCTCCCCTACCACGACACACAGATGCCGATACTCAACGACGACAGCCAGCACGACCCGAACAAGATACTGCCCATCGAGTACGACTGGGCCCGCGAGTACTACAAGGCGGGCGTCGCCAACAACTGGGTGCCCGAGGAGGTGCCGATGCAGGACGACGTCTCCCAGTGGCGCGGCGACGAACTCACAGAAGCGGAACGACAACTCGTCGAGTGGAACCTCGGGTTCTTCTCGACGGCGGAGTCGCTGACGGCGAACAACATCGTCCTCGCCGTCTACGACTACGTCACCGCCCCCGAGTGCCGCCAGTACCTCCTGCGACAAGCCTACGAGGAGGCTATCCATACGGACACGTTCATCTACTGCTGCGACAGCCTCGGCTTCGACCCCGAGTACCTGTACGGCATGTACGACCGCGTCCCAAGCATCGAGGAGAAAGACGCGTTCGTCGTCGACCTGACGCGCGCCGCTGACGACCCCGACTTCACCATCGAGACGGACGACGACCTCCGGGCGTTCCTCCGCGACCTCGTCGGCTTCTACGTCATCATGGAGGGCATCTTCTTCTACGCGGGCTTCGCGATGATGCTCGCGCTCAAGCGACAGGGGAAGATGGTCGGCGTCGGCGAGCAGTTCGAGTACATCATGCGCGACGAGTCGCTGCATCTCAACTTCGGCGTCGACCTCGTCAACGCGATCCGCGACGAGAACCCCGGTGTCTGGACCGAGGCGTTCGAAGCCGAGATTCGAGAACTCGTCGTCGAGGCGGTCGAACTGGAGCAGATATACGCCGAGGAGGCGTGCCCGTCCGACCTCTTCGGGATGAATGCCGAGCAGTTCGCCGAGTACGTCGAGTACGTCGCCGACCGACGCCTCGGTCAACTCCGGATGGACGCCGAGTTCGGCACCGAAAATCCGTTTCCGTGGATGTCCGAGCAGGTCGACCTCAACAAGGAGAAGAACTTCTTCGAGACGCAGGTGACCGAGTATCAGTCGGGCGGGTCGCTCGACTGGTAGTCTACCGAGGGAGGCGTTGAGGGAAGAGTCGAGGGAGTGACCGCCCGACTGCTCAGTTCCGTTCGGTCTCCTCCGGCACGACTTCAACTATCTGCTCGCGGTCGCCGTTGCCGATGTCGTCGAGAATCTCCTCGACGTCGTCGAGACCGAGCATTTCGCGGGTCTCCTCGTCGAACGACTGCGAGTCGAGTCTCGGCGTCGGTTCGCTCACGTCGCTGCCCGACAGCTGCTTGCCGTACCGACCGACGAGCGAGGTGAGCTCCTGCGGGAGGACGAACGTCGTCGACGGACTGGTGCCGATCTCCGAGAGCGTATCCATCCCCTTGTCGATGATTGCGCGCTCGCCCATCGACTCGGCGGACTTCGCCCGGAGCACCGTCGAGATCGCGTCGCCCTGCGCCTCCAGAATCTGACTCTGCTTCTTGCCCTGCGCGCGGATGATGTTCGACTGCTTTTCCCCCTCCGCCTTCTCGACGGCGCTGCGCCGCTCACCCTGGGCTTCGAGAATCATCGCCCGGCGACGGCGCTCGGCGGCGGTCTGCTGCTCCATCGCCCCCTGGACTTCGGCGCTCGGTTTCACCTCACGCACCTCGACGCTCTCGACGCGGATGCCCCACTCGTCGGTGGGTTCGTCGAGTTCCTCGCGGATTCGCGCGTTGATTTCGGCGCGTCGGGACAGCGTCTCGTCGAGTTCCATGTCGCCGAGCACGGCGCGAAGCGTCGTCTGCGCGAGGTTCGAGGTGGCGGTCCTGTAATCTTCGACTTCCAAGAAGGCTTTCTTCGCGTCCATCACGCGGATGTAGACGACGGCGTCGGCGGTTACGGGCGAGTTGTCCTCCGTGATGGCTTCCTGCCGAGGGACGTCGATGATGCGCGTCCGCATGTCGAAGCGGTACGCCCGCGAGACGAACGGCGGGACGACGTTGAGACCGGGTTCGAGCAGTTTGCGGTACTCGCCGAACACCGTCAGCGCGCGCTTCTCGTACGCCTGCACAATTTCGACGGTGCTGACGAGCGTCGCGACGGCGAGCGCGAGAACCAGCAGACCCACGATGGTCGCCGGCGTGATGGGGACGAGCGTGAGTGCCACCGCGGCGGCGACGACGAGAAAGAGGACGGTCCACAGCTGTTTGGGGACGCCTCTCGCCGTCGCGCGGCCGAGTTCGCGAAAGGGGCTTGCCATACCGTGACTAGCGGCCGACCGCAGATAAGTGTCACTCGTGAATCAACCATTTTTCGTCCCGGACCCCTTCGCTTCCACTGCAGCACGCGCCGGAGTTCGTCCACCTATCGGCGACTGGAGACGTAGCCGTAGCGTTTTTGCCTACCGAACAATCACGCTCACGTATGAGTCGTAGCCGCGCAGAACTCGACGTTGAAGACCTCTTGAAAGTCGTCTTGGTCCTCGTCGTCGTCTGGTTGGTGCTCGAAATCGTCGGAACGGCGCTGGGTATCGTCGGCGGACTGCTCGGCCCGCTCCAGCCCTTGCTGGGTCTCGCTGTCGTCGCGCTCATCCTGCTCTGGTTCTTCGACCGGCTCTGAGACCGTCGTGTGTTCGTGGGCTTCGCATCGGCACACGATGCGTTTTCGGCGGCGTGTCCGTTCGCCCGCGCGTACCTGACAGGTTTTTGTGCTCCCGCACGTAGTCGGCGGCGATGACGACACCGACCAGTTCCCGCCGGACGTTCCTCCGCAGGGTCGGCGCGATCGGATCGGTCGGCGCCGTCACGGTCGGCTGTCTCGGTCGCGCCCCGCCGGTCGTCGTCGCCAGAACCGGCGATTCGCGGTCGCTCGCGGCCGAATCGACGCGACTCGGCGAACGGGCGTTCGCCGACTACGTCTCTCGGATGATCCGACGGTACGGCGACGGCGGCGTCTGGGGCTCCGGCGACGCACCCTCCGATGTCGACTTTGAGGGCGCGTGGCGACTCTCCCTCCGGGCCTCGCTCGACGACACCGAGTACGCCGTAGCCGACGCCGTCGTCGCCCGCTACGGACTCCGGCGGTTCGACACGGACGGCCGCCGTCACGTCGCGTACTGGCTCTGGTGCGCGGCACAACCGCTGACCGACTCGGTGTGGCTCGACGCGCTGGGACGGTCGGTCGGCGTCGCGCTCACGAGTCTCGACGTGGGCGTCGACCTTCGGCCTACCGACGAACTGCTCGACTCCGCACCGACGACCCGCCTGACCGGCCCGCAGGCGGTCTCAGTGGCGACGGCCGACGGGTCGGACCACGACGCGACGTTCGGCGTCGACTTCCCACTCCGCGACGGGCGCCTCCGCCCCCGCGTCTCCGACGGGGCGAGCGACGAGCGCGACGGCTACCGGATCGGGTGGCAGGGTCGGTTCGGCGGTATCCAATCGGTGAACGGACTCTGCGTCGTCGGCGAATCCACGTTCTCGACCGACTACAGCGCCGACTGGCGGGCGTCGCTCTCGGCGGCGGGGTGGGCGTGAGAGCGTGAGCTACAGCCTCAACGTCCTCGTGCCGGGGACCGTCGAACGGCTGGCGACCGAGCTCTACCCCCGGTTGACGGCGTTCGACAGGATTCGCGACAGACACACGCTCGTCGTCAAACGCTTCGAGAACCGGTCGTACGACCGCCTCCGTGAGACGCTCCGGACACCGCTAGCGAACGAACCCCCGTTCGAGGTGCGCGTCACGGGAATCGACGCCTTCGAGACGCCGGTCCGAGGAGACGGACCCGTCGTCTACCTCACCGTCGAGAGTCCCGGCCTTCTCGCGCTTCACGAGCGACTCGTCGACCGGTTCGGCGCGATAGAGGGGTTGGAAGGAGACGAGTACGTCCCGCACGTGACGCTCGCTCGCGGTGGCTCTCCGTCCGCCGTCGAGGTGCTTCGAGACGCGGAGCTCGACCCGGTGATGTGGACCGTCTCGGAACTCTGTGTCTGGAGCGCCGAGTATCGGGAAGTCGCGGGGACGATTCCGCTTCGGGGTTGACGCGGCGTCATCGCCTCGCGCTCTTTCGGTTTTCGCGCGCGTGAAGCCGCATCACCATCGGGTTGCGGGGATGCATCGTCAGCGAGCCGCTCAGACTGAGCGGGTCGTCGTCGCCGACGTACTCCAGCGAGTACCGCTGCGCCACCGTCCCGAGGATGAGTTTCGCCTCCAGCATCGAGAACTGTTTGCCGATGCAGTGACGCGGGCCGGCCCCGAACGGGAAGTACGACAGTTGGGGGCGCTTCGAGCGCTCGGCAGGCGTCCAGCGGTCCGGGTCGAACTCCAATGGGTTCTCGTAGTAGCGCGAGGAGCGGTGGACGGCCCACTGCGGGAGCATCACGGCCGACCCTTCAGGCACGCGGTAACCCCCGAGTTTCACGTCCACGAGCGGTTCGCGGAACAGCGTGTACACCGGCGGGTAGAGTCGCATCGTCTCCTGTAGCACCTGCTCGGTGTAGCGAAGTTTTCGAGCGTCGCGTGCGCTCGGCGGGTCGCCGCCGAGCACCTCGTCGAGTTCGGCGTGAACCGCCTCCTCTACGTCGGGATGCTGCGAGAGGAGATACCACGCGTACGTGAGCGTCAGCGCGGTGGTGTCGTGGCCCGCCAGCAGCATCGTCATCATCTCGTCGCGTAACTGGTCGTCGGTCTGCTCTCCGCGCACCTGCGCGCGGAGGAGAATCGAGAGGAGGTCCATCCGCGTCGGCTCGTTCTCGGTGCCGCGGCGCTCGGCGACGATGTCGTCGATGATGGCTTCGAGCACTTCGATGGCGTCGCGGTACTCGCGGTTCTCCCGCGTCGGTGCCCAGTCGGGGACGAGAAAACGCCGCGGGTCAGGTTCGAAGCGCGCGCCGAGCGGTTCGAGGTGTTCCTGCACTCGCTGGACGCGTTCGTCGCCCGCTGTCGACCCGAACATCGCTTCGACGATGATCTTGACCGTCAATCTGGCCATCTCTATCTGGACGTCGAACGTCTCGCCGTCGCGCCAGTCGGCGAGCATCGACTCGGTGTACGCCGTCATCGTCTCGTCGAGGGAGGCGATGCGCTGCATGTTGAACGCCGGTTGCGCCAACTCGCGCTGTTCGCGCCAGGTCTCGCCCTCGCTCATCAGCAACCCTTCGCCGAGCAGATCTCCGATAGCGTCGTCCTGAAAGCGGGGTTTTCGGTACTTGTTCGCCTCGCTCACCAGCACCCGCTCGATGTCGTCGGGGTTGGTGAGCATGTACGTCTCGAGCGGACCGAGGTCGAAGTGGACCACGTCGCCGTAGGCGTCGGCGCAGGCGGTGAGGAAACTGAAGGGGTCTCTCGCGTACTGCTGGCTGCTGCCGAACAGCGGGACGCCGCGGGGACCCGGGGGTCGCGGTCGCATATCCCGGCTTGGAATGGAGCGCGGATAAGGGTTCGTACGAACACACTTCTGACGCGCTCTGTCGACTGAATCGGTGCGTTAGGGACTCGGTGGTTCTCCGTCGTAAGCGTCGTGTCCGGCGTAGAAGTTCAGCATCGCGAACTTCAACTTCTCCGGGCCGACGTCGATGAGTTCCCGCCGCTCTTCCGGCGGGAACGTGTCGCGGACGCCGTACTTGCCCATCGTGTCGCTCGCCGAGGTGTAGCGCTTGTCCACGAGCGCGCGAACTCCGAAGTCCTCGGGCGAGCGGATGACCCGTCCGAGCGCCTGCCGCGTCTTGCGAATCGTCGGAATCTCGACGGCGTAGCGCCACCCGGGGTCTCTGCCTCTGTCGGCGTACGCCCGGTCGTAGGCGTCCTGCACCGCCTCCATTCGCTCGGAGAGGTGCGGATAGGGGACGCCGACGACGAGCACGGTCCGGGCGTCGTCGCCGTCGAAGCTCACGCCCTCGGCGAGCGTCCCCCACAGCGAGGTGAACAGCGCCGCGTTGTCGCTCGATACGAACCGCTGGCGGAGGTCCTCGGTCCGAGTGCCCGCCTCGTCGAGCATGAGCGAACCGAGCGACGCGCCGTCGAGGCCACTGCCGCCGAGAATCTCGTAGTAACGCTGGGCCTCGGCGTACGAGGGGAAGAAGATGAGCGTGTTGCCCGGCGTGAACCGAATCGCGTCCGAGAGCACGCCCGCGACGACCTCCTGCGTCGACTCCTCGTTTCGCTCCTTCGCGAAGAGCGCGGGCGTCTGCACCGCGAACGTCCGGCGGTTCTCCTCGGGATACTCCATCCCGTAGGCGAGCGTGACGGCGTTCTCGATGCCGAGCACGTCCTCAGTGACGTCAAAGGGGCGGAGCGTCGCGCTCATCAGCACGCTCGCGTGGACTTCGTCGAACAGCGACTCGGTCACCTGCCGCGGGATGCAGGTGTACAGTTCAGCGCGGCCGTAGATCTCGTCGGTGCCGCTATCGCGGCGCACCGAGACCATCGGATGCTGGCCGAGTTTCGTCCCGTCCTCAATCCACGACGAGAGGAACGTCGCCGTCTGCAGGGTCTGGCACTCTTTTCTGGTCGTCGTCTCGCCGTCTTTGTACGCCTGCTCGTACTGCTCGTCGAGAGACTTGCCCAACTGGAGTGCGAGTTCGAGTTCCGCGTCGATGCCGCGGCCCTCGTAGCTCTGGAGGAATTCGAGCGTCAGGTCGTCGCGGCGGTCCGGGTTGGCGATGCCGACATCGGACCAGTTTTCTCCCACTTGCTCGCGCTCGCCGAAGCCGAAGCTCTCGTCGTAGGTTCGCCGGAGCGCGTCGAGGAACGTTTCGAAGACATTCGCGGCGGGTTCGGCGCGGGAGTCATCGGCCTCCTCCAGTTCGGAGAGCGCGCTCTCGATAGTGTTCTCCGTGAGCGTCCTGCTCGCGTGGTCGCGCGCCGCACCTTCGATGTTGTGCGCCTCGTCGAAGACAGTTATCACGTCACCGGGGTCGCGGTCCAGCCATCTGAAGAACTGCTCGCGGATCATCGGGTCGAGCAGGTGGTGGTAGTTGCAGACGACGAGGTCGACGCCCTCCATTCCCTCCTTCAACAGCTCGTAGCCGCAGAGCTGGCGTTCGTCGGCGTACTCGTACACGTCGTCGGGCGTGCGCACGTCGTCGAACAGCCACGAGAAGAACTCGTCGGTGTCGCGGGCGAGGTTGTTGTAGTAGTACTCGCAGACGTTCGTCTCGCGGAGGTCGTCCAGTTCGTCGCCGATCTGGTCGAGTTCGTCCATGACGGCGCTGCGGGCCTCCGCCGCCCCCGAGTCGCCGTCGCGGCTCTGTTCGAGCAACTGCTCCTGACGGCGTTTGAGCTGCTGTCTGTCCTCCTCCTTCTCGACCACGGAGCGGGTCGTGTCGCGGAGGCTCTGACACTCCTCGTACCCCACGTCGATGTGGCACATCGACGCCTTACCGCGGAACACCACCGCCCGAATCGGCTCGGTGCGCGTGATGGCGCGGGCGTCCTCAACGAACTGGCGCATCTGCTGGTGGACGTTCGTCGTGATGACGACCGTCTTGTCGTTCTCACGGGCGAACTCCAGCGCGGGGACGAGCGCCGAGAGCGTCTTCCCCGTGCCGGGTGCGCCCTCGATGAGCACGTCCTGCTCGCGCGCGAACGCGTTGGCGATGCCGTCCATCGCTGCCCGCTGGTTCGGATACGGCTCCTCGTACGGGAAGAACCGCATGTGTCCGTTCGTCTCTGCCACTACTCCCCGCTTGCGCGTCACCGGGTTAAAAGGCTCGGACGTCTGTGACTGCTCGCTGTCATCTCTGATATATGAAGCTATCCCCGCGGTGCGAGCGCGACGCATCGCCGAAACACCGCTATGACAAATCATACCAAATATCCTGTTGCGATGTCGACGCGAACTGAAACGGCCGCTGGTACTGCATCGATAACTGAACACGGCTCGTGGAAAGGCGGCGTCGCCGCCGGACTGGTCGGCGGCGCGGTGATGGGGATGATGCTCTCGCTGATGATGACGCCCGTCATCGAAATGGCCATCCCTGCACTGTGGGGGCTCTCCGGCGGCCTCGAAGGGTGGGTTATCCACATGGCCAACAGCGCGATTCTCGGTGTCGTCTTCGCCGCAATCGCTGGCGTGGCGAACCTCGGTGAGTCGACGGGCCGGAGTGCCGCCGCCGGCGTCGCCTACGGGGTTGTCCTGTGGGTCGTCCTCGCGGCGTTCGTGATGCCGATCTGGCTCGGTGCCGTCGGCTTCCCCGAAGTACCGCCGCTGCCGAACTTCGATCCGATGAGCCTCGTCGGCCACGTCGTCTACGGTCTCGTTCTCGGGGCAGTGTACCCGAGCGTGCGGAACCTGTAGCGTCGCCCGCTGCGTTTCGCTCTTGTTCTTTCGTCGGTTCGGTCTCGACTCACCGAATAGCTACGCCCCTGTTTCCAATCGGTCGGCGCGCGCCGGAGGGCGGCTTCGTCCGCCCGACAGATACGCGAGGTCTGCGCGTACGAAGTGAGCGCAGGCACGGAAGGGCTCCGCCCTTCGGGTGGAGGTGGCGACCTGTGTTGCCACCGAGGATGGGGAGGACCGAGCCGGTACAGTCTCTCGGTGCGCCCGGCAGCCGCCCTCAACTCGAAGTCGATGTTCTCGCGAGTGCCCCTACGTTCAACTCTCCACTGCCGTCGCTGATTTCGATACGTCGCCCACGCTCGCACTTTCTGAGTCTCACACGCCGAATCCGAACCGCAACGCTTGCCGCCCCGAAAGCGTTTAATAACGTCCCTCTACAAGAGACTCAGTAATGACGCGCACTCGCCGCGCCGGACAGGTCGCCCCCGTCCGAGCCGTGCGAGCGCTGCGACCGGGCCTCTAGGCCCTACTCTACTTCACCCCCCATTGTCGTTGCACTTTGCCTTCAACTGGAAAGTGCAGATTCTCCATTTTTGGCCGCATAGCTTCCAGTATCCGTTTTAATTGCAAAACACAAAGCGCAGAATTTAATACCCTTACTCTCCGACCATGGTGTAATGACACGCGTGGCACTCGCGTTTAGCGGCGGACTCGACACGACAGTATGCGTCCCGCTCCTCGAAGAGGAGTACGGGTACGACGAAGTAATCGGCGTCACGGTCGACGTCGGCCAACCGGCCGAGGAGTTCGACGAGGCCGAGGAGACGGCTGAGGCGTTGGACCTCGAACATTACGTCGTGGACGCGCGAGCCGAGTTCGCCGAACAGTGCCTCTACTCCGTACGCGCGAACGCGACCTACCAGGGCTACCCGCTCGGGACGGCGCTCGCGCGTCCGGTCATCGCCGAGGCCATCCTCGACGTGGCGAAAGAACACGACTGCGAGGGCATCGCCCACGGCTGCACCGGCAAAGGCAACGACCAACTCCGCTTCGAGGCGGTCTGGCGCGCCTCCGACCTCGAAGTCATCGCCCCCGTGCGCGAACTCGGTCTCACTCGCGAGTGGGAGATGGAGTACGCCGCCGAGAAGGAGCTCCCCGTCGAGGGCGGCAACGAGGGAGTCTGGTCCATCGACACCAACCTCTGGAGCCGCTCCATCGAGGGCGGCCAACTGGAAGATCCGGGCTACGTTCCCCCCGAAGAGATCTACGAGTGGACCGACGCGCCCGGCAGCGAGACGGAACTCGTCGAAATCGAGTTCGAGAACGGCTACCCCGTCGCGGTCAACGGCGAGGAGATGGAGCCGCTAGCGCTCATCGAGCACCTCAACGAGCTCGCAGGTGCGTACGGCGTCGGCCGCACCGACATGATGGAAGACCGTATGCTCGGGCTCAAAGTCCGTGAAAACTACGAGCACCCCGCAGCGACGGTGCTGCTCACTGCGCACGAGGCGCTCGAAGGACTCGTTCTCACCAAAGAAGAACGCGACTTCAAGACGACCGTCGACAACGAGTGGGCCCAGAAGGGTTACGAGGGTCTCGTCGACTCGCCGCTAATGGACTCGCTGAACGCGTTCATCGACCAGAGTCAGGGAACCGTAACCGGCACGGTGACGGTCAAACTGCAGGGCGGGCAGGCCCGCCCGGTCGCCCGCGAGAGCGAATTTGCTGTTTACTCCGAGTCGGCCGCCTCGTTCAACACCGAGACGGTCGACGGCATCGAACAGGCCGACGCGACGGGTGTCGCGAAGTACCACGGCTTCCAGTCGCGTCTCGCCAACGAAGTGACGAACAACGTCGAGAAACCCGAACTCGCCGCCGACGGCGGCGCGACGGGAAGCGGGAGCAACGAGGACAACTGACTCATGACCGAGGAGTCTGCCGGCGACGTCATCCGCCGCGACCGCTTCAGCGGCGGCCCCGCCCGCGACTTCCTCTCCAGCCTCGCGGCCGACGAACGTATCTTCGAGGCGGACCTCGCCGTCGACCGCGCGCACGTCGTGATGCTCACTGAGCAAGGAATAATTGACGACTGCAATGCCGCGGACATCCTCTCGGCGCTCGACTCGGTCGAGAAAGACGGACACGCGGAACTCCCCGGCGGCGAGGACGTCCACGAGGCCATCGAGGCCGCGGTCATCCAGCGCGTCGGCGAAGACGGCGGAAAGATGCACACCGCTCGCAGTCGCAACGACGAGGTTGCGACCTGCATCCGCTACCGCCTGCGCGAGGACATCCTCGACGCGATAGAAGGAACGCTCGCGCTCCGCGAAGCGCTCACAGAAACCGCCGCCGAGCACACCGAGACGGTGATGCCGGGTTACACGCACCTGCAACCCGCCCAGCCCATCACCGTCGCGCACTACCTGCTGTCGTACGAGGCGGCGGTCGCCCGCGACACTGCCCGCCTCCTCGACGCCTACGGCCGGATCAACCAGTCGCCGCTGGGAGCCGCGGCGTTCGCGGGCACGACGTTCGACGTCGACCGCGAGCGCACCGCCGACCTGCTCGGCTTCGACTCCGTTTTAGGCAATTCGATGGACGCCTCGTCCGCTCGGGATTTCCTCGCGGAGACGCTCGGCGCGCTCGCGACGCACGCGACCACCATCTCGGGGCTCGCGGAGGACCTTGTCATCTTCGCCAACAAAGGGTATGTCGACCTCTCGGACGACTACTCCTCTACCTCCTCCATCATGCCCCAGAAGAAGAACCCCGACACGCTCGAACTCGTCCGCGGCACCGCCGGCGACGCTGTCGGCGGTCTCTCCGGACTCTTGACGAACCTCAAGGGCCTCCCCCGCGCGTACAACCGCGACCTGCAACTGGCGCACCCGCACGCGTTCCGCGCCGTCGACGCCGTCGTCAACGCGACGGACGTCGCAGCGGGCGCGGTCGCCACCGCGACGTGGAACGCCGACGAACTGGCGGCGGACGCGGGCGACGGCTTCTCGACGGCGACGGGCGTCGCCGACGCGTTGGCGACGACGGGAATGCCGTTCCGCACAGCGCACGAAATCGTCGCCGCGGCGGCCGAAGGCATCGACGACGCCGACGACGCGGCAACTATTGCTGCAAAACTTGACGCGGCCGCAGAAGGGGTGTTAGGGGAGCCCCTCTGGACGCGCGTGAACCGCGAGACCGTCGAAGCCGCGCTCGACCCCGCCGAGAGCGTCTCGAGTCGCGACTCCCTCGGCGGTCCCGCAGCGTCGGCGGTCGAGACGCAACTCGACGACGCACGGGCGCGCTTCGGCGACGACGCCGACTCCGTCGCCGCGCGCCGCGACGCGCTGGCTCAGGCGAACGAGAAACTCCGTGCGGAGGTCGACAGCTATGTCTGAGCGCCTCCGAGGACTCCGAGGACTCCGACGACCGCGAGCTACCGCACCGGGTCGACCGCGTCGACTGCCGCGACCACGACGACGCGCGGACCAACCGCGACCGCCGCGACGACCGCCGATTCGACTCGTCGCGGGCGCGCCGGTCCGAACCCGAGGGCTCGCGGGCACTCCGCTCCCGCCGCCGTCCCCTTCGGGGGACAACATCACTCGGAATCTCGACACTGCATTCCAAAACGGCGACGACGAACGCTCTACACTCGCTTAGCGACGACTCCGACATTAATTTTCACAAATAATTTCGCTGCATTTAAGGCAGGTAACCCACAACGAGTGGATACACCATGACCGAAGCAGAATGCGCCGAGTGCGGGGCCACGCTGGACCTCGCCGACGACCTGGAGACGGGCGAAATCATCGACTGCGGCACCTGCGGTGCCGAACTCGAAGTCATCGACGTCAACCCGCCGGTCCTCGAGCGAGCCCCCGAGCTCGAAGAGGACTGGGGGGAGTGAAATTGCAGATTGGAATCCTCTACTCGCGCATCCGCAAGGACGAGAAGCTCCTCCTCTCGGAGCTTCGAGAGCGCGGCCACGACGTGACCAAAATCGACGTTCGCAAGCACCAGTTCGGCCTCGACGGCACGACGGCGCCCGTCGACGACCTCGACGTCGTCGTCGACCGCTGTCTCGCCACCTCGCGCTCGCTGTACGCGACGCGCTTCATCGAGAGCTACGGCGTGCCCGTCGTCAACTCGTCGGAGACGGCCGAAATCTGCGCCGACAAGGCGAAGAACAGCCTCGCGCTCGCGGAGGCGGGCGTCCGCACGCCCGAGACGAAGGTTGCGTTCACGAAGGAGAGCGCGATGGAGGCCATCGAGGCGTTCGGCTATCCTTGCGTCTTGAAACCCGTCGTCGGGTCGTGGGGTCGCCTGATGGCGAAGATAGACTCCAGAAGTGCCGCCGAAGCGATTCTGGAGCACAAAGCCACCCTGGGTCACTACGAGCACAAGGTGTTCTACGTGCAGGAGTTCGTCGAGAAGCCCGGCCGCGACATCCGCGTGCTTGCGACCGACGGCGAGCCCGTCGCCGCGATGACGCGCTCTTCCGAGCACTGGTTGACGAACGCCGCGAAAGGCGGCGAAACCGAAGAGTTCGAGTTGGACGACGAGGCGCTCGAACTTGTCAAGAAAGCCAGCGACGCAGTCGGCGGCGGACTGCTCGGCGTGGACCTCATGGAGACCGGCGACTCGTACACGGTCCACGAAGTGAACCACACCGTCGAATTCAAGGCGCTGAACGAGGCGACCGAGGTCGACGTACCTGCTGTCGTCGTCGACTGGCTGGAATCGAAGGCGACCGAGAAGACGGCTGCGGAGGCGGTCGTGTGAGCCCGAGCGCAGCTGTCGTCGGCGGCTCCGGCTTCACGGGCGGCGAACTGCTCCGCCTGCTCGCAGGTCACCCCGAGTTCGAGGTGGCGCAGGCGACGAGTCGTCAGTACGACCGCAAAACCGTCGGCTCGGTCCACCCCAATCTCAGAGAACTGGATCTGCGCTTCAGTTCGCCCGAGGATCTCGAATCCGTCGACGTGCTGTTCGCGGCGACGCCCCACGGCGTCTCGATGGAGCACATCGACGCGTTTCAGGACGCGGCGGACACCGTCGTCGACCTCTCGGCGGACTTCCGGCTCCAGAGTGAGGAACAGTACGACGAGTGGTACGACGGCCACGTCGCGCCCGAGTACCTCGACAAATCCGTCTACGCGCTCCCGGAACTGATGCGCGACGAACTACCCGGCGCGGAGCTCATCGCCGCCGGCGGCTGTAACGCGACGGCGACGATTCTCGGCCTGAAGCCGCTGTTCGACGCTAACATCTTGGACGGCGACGAGCAGGTCGTCGTCGACGTGAAAGTCGGGTCGTCGGAGGGTGGCGCGTCGGCCGGAAAAGCCTCCTCGCACGCTGAGCGCTCGGGCGTCGTCCGCCCGTACGCGCCGACCGGACACCGCCACGAGGCCGAGATCGAGCAGTTCCTCGGCCTCTCGGTGTCGTTCACCGTCCACGCGGTGGACATGGTGCGTGGGGCGTCGGCGACGTGTCACGTCTTCCCCGACTCGCCCGTCACGAAAGGCGACCTCTGGGGGGCGTACCGCGAGAGCTACGAGGACGAGCCGTTCATGCGGCTCGTCGCCGGCGGTGGGGGCGTCTACCGCTACCCCGAACCGAAGGCGGTCGCCGGGACGAACTTCGGCGAGGTCGGTTTCGAGGTCGACCCCGCGAACAGGCGCCTCGTCGTCTTCTCGGCCATCGACAACATGATGAAAGGCTCCGCCGGGCAGGCGGTCCACGCGGCGAATGTCGCACTCGGATTCGACGAGACCGACGGACTCGAATTCACCGGCCTGCACCCCGTCGGCTCGCCCTGAGAACTGGATTGGACTGGAATCGAACCACGAGAGAGACACACCGATGACACAGAGCACCTACACGCGTGATGAACTGCTCGCGGCCCACGAGCAGCTAATCGACAACGACTGCGGCACAGCCGATGACCAACTGTACACCGACGGCGGCGTCACTACAATTCGGACCGATGGTGGCGACGCCCGACAGCCGCCGGTCGTCGTCAAAGTCGGCGGCGCGAAAGCCGTCGACCCCGCGGGCGCAGTGGGTGACGTTGCACATCTCGTCGCAAACGGCAGAGACGTCGTCGTCGTCCACGGCGGGTCGACCGCCGTCGACGAGACGCTCGAAGCGCTCGGCGAGGAACCGACGTACGTCGAGACGCCGTCGGGTGTCGTCGGCCGGTTCACCGACGAGCGCGCGATGGAGGTGTTCTCGATGGTGATGCCCGGAAAGCTCAACACCGACCTGACGGCGACGCTGCGCAACGCGGGCGTCGACGCCGTCGGCCTCTCGGGCGTCGACGGCGGCCTCCTCGCTGGAAAACGAAAATCGGCCGTCCGCGTCGTTGAGGGAGGCAAGAAGAAGATCAAGCGCGGCGACCACTCCGGGAAGATACAGTCGGTCAACGCTCAGTTGCTTGAGACGCTGCTCTCGGACGGCTACACGCCGGTCGTCACGGTCCCGATGCTCGGCGAGGAGACTGACGGCTCGGTCACGCCCGTCAACGCTGACGCCGACCGCGCCGCTGCCGCCGTCGCTGGCGCGCTCGGCGCGGAACTCGTCGTCCTGACCGACGTATCGGGCGTCTACGAGGACCCCGACGACGAGGCGACGCGCATCGACTCGGCGGCGACGCCCGAGAAACTCGCAGAGGTCGAAACGGCTGCCAAGGGGTTCATGACGAAGAAGGTGATGGCGGCGAAAGAGGCGCTGATCGGCGGCGCGTCGGCCGTAATCGTCTCCGACGCCAACCTCAACGACCCCATCGTCGCGGCGCTCAACGGCGCAGGGACGCGCATCACGCCCGGCGCACTCGGCGACGACGCGCCCGATACCGCCGCCGATTCCGCTGCTTCCGTCGACGCCTCGGCGCTCGGAGGTGATTCTGTATGAGTGGCTTTGTCTTCTCCGAAAAACCCATCCAAATCGAATCGGGCGACGGCATGTCGCTGTACGCTGCCGACGGGACCGAGTACCTCGACTTCGGCGCGAGTTACGCCGTTGCCGCGACGGGTCACTGCCACCCCAAAGTCGTCGAAGCGGTCCAGAAGCAGGCGGGCGAACTGCTCTACGTGCAAGGGTCGTACCCCGTCGCCGCGCGCACCGAACTGTACGAGAAGTTGGCGACGCTCGCACCCGGCGACGTATCGAACGTCTGGCTCTGTAACTCCGGCACCGAAGCCAACGAGGCGGCGATGAAGTTCGCCCGCAGCGCGACGGGGCGTTCGAAAATCGTCGCCACTAAACGCGGGTTCCACGGCCGAACCCTCGGCGCGCTGGCGATGACGTGGAAACAGAAGTACAAAAAACCGTTCGAGCCGCTGGCGGGTGGCGTCGAGTTCGTCTCCTACGGCGACAGCGAGGAACTGGCCGACGCCGTCGACGACGAGACGGCAGCGGTGTTCCTCGAACCCGTGCAGGGCGAGGGCGGCGTTCACGCCGCCGACGCCGACTACCTGCAGGCTGCCGGCGAGGTGACCGAAGATGCCGGGTCGGCGCTCGTCTTCGACGAGATTCAGACCGGCGTCGGTCGCACCGGGTCGCTGTGGGCCTGCGAAGCGGCGGGTGTCACGCCGGACATCCTCACAACGGCGAAAGGCATCGCTTCGGGCCTCCCGCTCGGCGCGACGCTCTGTGCGGACTGGATCGCCGAGGAGTGCGGCGATCACGGGTCGACGTTCTCGGGCGGTCCCGTCGTCTGCGCCGCCGCCAACGCGACGCTCGACGTGGTGGTCGAGGAGGACCTCCCGACGCACGCCGGTGACGTGGGCGCGTACCTCGCCGAGTCCCTCGAAGCAGCGACCGAGGAGCACGACCTCCCCGTCCGCGAGGTGCGCGGGCAGGGGTTGATGCTCGGCGTCGAAGTCAAACGCGGGTCGAACCGTATCCTCCGGGATCTGGCGCTCTCCGAGCAGATACTCGCGCTTCCGGCGGGTCGGTCGGTCGTCAGACTGCTGCCGCCGCTCGTCGCCGAGCAGGAGCACGCCGACCGCTTCGTCGAGGCGTTCGCGGAGGTGCTCGGATGAACGCACTCGACGCCGACGACGCGAGCGAGGCGTCTGGCGAGACGACCGAGTATCACGACGCGCTCGACACCGAGGCCAAACGTCTCCTCTTCGACCTCGTCTCGACGCCGTCGGTCTCGGGCGACGAGGCCGACGCGGCCGCGGTGCTCGTCGACTTCTTCGAGGCGCACGACCGCGAGGCGTGGACCGACGAGGTGGGCAACGTCCGCGCGCCCGCCGCTGACTCCGTACTTCTGACCTCGCACATCGACACCGTCCCCGGCGAGGTGCCGGTCGAAGTGAAGGAGGGCGACGACGGTCCCCAGCTCTGGGGCCGGGGCAGCGTCGACGCGACCGGCCCGCTGGCGGCGATGGCCGCGACCGCCGTCGAGACCGGCGTGAGCTTCGTCGGCGTCGTCGGCGAGGAGACAGACTCCCGCGGCGCGCGCCACCTCGCCGAGACGCGCGCGGAACCCGACGCCGTCGTCAACGGCGAACCCAGCGGCTGGGACGGCATCACGCTCGGCTACCGCGGCTTCCTCGCGGGGACGTACGTCGGTACGAGCGAACTCGGCCACTCCTCGCGCCCCGAGGAGAACGCCATCCAGTCGGCGGTGAACTGGTGGTCGCGTGTGGCCGAGTTCTTCGACCCCGAGGCCGACGAGGAGAGCGGCGTCTTCGACACCGTGACGACCAAACCCATCGCTTTCGACGGCGGACCAACCGAGGACGGCTTCGCCGTCGAGGCGACCGTCGACGTGCAGTTCCGCGTTCCGCCGAAACTGACAATCGACGACGTGCGCGAAGTTGCGGAGGGCGAACTCACGAGCGGGAGCGTCCACTGGCAGGAGCCGATTCCGCCCGTCATGGAGAGTCCCCGCACCGACGTGGCGCGGGCGTTCCGCGTCGCCATCCGGCAGACCGGCGGCGACCCACGACTCCTACGCAAGACCGGCACGAGCGACATGAACCTCTACGCGGGCGTCTGGGACTGCCCGATGGTCACCTACGGTCCCGGCGACTCGGACCTCGACCACGCGCCGAACGAGCACCTCTCGCTTTCAGAGTTCGACAACTCCGTGTCGGTCCTCACGACCGTCGCCGAGAAACTGGGTGGCGAGGCGTGATGGCGGCGGCGACCGAACTGGAGACGGCGAACGTCGTCGACATCGACGACCTCTCGGCCGCGGACGTAGAGGTGGTTCTCGACCGGGCGGCGGCGCTGAAAGCCGGCGACGACGACGTGCAGTTCCCGCAGGCGACGCTGGCGATGCTGTTCGAGAAGCCGAGCACCCGGACGAGAGTGTCGTTCGAGACGGGGATGACGAAACTCGGCGGCCACGCCATCTTTCTCGGTCCCGACGACGTCCACCTCGGCCACGGCGAACCAATAAAGGACACCGCCCGCGCACTGTCGGGCTACGTCGACGTCATCATGGCTCGCCTGTTCGACCACGCGGACCTCGAAGAGCTCGCCGACTACGCCACCGTCCCCGTCGTCAACGGTCTCACCGACGACGCCCACCCGTGTCAGACGCTCGCAGATCTCCTCACCATCCGCGAGACGTTCGGCGGCTTCGACGTCGACGTCGCGTGGGTCGGCGACGGCAACAACGTCGCCCAGTCGTTCGTTCTCGGCTGTGCGCTCGCGGGTATCGATCTCACCGTCGCGACGCCGGAGGGCTACGGCATCGACGACGAGGTACTCTCGCGCGCGGCCGAACTCGGCGGAGCGCCCGAGACGACGACGAGTCCGGAAGCGGCGGTCGCCGACGCGGACGCGGTGTACACCGACGTCTGGGTGAGCATGGGACAGGAGGACGAACGCGAGGAGAAACTGGCGGCGTTCGACGGTTTCCAACTCGACGCCGCCCTGCTCGCCGACACCGACGCGAAAGTGATGCACTGTCTGCCCGCCCACCGCGGCGAGGAGATAACCGACGACGTGCTCGAATCCGAGCGCTCGCTCGTCTGGCAGCAGGCCGAAAATCGTCTGCACGCCCAGAACGGATTGCTGGCGGAACTGCTGTCGTAACCGTTCTGCGCTCTTTTAGCTCATTGTCTCCGATCGGCGACGCTCCAGCATCCCCTCGAACACCCCCGAATACTGCATCAACACCGTTCCGAGGATGCTCATCACCAGCACGTAGCCGACGGCGAACGCCGGAATCACCTGCGTCATCACGGGTCCGTTTCCGGTCGCCGCTACCGTGGCGATGATGAGCGAGAACTCCCCGCGCGTCACCATGCCGAAGCCGACGCGGAGCGAGCGCCGGTCGTCGAGGTCGTAGATGCGGCCGCTGTAGAAGCCCGAGAGTATCTTCGTCGGCGTCGTCGCGACGACGGCGATCGCCAGAATCCCGACCGTCGTCGCCACGAGCAGCGGGTCGGTGCCGAGACCGATGTAGAAAAAGAAGACGGCGGCGAACACGTCCCGAACCGGCGTCATGAGCCGCTCGATGCGCTCGACGTGGTCGGTGCTCGAAAATCCCATCCCGACGAAGAACGCCGCGACGGCCTCGCTCACGCCGATGGCGAGCGCGACGCCGGCGACGAACACCGCCACCGCCAGCACGCGGAGCACGAACAGTTCGCTCGTATCGGCGTCGAACAGTCGCTCGAACAGCGGGCCGCCGAAACGGACGCCCGCGAGCAGAAGCCCCAAAAACGTGACAGCGATGCCCACGTCAACGGCGGCGGACTCGAGACCTCCGCTCCCGCCTACGAGCGCAGCGACGACGGCGAGGTAGACGGCGATAAAGAGGTCCTCGAAGACGAGCGTCCCCAACATCGGTTCGCTCTCGCGGTTTGCGATCCAGCCGAGGTCGATGAGCGACTTCGTGATGACGGCGCTGGAGGAGATATAAACGATACCACCCAACAGCACCGATTCGAGCAGACTCCATCCGAACAGCAACCCGAGACCGACGCCGACGGGGAAGTTGATGCCGAGGTCCAACAGCCCCGCCCCGGTGATACGCCGCTTCGCCTCCATGAGGCGGTCGAGACTGAACTCGAGTCCGAGGAAGAAGAGCAAGAGAACGATACCGATTTCGGCGAGTATCGTCACCACGTCGGTGTTCGGGATCGCGAACTCGGGGGCGTACCGCCCCAGCACGTTCGGGCCGACGAGCATCCCGACGACGACGTACAGCGGAATCACCGAGAGGTCGACGCGCGTCGCAATCACTCCCGCCATCGCGATGCCGATGAACAGCGCGCCGACCTGCCACAGTTCCATCGCCGCCATCTATTCGACCACCTCTTCGACAGCCCGCGCTCCCGGTTCGTTCCCTTCACCTCGCGTCTCACCGCTCATTCGTCGGTGGTTGGCTCAGCAGTCACGTATCGTTGGAACTCCCGGCAGGCGTCCTGTCCGCCGATGACCACGAGGATGTCTCCCTCTTCGGCCGCGAAGTCCGCGCCGGGGTTCGAGATGGTCTCGTCGTCGCGCTGGACGGCGACGACGGAGACGCCGATTCGCTGGCGGACCTCCGACTCCGCGAGCGTCTTGCCCACCAGCGGCGAGTCGGCGGTGAGTTTCACCCACTCGATGAGCGTCTCGTCCGACAGCACCGTGTCGATGGTCTCGGTTCGAATCGGCTGGAAGTACGCCCCCTCCATGATGGTGCCGACCTGCCGGGAGAGGCGGTCCGAGAGCTCGAACAATTTCTCGGAGTCCGAATCGGGCGATTCGCGGAGAAACAGCTCACGCTTCCCCGTGTTGTGGATGACGATGACGAGCTGACTCCCGTCGTTCAACTCCACCTCGAACTTCTTGCCGACGCCGGGAAGGTCGCTCTCGTAGACGGTCATATCCGGAACAATCGGACGCGGAACCTAAGGCTCTACCGTCGTCTTGGCGGAGCGGCGCGAGTACCGTGAGCGGCCGGATCTCGCGAGTGGGGTCGAACGTCGCCTCGAGACGACGCTCACGCCACCAGCCACAGCACTGCCGCGATGCCCACGCAGGCAGCGGGCGGAATCGAGAGATTGTCGTCGACCACGTAGCCGGCGACGACGGGTTTGACGCCGTCGGCGAACGTCGCGCCCGCCGCGCCCGCCGCCGCCGCGCCGAGACCGACGACGCGCGTCGTCCCCGCCGGACCGGTCGTGAACGGCACCGCCAGCGCGAAGCAGACGAGGAACATGGCGGCGAGCACGCCGAGTTCCTTCGCGCGCCCCGCCTCATTGCTCCCCAGAATCCCGCTTATCGGGTCGCCGACGGTGAGCATCAACATCCCCGGAACCGCGACGAACCACGGAAAGAGCCAGGCGACGACGGTCATGCTGTACATGTACAGCGCGTAGCCCGCCACGTTCTCCTGTTCGTACTCGCGGGTGAGTTCGCGGTACACCCACCAGTCGAGACCGACGACTAACCGGACGAGTTCGAGCACCGAGACGACCGCCGAGAGTCCGAGCAGCACGTAGCCCAACTGCTGCCACGTGACGGCGCCGAGCAGGTAGAGCGCCGGGATGCTCGTCCCGCTCGCGTGGACGAAGCGGCGCGTAAGCTCGCTCACGCCTCCGCGGCGCCGGTGTCGACGCGCTCGTACGCGTCCAGCAGGTCGTCGAACGTTTTGCGACCCTCCCGCATCGCCGTCAGTTCGTCGACGAGCGCGTCGACCGGCAGGCGAATCTGGGCTGTCGTGTCGCGCTCGCGAACCGTGACGGTCGTCTCGCCGCCGCCCTCGACGCCGTCGCGGTCGACCGTCACGCAGAACGGCGTACCGATCTCGTCCTTGCGGCGGTAGCGACGACCGATGTTCCCGGAGTCGTCGTACTCCGCCGACAGGCCCGCCTCGCGAACGTCGCGGACGAGTTCCTGCGCCAGCTCCGTTAGTCGCTCGTCGTTGCCGACGAGCGGGAAGACACCGACGTACGTCGGGGCGACTTCGGGTTCGAGCGCGAGGTACGTTCGCTCCTCGCCCGACACCTCGTCTTCGCGGTAGGCGTGTTCGAGCACGGTGTACACCGTGCGGCCGACGCCGAACGACGGTTCGACGACGTGCGGCGTGATGTGCTCGCCGGACTCGGTCTGCTCTTCGACGCGGAATTCGGCGACCTCCGTGTCGACGGTGTACGTCTTGCCGTCGGCTTCGACGGTCACCTCGTCGCCGTCGAAGGCGTCTGGGTCGCGCGCCGCGAGGTCCCGCAGCGCGTCTGCGATGTCGGCGGCTGCGCCGCCGAACTCCGGACCGAGCGTGCTCATGTCCGGGTCGACGACGGCGCGTTCGACCGTCTTCGGTTCGTCGTACTGCTTGAAGACGGTGAAGTCGTCGTCGGAGTACTCGCCGTGCTTCGAGAGATCGTAGTCGCCGCGGTAGGCGAAGCCGGCGATTTCGACCCAGTCGCCGCCCAATTCGGACTCGGCGTCCCAGCAGTCGCTGGCGTAGTGGGCGCGCTCGCCCGAGAGGTGCTGGCGGAAGCGGAAGCGGTCCATGTCGACGCCGATGCGTTCGTACCACTCCTGGGAGATGCCGAGGTAGTAGCCAACCCACTCGTTGGCGACGACGCCCGCGTCGACGGCCTCGCCGATGGTCGTCTCGAGGTAGCCGCCGTCGTCTTTCTGCTGTTCGGTCGCGGGGTAGAGACGGACTTCTACGTCGGCGACGGCGTCGAGGTTCGGTTCGTCCTCCTCGGGGTCGATGAACTGCTCTAACTCCGCTTGCGTGAACTCGCGGACGCGGACGAGACCCTTGCGGGGGCTGATCTCGTTGCGGTAGGCGCGGCCGATCTGGGTGACGCCGAACGGCAACTGGCCGCGGGCGTACTCCTTCAGACGCGGGAACTCGACGAAGATGCCCTGCGCGGTCTCCGGGCGGAGGTAGCCGGGTTGGTCGCCACCGGGACCGATGTCGGTGCTGAACATGAGGTTGAAGTTCTCGACGGACCGGCCCGCGAGCGGTTCGCCGCAGTTCGGGCAGTGTATCTCGTGTTCGGCGATGAGGTCGGCGACCTCCGAGTTCGGCAGCGCCTCGGCGTCCTCGATGTCGGTGACGTCCTCGACGAGGTGGTCGGCGCGGTGGCTCTCGCCACAGGCGGCGCACTCGACGAGCATGTCGTTGAAGCCGTCGAGGTGGCCCGACGCCTCGAAGACGGGTTCTGGCATGATGGTCGGCGCCTCGATCTCGCGGTTGCCCTCCATCACGGTGTAGCGGTCGCGCCATGCAGACTCGACATTCGCCTTCAGCGCCGCGCCCTGTGGGCCGAACGTGTAGAAGCCGGCGACGCCGCCGTATGCTTCGCTGGAGAGAAAGAAGAAGCCGCGACGCTTCGCCAGTTCGGTGATGGCTTGCGCGTCGGTCATCTCAGAGCGCCTCCAGCAGGTTCACGTCGCGCACGACGCCGACGAGTTCGTCGCCGCTGACCATCGGAATCTGTTCGATGTCGTTCGTGATCATCTGTTGGGCTGCCTCCATCGCCGTCCGGCGGCGCGAGAGCGTCACGAGGTCGGTCGTCATGAACTCGGCGACGGGTTCGGCCGGGATTTCGACGTTCCGGGTCGGGATGTATCGGTTGCCGACGGCTTTGATGCCCTCCCACATCCACTCGTCGTCCTGGTTGGCCATCGAGTCGCCGGTCTCGTCCTCGCCCTCGACGACGCGGGCGACGTCGATGATGTCGACCTCGGTGAGGATGCCGTTCATCGTCCCCTCGTCGTCGAGGACGATCGCGTACGGGACGTTCGCGTAGTAGATTTCGCGTTCGGCGACCGTCAGCGGCGTCCCTTCGTACGTCGTGTTGATGTCGGTGGCGGCCAGTTCGCCGACTTCGGTCTCGCCGTCGGCGTCGCCGCGGGCGATTGCGTGGACTACGTCGGTGACGGTGACGATACCGACGAGCGCCGTCGCGCCGTCGACTTCGACGACGGGGACGCGGCGCGCACCTTTGCGGAGCATCAAGCGCGCGGCGTCGGTCAGGTCGGTGTCGGGCGTCGTCGTCGGGACCTCCCGCATCAGGATGGCGAGTTGGTCCTCGTCGGGGTGTTCGATGAGGTCGTCGCGGGAGACGAGACCGCGGTACTCCTCGCCCTCGTCCGTCTCTTTGACGACCGGAACGGAGGAGAAGCCGCGCTCTTGGAGATACTCGAGTACGTCGTCCCGCGTGCCTGGGAGTTCGACTGTCACGACCTCCTCGCGGGGCGTCATGGCGTCGGCGACTTGCATAGCGTCGGGTACTCCCTCGCACCTCTTGTACTCTGCGAAGGTGTGGTGGTCGTTCGCGTCCGGTCGGTCAGTTCTCCGATAATACCGTTTCGATTCGTGTAAACTCGTTTGCTATTCTAGACGAGACCGACTACTCCCGGCCAACCGGCGTTTCGAGGGACTCTCGGGGCCATCCGACGCAGAAACTTACCCTCAGTGGAACGGGACAACCGGCCTGTCGTTTCGGTGTGCTTATTATCCCATGCGATAACATCCCATACATGACGCCGGAAGCGACGACAGCCGTCGATGCCCCGGACACTGAGGTGATGGCCTCGGTGGATTCATCCTCCCCCCGCAGTTCGGAGCTTATCATCGCAGATATTACGCGAGACGACGCGTGGCTTTCGATGCGAACGGCGGAGGCGCCGGTACTCGCCGAGTGGTGCTGAACGTCGCGAAAAACGGCCGAAACGACTTTTCTCGCTGACCGACCCGCCACGAGCGCAGCCGCCCGCCCCGCGAACAGTGAACTTTTTTCTTGGTTCCCTGCAACGAGTGGTCCATGAACTACCGGGAGGTCACTTCGAGTCGGGAGTTTCTGGCGCGACTCGAAACTGGTGCGGACTGGCGAGAAGAGATAGAGGAGTTCGCCGAGCGCGAGGGAATCGACTCGGCGTGGTTCAACGCGATGGGCGCGGTACAGGACGCCGACGTCTGGTTCTACGACCAAGAGGAGATGGAGTACCGTTCCGTCCGGTTCGACGAACCGCTGGAGGTCGCCGCCTGCGTCGGCAACGTCTCACTGCTCGACGGCGAACCGTTCGCGCACACCCACGCCGTCCTCTCGCGCCCGAGCGGGCAGGCGCTGGCGGGGCATCTCAACGCCGCGACAGTGTTCGCCGGCGAGGTGTACCTCCGCGCGTTCGACGAGTCGCTCGAACGGGACCACGACGACGTGACCGACCTGGACCTCTGGCTCTAACGTGAGACCGGACGACGAGCGCTACTTCGCGCGCATCGAGAACCGACTCGACGAGGCGTTCGAACTCGCCGACGCCGCCCGCGAGCAGGGTATGGACCCCGGGACGGAGGTCGAGATTCCGGTCGCCAAGGACATGGCCGACCGCGTCGAGAACATCCTCGAAATCGACGGCGTCGCCGAGCGCGTCCGCGAACTGGAAGAGCAGATGTCCCGCGAGGAAGCGGCGCTCGCGCTGGCCGAGGACTTCGCGGAGGGTCGCGTCGGCGACTACGACACCCGCGCGGGCAAAGTCGAGGGCGCGGTCCGCACCGCGGTCGCCCTCCTAACCGAGGGTGTCGTCGCCGCCCCCATCGAGGGTATCGACCGCGTCGAAATCCTCCCGAACGACGACGGCACCGAGTTCGTCAACGTCTACTACGCCGGACCGATTCGCTCCGCGGGCGGGACGGCGCAGGCGCTCTCCGTGCTGGTCGCAGACTACACCCGGACGCTCATCGGCGTCGACGAGTACAAAGCCCGCGACGACGAGGTCGAACGCTACGTCGAGGAGGTCGCGCTGTACGACAAGGAGACGGGACTGCAGTACTCGCCGAAGGACAAGGAGACGCGTTTCATCTCGCGGAACATGCCGATCATGCTCGACGGCGAGGCGACGGGCGACGAGGAGGTGTCGGGCTACCGGGACCTCGACCGCGTCGACACCAACTCCGCCCGCGGCGGGATGTGTCTCGTCATGGCCGAGGGTATCGCGCTCAAAGCGCCGAAGATTCAGCGCTACACCCGCCAACTCGACGAGGTCGACTGGCCGTGGCTGCAGGACCTCATCGACGGCACTATCGGCGAAGACGACGGGAAAACTGACGAGAGCGGGGTCGACGACGACGGCGCGAACGCGGCGGAGGCAGACGCCGAATCGGCCGACGCCGAAGCGATCGAAGACGCCGACTCGACCGACCCCGACGGTCCCCCACGCGTCGAACCCGCGACCAAGTTCTTGCGCGACCTCATCGCGGGCCGTCCGGTGTTCGGCCACCCGTCCGAAGAGGGCGGCTTTCGGCTGAGATACGGCCGCGCGCGAAACCACGGCTTCGCGACGGCGGGCGTCCACCCGGCGACAATGCACGTCGTCGACGACTTCATCGCGACCGGCACCCAGATTAAGACCGAACGCCCCGGGAAGGCGGGCGGCGTGGTCCCCGTCGACTCCATCGAGGGACCGACGGTCCGCCTCGCAAACGGCGACGTGCGGCGCATCGACGACCCGGAGGAGGCGCTCGAACTCAGAAACGGCGTCGAGAAGATTCTCGACCTCGGCGAGTACCTCGTCAACTACGGCGAGTTCATCGAGAACAACCACCCGCTCGCGCCCGCCTCCTACACACCCGAGTGGTGGGTACAGGACCTCGAAGCGGCAGGCGCGGACGTACAGGCGCTCCGTGATTCGCCGCGCGTCGACCTCGAATCGCCGACCGTCGAGCAGGCGTTGGAGTGGGCCACCGAGTACGACGCGCCGCTGCATCCGAAGTTCACCTACCTGTGGCACGACATCTCCGTTTCGGAGTTCGAAGCGCTCGCCGACGCCGTTTCCGACGGCGAACTCACCGACGGCGTTCTCGCTATCGAACGCACCGAGACGACGAGGCGGGCGCTCGAACACCTGCTCGTCGAACACTCCCAGACCGAGGACGCCCTCCGGATTCCGGAGTGGCGACCGCTCGCGCGGACGCTCGGCCTCGACGACGGTCTCCGGAAGACGTGGAACGCCGAGGACCTCTCGGCTGACGCCCGAAACTGGGCCGGCGGCGACAACGCCGTGAAAGCCGCCAACGAAGTTGCCCCTTTCGCGGTTCAGGAGCGCGCGCCGACCCGAATCGGCAACCGGATGGGCCGGCCCGAGAAGTCCGAGAGCCGCGACCTCTCGCCTGCGGTCCACACGCTGTTTCCCATCGGCGAGGCCGGGGGAAGTCAGCGCAACGTGGGCGAAGCGGCCCGGAAGATGGACGACCGGGGTCGCCGCGGTATCGTCGGCGTCCGCGTCGGTCGCCGCGAGTGCGCCGCCTGCGGCGAGCACACGTACAAACCCAGTTGCCCGTCGTGCGGCGGCCACACCGAACCGTACTACGAGTGCACCGACTGCGAAATCGAGGTCGAACCCGACGAGGCGGGCCGGGTCGAGTGTCCGCGCTGCGAACGCGAGGTCGAGAGCCCCGACTGGCACGACGTCGATATCGGCCGCGAACTCTCCGATGCGCTCGACGCCGTCGGCGAGCGGAAAGCCTCGTACAAGATTCTGAAGGGCGTGAAGGGACTCACGTCGGCGCACAAGACGCCCGAGGCGATGGAGAAAGGCGTTCTCCGCGCGAAACACGGCGTCACCGCGTTTAAAGACGGCACGGTCCGCTACGACATGACGGATCTTCCCGTCACCGCGGTTCGCCCCGAGGAACTCGACGTGACGGCCGAACACTTCCGCGAACTCGGCTACGAACGCGACATCGACGGCGAACCGCTCCGCCACGACGACCAACTGCTCGAACTCAGAGTCCAGGACATCGTCCTCTCGGACGGCGCGGCCGAGCACATGCTGAAGACGGCGAACTTCGTCGACGACCTCCTGGAGAGCTACTACGGTCTCCCCGCCTTCTACGAAGTGAACGAGCGCGACGACCTCGTCGGCGAACTGGTGTTCGGGATGGCCCCGCACACGAGCGCTGCGGTCGTCGGGCGGGTCGTCGGATTCACGAGCGCCGCGGTGGGGTACGCGCATCCGTACTTCCACGCGGCGAAGCGAAGGAATTGCTTCCACCCGGATACGAAGGTCTGGTTCGAAGACGAAGCGGGTGAATGGCACTACGATGATATCGAATCGCTTGTCGAAGCGCGACTCGACGACCCCGAGACGGACGATTTCGGGACGCTAGTCCAGGAACTGGATGGAGACGTTCTTGTGCCCGCTGTCGGCCCCGGCGACAGTCCGTGCCTGAGTCGTGTCGAATCGGTTTCGAAACATCAGGCACCAGACCACTTGGTTCAGGTGGAAACTCGGAGCGGGCGCACGCTCACTGTAACGGTAGACCACAAACTCCGCCGATGGAACGGAGGACTCGAACCAGTAGAGGCTCAATCTCTCCAAGTTGGCGACGAACTTCCCGCGCCAGAGGTTGTCTCCTTTGACGGAGAACGGATCGGCTTCGACCTCTTAGAGGAGTTCCTCACCGTTGAGTCGATACCGAACGAAGACCTCGTGATTCGAGGTCTCGGCGCTGAGCGGCTCAAAGCATTGTTAGACGACGCAACGTCGGGCAAAGGCTACTGTAAGGCTACCGCCGAGACGCTCGGGGTTAGCCAATTGACAGTCTACAACTGGGTTAATAGAGACAGTATTCCCGTCAGCGTCCTTATTGAACTGGTCGGCGAAGAAAGCGTCGTTGACCGCGTTCCCACCGACGTCAAGCTCGGTATCCGCCGCGACACAACAACCGTCTCCCGCCAGTTGGCAGTCGATGAAAACGTCGGTACTCTCCTCGGATATTACGCGGCTGAGGGGTTCACCCGTCGCGAAGCTAACCAGTTCTATCAGACGACTATCTGCATCCCAGACGCGGAGGCACGCACGGCAGTCATAGACGCTTTCGCGAACGCGCTCGGTGTCGAGGCTTACGAGGAGAACAAGTGGAAAGTGACGGCATCGAGCCGCCTCGTCGCAACGCTGTTTTCCGACATCCTCGACGTAGGAACCCGAGCTGAATCGAAGCGCGTTCCCAACTGCGTCACTTCGTCGACTCACTCGGTAGTTGCCGCGTTCCTCTCCGCATACTTCAGCGGGGATGGAAGCGCGTCGAGTGACCGCATCGAGATTCGCGCCCACACAGTCAGTGACGAGCTTTCGCAGGACATCATCGGTCTCCTCAAGCGGTTCGGAATCGCGACGAAAACATACTCTGAGGTACGTACCATCACCTCGGGTGTCGTTGCTGACTTCTACGACGAGTCACCGATGTCCGAAGCAACAGTTCTCAAGATAACCTCGGAAAACGCTGCTCGCTTCGCCGAAGAAATTGGATTCCATCTCGAACGAAAGCAGGCCACGATAGAAACCGCGCTGGCGGCGACTGAACTCCGTTCACAACGACTCTTTGGCGACGGCGGCGACGTACTTCTTGACGAAGTCGTTTCAGTTGAGTATGTGAAGAGCAACGTGGAACACACCTACTGCCTCACCGTCGAGGAGACGCACACACTCGTCGCTAACGACCTCTACGTCGGCCAATGCGACGGCGACGAAGACTGCGTCATGCTGCTCATGGATGGTCTCTTGAACTTCTCGAAGGAGTTCCTCCCCAACAAGCGGGGCGGGCGTATGGACGCACCGTTGGTCATGTCCTCGCGCATCGACCCCTCCGAGATCGACGACGAGGCGCACAATATGGACATCGTGCGGCAGTACCCGCGGGAGTTCTACGAGGCGACCCGCGAGATGGCCGACCCCGGCGAGGTAGAGGAGCTCATCCAGATCGCCGAGGACAATCTGGGCACCGATCTCGAGTACTCGGAGTTCCACCACACCCACGACACCTCGAACATCCACCTCGGCCCGTCGTTGTCGGCGTACAAGACGCTCGGGTCGATGACCGAGAAGATGGACGCCCAACTCCATCTCGCGCGGAAACTTCGCGCCGTCGACGAGACGGACGTCGCCGAGCGAGTCATCGAGTACCACTTCCTGCCGGACCTCATCGGCAATCTCCGCGCGTTCTCGCGGCAGACGACGCGGTGTCTCGACTGCGGCGAAAAGTATCGGAGAATGCCGCTGACCGGCGACTGTCGTGAGTGCGGCGGGCGCGTCAACCTGACGGTGCACCAGGGGTCGGTGAACAAGTACATGGAAACCGCCATCGAGGTGGCCGAGGAGTTCGGCTGTCGCGATTACACGAAACAGCGCCTCGAAGTGCTCAAGAAGAGTCTGGAGAGCGTCTTCGAGAACGACAAGAACAAACAGAGCGGCATCGCGGACTTCATGTAACTGACAGACTATTTTTGGTCCAGATTTTTGCGACGAGGGTCGCGCGAAGCGCGGCCTGAGGAGTAAAAAGGTGGTCGCAGGACGACATGAACACACAGAGTGGCATCGCGGACTTCTTGTGACCTCTGTTGCGTTAGCTACTTTTGGAGCTGATTCCTGATATGCGTCTTTTCTGCAGGTGTATCCAGTATCCTCTTTTCGAGTGAGCCAATGAATAGTCCCTCCGGAGAACTCGCCGAACCGAAACGTCCATCCGTTCATCGCTCAATCACTCTAGCTGTTTGATGGCCCGCACACCGAGCGTGTATGTTGATTACAGGGTAAGCGTGGCCCTCGTCGGGACCGTTCTCAAATACATCGGCATTACGCCGCTGTTTCCGCTCGTTCTGGCGCTCTTCTACGGTGAAGATCCGATTCCGTTCCTCGCGACTAGCATTCTCATGGTTGGCGGCGGTTTCTTGCTGGAGCGAGTCCGCGACGATGGCGAGCTTCAAAACCGGGAGGCGTTCCTCTTGGTAAGTCTCGTGTGGTTGGTCGTGCCCCTGGCGGGGATAGTGCCGTATCTCGTCGCTGGAACGGGCACTATTGCGAACCCCGTCAACGCCCTGTTCGAAAGCATGAGCGGATTCACGACGACCGGTGCTACTGTTCTCGGTGAGATCTCGGTCGAGCGCCATGGCTACGCGATGCTGATGTGGCGCCAGCTCACCCAGTGGCTCGGCGGAATGGGCATTCTCGTGTTGATGGTCGCCATCCTGCCGGAGCTATCGGTCGGGGGCGCTCAGATCATGAACCAGGAAGCGCCAGGAATCTCGCTAAAAAAGTTGACGCCGCGAATCCAGCAGACCGCGCGTGGGCTGTGGGGCATCTACGTTGGATTCACCGCTCTCGCGGCCATGGTCTATTACGGACTGCACCTGAGCGGTTTGGCGCCGAACATGAATCTCTACAACGCGGTTGCGCATGCGCTCACGACAATGCCCACCGGCGGATTCTCTCCCGAGGCACGTAGCGTGGAGGCGTTTACGCCGGCTGTCCAGTGGGCAGTGATGCCGTTCATGGTCGTCGCGGGGACGAACTTTGCTCTGTTCTGGTACGTCCTTCGAGGAGAGCCTCGTCGATTAACCGACAACACAGAGTTCCGTGCGTACCTGCTCGCAATCTTCGGCTTCGGGGCAACTATCGCGGCAGTGCTCTTCCTCGGCGTCGGACTCGCCGAATCTCCAGCGAACCTCGACGTCATCCCAGGAAATCTCGAAAATTCGCTCCGACAGGGACTCTTTCAGGTGATCGCCATCGTGACGACGACCGGATACGCGAGTATGGATTTCAATACCTGGGATCCCTCCGCGCAGACGATACTGTTGTTTGCGTATTTCTTAGGCGGATCCGCGGGATCGGCTGCCGGTTCGATCAAGATTGTCCGGTGGGTTCTCGTCAAGAAAGCCGTCCTCCGGACACTGTTCACGTCTGTCCATCCTGAGGCCATCAAACCGGTACGACTCAAGCAGGAAGTCGTCGACGAGGAAACAATCCGAGATGTGCTCGTGTTCATCGTGCTCTTTTTGACGCTATTTGCCCTCTCGACGGTGTTCCTGTATCTCGATAGTTTGCGAACACCCGGCGTGTCGCTGTCAGGGCTTGAGGCGATGAGTGTCGCTATCGCCACGCTGGGGAACATCGGCCCGGGCTTCGGCGTTGTTGGCCCGATGAACAGCTTCCTGCCGTTCTCAGACGCCGCAAAACTCTACATGGTCTTTCTGATGTGGATCGGTCGCTTGGAGGTACTCTCGGTACTGGTCATTCTTACACCGGCGTTTTGGCGGCAGTGACAGCTATCGGCGACATCGCGGACTTCGCAAGAGCGGCCGAGACTCGTCGCGACCGTCTGCGGGCGATTTCCTCGCGAAGGCCCTGTATTTAGAGATCCTACTCGACTACGCGATTCAATTTACGGGGTTTTCTATCAGGAAAATCTAATACGCTCCTTTCTGCGCTAGAGACTCGCACGCATGACGAGGTTTCACGATCCGACGTACACGCAGCGAGAGACCGATTTTCCTCGAGAATCGACCGATTCAACCGGATTTCGCCGCCGAACCGTCCTGGGAGCGCTCGCGGCCGCGGGTTTCGTCGGTTCCGCCGAATCGGTCGCCGCCGAAAACGACAGCGCATCCGACGGCGACGACGCCGTCGACGCCGACGCCGTAGCTCAACAGGAGGACGTTCCGGTCGGAACCGACGCCCTCCTCGCCTACGTCGAGGCGAACTACGGCGACCAGTTGAGCGACGACCAACTCGACGCCGTCCGAACGCGTCTCGCGGGTATCCTCGCCTCGGGCGAGGCCGTCGGCAAGTTCGAGTTGGCGTACACCACCGATCCGGCGTACACCTTCGAACCGTACCGGGGTGAGGAGTGATGGTCGACGACGAGATTCTCTTCTCGACCGTCGAGGAACTGGGCGAGAGGCTTCGCGACGGCGAGTTCACCTCCCGAGAGTTGACCGAGGCGTACATCGAACGACTGTGGACCGTCGGCGACGACCTGAACGCTGTCGTCACCGTGACCGAGGAGCGAGCGCTCGAAGCGGCCGACAGAGCGGACGAGGAACTAGCGGACGGCGCGGGCGAGGACCGACCGCTGCTCGGCATTCCCTACGGCGTGAAGGACCTGCTTGCGGCGGAGGGGTATCCGACGACGTGGGGTGCCGAACCGCTCCGAGACCAGCAGCTCGACTACGACGCGACGGTCGTCGAACGCCTCGAAGAGGCCGGTGCGGTTCTGGTCGCGAAGCTGGCGATGATAGAACTCGCCGGCGGCTTCGTCTACGATTCGGCGGACGCCACCTTCACCGGACCGACGAGCAGCCCGTGGAACACGGACGCGTGGGCCGGTGGATCCTCCAGCGGTCCCGCTGCGGCCGTCGCAGCCGGTCTCGTCGGCTTCGCCGTCGGCAGCGAGACGTTCGGCTCCATCACCACCCCGGCGGCGTTCAGCGGCGTCGCCGGCTTTCGGCCGACGTACGGTCGCGTGAGTCGGTACGGTGCGATGGCGCTGTCGTACACGATGGACAAACTCGGGCCGCTCTGTCGATCCGCGCGGGGTTGTGACCTCGTCTACCGGGCTATCGCTGGAGCCGATGAACGCGACCCGAGTACGACCGAGCGTCCGCCCACGAAGCCGCCCGCCCGACTGAAGGGCAAGACCAGAATCGCCGTGCTGTCGAGCGCCGGCGAGAACGAACAGGAGGCCGTCCGCGAGAACTACCGGCGGTCGGTCGAGACGTTCTCCGAGTTCGCCGACGTTGAGGAGATCACGCTGCCGGATATTCCGTACGCGGCCGTCGCGGGAACGATTATCGACGCCGAATCGGCGTCGGCGTTCGCGGAGTTCGTCGCCCGCGGCGACGCGCTCGAACTGACCAACGAGGCCTCCCGTATCGGGGGTTACGCTCAGCAGGCCGTCCTCGCGGAGGACTACGTCACGGCGAACCGCGTCCGGACGGTGATACAGCGCGAGTTGGACGAGGCGTTCGCCCCCTACGACGCCGTCGTCGTCCCGACGCGGGCGACGGTCGCCAGCCCGCTCGGGTCGCCGTTCGTCGACTACTTCGCCGAGTACAGTAGCACGTCGATGGGTGCGGCGGCCAACGTGGCGGGACTGCCCGGCGTCGCCCTGCCGAACGGCTTCGGCGAGCGGGACCTCCCGACCGCCATCGAAATTGTCGGGCGGGCGTACGACGACCCGACGGTGTTGGCGCTCGCCGAGGAGTACCAGTCGCGGACGGACCACGTCGACTACACCGAGTTGATCGGCGAGTTCGAGACGGAGTCGATAGCACGCGTCGCCGACGAACTCGGCGTCACGAGCGACTAGTCCCCCGGCGTCGACCCCGGTCTCCGCCTTCGAATGCGCCGCCCGAGAGACTATGGGGGCGTGACCTGCTGATTAGGTATGGACGTGCTCATCACCGGCGGCCACGGCGTCGTCGGGACGGCGATAACCGACCACCTCGGCGACGACGACGAGTACGAGTTCACGCTGCTCGATATCGAGAGCCGAGACGGAGAGAGCCCTCACGAAACCGTCGTCGCCGACGTACGCGACTACGACGCGATTCGCCCCCACTTCGAGGGGAAAGACGCCGTCGTCCATCTGGCGATCGTGCCGGGGACGGGTGGCCCCGACTCGCGCGAACTCGGCTGGTCGAAACCGCTCGCCGACAATCTCGAAGCGCTCCACAACGTCTACGAGGCGGCGGTCGACGCGGGTCTCGACAGCGTCGTCTTCGCCTCCTCGAACCACACCGTCGGGATGGTCGAGGTGCGGAACGCGCCCGATGTGTACTACGACACCGGAGTGAGAGCCGACCACACCGAACCGCACCGGCCGGACTCGCGCTACGGGCTGACCAAGAGCTACGGCGAGGACCTCGGTCGACTCGCCGCGGAAGCGCACGGCATCCGGTTTTACGCGCTTCGAATCGGCTCCGTCCGTCCGCCGGAGTACGACCACCCCTACGGCGACGCAGAACGCGGCGTCGACGAGGGTGTGTGGGAGCCCGGAAGCGACGCCTACGAGGAGCAGGTCGCCCGACTCAAGGGACTCTGGCAGTCCCGGCGCGACCTCGCGCAGCTGGTCGACTGCTGTCTCCGCGACGACTCCGTCGAGTGGGATCAGTTCTACGGCGTGAGCGGCAACGAGCGGCGGTGGCTCGACGACCTCCGGCACGCCCGCGAGACGGTCGGTTACGAACCGCAGGACGACGGCGAGGAGTGGGACGCGCCGCCGAACTGAACGTCGACGACCGCGCGGCTACCACCCGGATTCGGCCCCCGCGACCGTCACAGAATTTTATCCCTGTCGCCGTCGAATTTCCGAACATGGTTGGAGATAGTGGTGAGACACCGGACGACGTTTCGGACGACGAGATCGAACAACTCGACCTCGGTAAGGTGGTGTACGACGACGAGGGCAACGAACTCGGAACGATTCGCGGGTTCGACGACGGGGGCTTCTACGTGACGATGCGCGAGGGGATGGAGGCGCTGAGCGTCGAACACGCTCGGTCGGGCCAGGAGTTTGGCGAGGGCTACCTCATGTGGCGCTGCATGGAGTGTGGCGAGATGGGCGAAATCGACAAGGGGCTCCCCGACCGGTGTCCGAACTGCGACTCGCCCAAAGAGGATCTCATGTACTGGACTGAGGACTGAGCCGGAGTTAACCCCCGCTCGCGTCGCCCGCGGAGTGTACGCCTTTTTGTCGCCCGCTCCGAGAGGGGTGGTATGCAGGTCGTCGTCTTCGGCGCGGGGAGTCTCGGCAGCCTCGTTGGCGGACTGCTCGCCCGCGTCCACGACGTGACGCTCGTCGCCCGCGACGCCCACGCCGCTCGCGTCCGCGAGTCGGGACTTCGCATCTCCAGCGCCGTCGAGGCGCACACGACCCCTGACGCGACTACCGAGGGCGAGAATCTCGTCGCCGACCTCGCGCTGGTGACGGTGAAAGCGTTCGACACCGCCGAAGCGGCCGAGGCGCTGGAGACCGGCGACTTCGGTTCCGTCCTCTCGCTGCAGAACGGGTTGACCGAGGAGACGCTAGAAGCGAAACTCGACGCGCCCGTTCTCGCCGGAACGGCGACCTACGGCGCGCGACTGCTCGAACCCGGCCGCGTCGAGTGCACGGGCGTCGGCCGCGTCGTCCTCGGCTCGCTCGACGGCGGTCCCGACCCGATCGCCGAGCGAATCGGACGCGGGTTTCGCGCCGCCGATATCGAGACGCTGGTCGCCACGGATATGCCCCGGCGTCGCTGGACGAAACTCGCGGTCAACGCCGGTATCAACCCCGTGACGGCGCTCTCGCGGGTCGAAAACGGTGCGTTCGCCGACGGCGACGCGGACGCGACTCGCGTCGCCCGCGCCGCGACGCGCGAGACGGCCCGCGTCGCCCGCGCGGAGGGTGTCTCGCTGCCGAACCGACGAGCACTGGCGGCGCTCGACCGGGTCGTCGACGCGACGGCGGAGAATCGGTCGTCGATGTTACAGGACGTCGACGCGGAGCGCCGAACCGAGGTGGACGCTATCTCTGGCGAAGTCGTCGCCCGCGCCGAGCGTCACCGACTCGACGCGCCGACGAACCGGACGCTTGCGGCGCTGTTGCGGGCGTGGGAACGAGGGCGCGGGGTACGTTAGTTCGCGGTTACGCTACTCCATGTAGCCGAGGTCGCGAAGCCGTTCTTGAGTCGTGTCGTCCATGTCGTCGAGGGCGTCGTCGGTCACTTCCACGTCGTCGGCGCCGGTCCACGCGCCTCCGGCGGCCACCTCGAAGCGTGCGAGCGCCTGCTCTGCGGCCTCTATCTTCTCGTCGCCCTTCCCTGCGAGGTTCGTCACCTCCCCGGGGTCCTCGTCGAGGCGGTACGCCTCGTTCGGGATGCGGTCGATGCGAACGTATTTCGCATCCGGTCGGCGGGCGGCGCGCATCCGCGAGTAGAAGCGCGAATCCTCCGGGAGCGTGATGCCCGCGGCCTTCGCCTTCTCCTCTAACTGTTTGAGTTCGACTATGGGACGAGAGTACTCGACGAAGGCGTACTCGCCGTCGGGCGACCCCTGCTGCCCGGGGTCCGGGGAGTCGACGTCGGCGAACTCGCGGTACGACGAGGAGAGCAGCGACCGAGTTCTGTCGAGAGCGACCACGTCCTCGCCGGACGACGCCGGTTCGCCGCCTTCCACGTCGAGGGCGTCCAGCACCGTGTGGTAGAGGTCGACCAACTCGACCTGGTCGTCGCGGCGACCCGTCCCGAGTTCCGGGTGTTTCACCATCAGCGGGACGTTGATGAGCGGGTCGTACAGGCAGAACTCGTGGCCGTAGATGTCGTGTTCGCCGTGTAGTTCGCCGTGGTCCGAGCAGACGACGACCATTGTGTCGTCCCAGCGGTCGGTCTCCTTCAGCCAGTCGAACAGGCGAGTCAGCTGGTCGTCGATGTGGGCGATTTCGGCGTCGTACAGCCCGCGGATGTCCTCCCACTCGCCGTCGGTGATGTCGCGTGCGCCGGAGTTGTACTCCTTGGAGTTCTGGCACACTTCCGTCGAGTCGACGCCGGGGGCGAACTGCTCCTTGTACTCCTTCGGGGGGTGGTACGGCAGGTGGGCGTCCATCAGGTTGATGAAGGCGAACGACCGGTCGCTCTCCTCGATGAACTCTATCGTCTGGTCGATGACCGCGGGCGTCTTCGAGTCCGCGCCCTCACCGTCGGCGAGGTACTCGTGAGCTGTGTTGCCGAGGCTGACGAGTTTGTCGGCGACAGCGCGGAGACGTTCGTTGTCGTTGAGCGTCTTCCACGCCTTCGCGAGCGGTCCTGAGAGGAACTCGCCGGGCATCACCTCGAAGAAGTTGTTCTGGTCGTCGAACCCGTCGGTGAGGTGGGTGTACGGCGTAATCCACGCGTTCGAGGAGTAACACGCCGTGTCGTACCCCGCCGTCGACAGCGTCTCGGCGAGCGTCGTCACGTTGTCGAGATACGGCGTCTCCTGGTCCGCGCCGTGTCGACTCGGGTACATCCCGGTGAACATCGACGCGTGCACCGGGAGCGTCCACGGTGCCGGGGCGACCGCCTGGTCGAACACCGTCGACTCCTCGGAGAACGATTCGAGGCCGGGCGTCGTGGGTCGCTCGTAGCCGTACGTGGTCAGGTGGTCCTTCCGAACCGTGTCCATCACCACGAACAACACGTTCGCGGGAGACTCGTCGCTCATACCTCCCTCTCCGAGCGTAACGGGAATAAAACACGGGTATGTTTCCGGGCGCTAAGCCGACGCTACCGGGGCGCACACGCCCCCTAAAAGGAGTTAGAACGGGGCCTGCGGGCCTTCGTCGCTGCCGCTGTCGTCGTCGCGGGTCGTCTCGCCGGGGAACGACGGACTCATGCCGCCGTCGCCGCCCATTCCGCCGCCGCCCATGCCGGTGTCGGCGTTGACCTTGTTGATCTCGGGGATCTCCTTGACCATTCGGCTCTTGATGGCCTGGATGGTCATCGGCGAGATACCGCACCCGGAACAGGCACCGCCGAGGGCGATGCTCACCTCACCGTTCTCGCGGTCGAGGTGCTGGATGGCGGCGCTGCCGCCGTGCATCTGAATCTGCGGGAAGTTGCGTCGCAGGAAGTTAGTGACGCGCTCTTTGAGGTCGTCGTCGGCGTCCTGTGGCTCCGTACTCATGTGCGCGGTTTGGCGGTGTGGCGTCTTATGCCTTTGGTTCGCCCCGACCCACCACCGACGAAATCGGTCGCTCGGCGCCGCAACTCCGCCGATTCACGGTCGTTCGACGCCGAACACGCGGTGATGTTCAGCCTCCAACTCGTCGACGTAGCGTTCCAGCGTTGCGTCCAGTTTCTCGTCGTTGACGACGACGCTCGTCAGTCGGTCGTGGGGGTTCTCGGGCAACCGGATACGGAAGCGTCCGTCCTCGTAAACGGGTTCCGATTCGTTGAGAATCTCCTGGTCGATGCCGTGGATGAGCGTCGAGTCGTACTCTTCGTTCATCGTCTCGAACGCGCTCTTGTACGCGCGCTGGAGTTGCGGAAAGTAGTGGACGTACTTGTCTTCGAACTTCTCGGGGTCGAAGTCGGTCATACCGGTGAGTCGGGCGGCGGACCGCAAAAGTCGGACGGTCCGAGTTCGAGAGTGCGAACGTCCGACGGCCGGCGACCGATGCCGGACGACCGGAGACTGACTCGACCCTTTCGAACAAACGCCGTCTCGGACGGTGTTATCTCCCTTTTTGCTCGACGTATGCGTCGAGCTCTCGCTCGACGAGTTCCGCGACGCGCTCGCTGTACGTCCAGAGCGCCGCGTTGATTCGCTCCTCCGTTTCGTCGTCGAGACCGTCTTGTCCCCGGAGGACGGAGTCATCGGTTATCTGCGGGTGATAGACGCAGACGACGCCGAGCGAAGTGTCAGAACTCCCGGTACCCGCCGTGTGGACGCCGTACTGGTCGGTCCCCCAGATACCGTCGCCGCCCGCCCGTTCCATCGCCGAATCGAATGAATCGAGGAACTGTCGCTCTTCGGCGGTGAGGAGCGGGTCGTCGCCCTCGAACAGTTCGGCGTACGCCTCTCTACGGGCGCTGTTCGTCCACTGCTCCAACTGGGAGCGCACTTCCACTACAAGTTGACGTTCGTCTGGAAACTCGGCCATAATAATGTGAGGTCGCCCAGACCAATCAACGTTAGTACGACGCCCACTGGTCAGTAACCCACGATAACGGCTTCACGCGGCCTCGAGTCCGACTATCCGACTCACACGCGGACGCCCCAGAAGAACGAGATGCCGAGCACGGTCACGACCGACAGCAGGAACTGCAGCGGCGCACCGACGCGAATGAAGTCCGAGAAGGTGTAGCCGCCGGGACCGTAGACGAACAGATTCGTCTGGTAGCCGACGGGCGTCATGAACGCCGTCGACGCTGCGAACGTCACGGCGAGCACGAACGCGAACGCGTTCGCGCCGATCGACTGCGCGGCGCTGACCGCTACGGGAATCATCAGCACGACGCTCGCGTTGTTGCTGATGACGCTCGTCAGCAACCCAGTCGCGAGGTAGAACACCCAGAGGACGCCGATTGCGGGCAGAAACGCCGCCGTCGATGCGACGAGGCTCCCGAGCAGGTCGGCGGCCCCAGTCTGCTGGAGGGCGATTCCGAGCGGGATGACGCCCGCGAGCAGGAAGATGACGTTCCACTCGACGGACGAGTAGAGTTCGTTCGGTTTGAGGACGCCGGTGAACACCATCGCCACGACCCCCGCTAACGCGGAGACGACTATCGGGAAGACGTTCAGCGCGGGCAGTGCGACGACTCCGGCGATGATCAGGACGGCGAACGGTATCTTCTCGCTCCGGTAAGTCACCTCGTCGAACTCGTGGGCGACGATGAAATCCTCGTTTTCGACGAGCCGGGCGAGGCTGTCGGGCGGCGCCTGCACGAGAAGCGTGTCCCCGACGCGGACCTTGATCTCCTCGAACCGGTCGCGGACTACGTCGCCGCGGGTCCGGAAGGCGAGCACGTTCGCGTCGTAGCGCTGCCGGAACGCCGAACTCGACAGCGTCTCGCCGACGAGAAACGACCCCGACGGGATGACCACTTCGACGAGGACGGGCTCCTCTTCGTTCGGATGAAGCTCGCTCTCGGTTCGAGGACGCCCAGCGAGTGCGAGACCCTCGGCGTCCATGATCCGCTCGAGCGTCTCCCGATTCGTCCTGAGACGGAGCGTGTCGCTCTGGTGGATCTCCTTTCGGGCGAGCGGCTCGGAGAAGCGCTCTCCGTTGCGGATCAGTTGGAGGACGTCGATGTCGAGTTCGTCGTCGCCGAGCGCCTCTTCGACGGTCTGACCGAGCAGCGAGGAGTTCGCCGGGACGACGACGTCCGCGAGATACTCTTGGAGGGCGTACTCCTCAACGAGGTCCTCATCGACCGGCACGCGCTCGGGGAGCAACCTGACGCCGACCGTCATCAGATAGACGGCTCCGACCACGAAGACAACGATGCCGAGTTTGGTGAACTCGAACATGCCGAACGCGTGCAGCCCGAGTTCGGGCGACTCCGCTCCGATCTGGGCCGCGATGTCGCTCGCGAGGATGTTCGTCGACGTGCCGATGAGCGTCAACGTCCCGCCGAGCATCGAGGCGAAGGAGAGTGGCATGAGCAGCTTCGACGGCGACGTTTTCCCCTCGTGGGCGAGGTCGGCGATGACGGGAACCAGGATGGCGACGACCGGCGTGTTGTTGATGACTCCCGACACCGGTCCGGTGACGCCGATGGTCGCGGCGAGCTGTTTGCGTCGGTCGTCGCCTGCGAACGAGGCCATCTTCCGACCGAACAACTGGACGATGCCAGTCCGATTGATTCCGGTGCTCAGAATGAGCATCGCCAACACGGTGATCGTGGCGGGGTTGGCGAAGCCGGAAATCCCCTCCCGTGGGGTTATCTGGGTCCACGGTTCGAGCACCATCAACAGGACCATCAGCAAAATAGCGGTGACGTCGATGGGGAATCGCTCGGTGGCAAACAGCACGAACGCGAGGAGAATCAGCGCGAAGACGACGAGCATGTCGACCGTCAACGGAGACGAAGCCACACTCTGGACTGACGGTGTGGCCGAAGAGAAGGACATACCGAAACGAGGTGTTTGCGAGGGAAAAGAACTGGTATCCGCGCGTCGGCCGTCCTCGCGGACGCTCTGGGGCGCCTCTCGAATCGCGTTGGCCGCTCCAGAATCCGTTGAGCGGCATACGAACCCATTTCCGAATCTCGCGACGGACGACGTTCTCCTGTCGCGACCGGCGCTGTTTAGTATCTCGATATTCAGTTTATGGACCCGGCATCGTGTCGTTTCCGTCTGGGAGGTGCATCCGCAGCGCATCCATCGGCCAACCAGCGGTCGTCTCCGTCACCGACCGGAAGCTGGTTCCGGAGCCTGTTTTCAGATCTCGTTGGCTACACGGCGAGTAACTCGAAAACTGTCGCCAATTGGGGCCGAGGTGGTCCAGTCCGTTGACGGTCTGACTCCTCGCTCCCCCGACGCACACATTACACTTCGGTTCGAGACTCTCGTTCGGCACTCCGCGCGCTCTCGCCGCTGGATAAATATTATGACGCGATACTAATTCGGCGTTTCTGGCGCGAGTGCGCCGAACGGTGAGTGGCTCTCCGTTCGGGTTCCTCGCACATCCGGCGGACAGCGTTGAGTTCCCGTTTATCGGGGTCTCGAACGTCCGTTCGAGCAGTCCACGCGTCCACGCGGCTGATACGACCCGGTTACGACGGTCGCGAATCCGGATTTAGTCGCGTTACCCGGCGCTGACGGACGAATGAGCGCTACTCCGCCGTGTATCCGTCCGTTACACTGTTCTTGTCTCTGGAGTTCCGTGACAATCACTCTGTCTCGCCGCTGCCGCCTCGGGCGCTATCCCAACTGCTCGCCGACGATGAGGTCCACTTCGGCGACGAACGCTTCGCGCTCTCCGGCCGGAATCGTCGCGCCCGCGGCGACGTTGTGCCCGCCGCCGTCGCCGCCGACGGCGCGGGAGGCATCGCGCATCGCCGCCGAGAGGTCGAGTCCCTTCCGCGTGAGGAAATGCGATCCGCGCGCGGAGACCTTTACCTCGCCGTCTCCTTTCTCGGCGAACGCCACGATGGGCTTGCTGCGGCTGATACCGCTCGCGCCGACGGCCATCCCAGCGACGATTCCCACGATCGTCTCGCGAATCCGCGTTCCGGCGTCGAACCACTGGACGTTCTCCTCGACAGTGACGCCCTCGTTTTTCACCCACTGCAGTCCCTCCGAGAGGTTCCGGCGGTGGTTCCGCAGCAGTTTCTGCGCTCTGTCGAGCGCGCCGTCTCGGTCGCCGAGACAGACGGCGAGACCCACATCGGCGCGGTCGTAGCGCGCCGTCGCGTTCAGAAGCGTCGAGAACTCGCTCACGTCGCGGAGTTCGGTCCCCGTCTCCTCGTCGACGAGGGTGTACGCCGTCCCGACGAGCGAGTTGATTCGGTCCGCGGGCACGCCGCTGGCGACGGCGCGGCGCACGAGGGCGCTGGCGACGGTCTGTCGCTCTTCGGCCGAGAGGTCGGCCCACCGTCGCCACTCGCCGTCGGCCTTCAGGTGGAGGCCGAGGCCGTCGAGAAACGAGATGGAACCGGCGTGGTCGTTCGAGATGCCCGGAATCCGCACGTCGCTGGCGTATTCGAGCAACTTGGGGAGCGGTCGGGTCTGCTTGCCGTACAGCGTGAGGTCGGTGTTGGCTTCGAGGACGCCCGCCTCGACGCCCTCCTCGACGATGCCTTCGTTCGCCCCGTGGAGCGCGCCCTCGGAGTCCTGCATGTCGCCCACCGCACCGACGACGGCGAGCGCCGCCAAATCGCGGTTATCGCTTCTGCTCCCGGTTTCGAGCGCGCGCGCGAGAACGTAACTCACGCCCGCTCCGGAGAGTTCGGAGGCCCCGTCGATGCCGAACAGGAGCGGGTTGAGGTGGAACTCCGTGTCGGCGTCGGCTGGCTGGTGGTGGTCGGCGACAACGGGCGTGAACTCACCCGCCGCCTCGTGGTCGGCGATGATGTCGAGTTGGCCGCTGCCGAAGTCGGTGAAGAGGACCGTCTCGTGGTCCGTCGCGGCGATGGCGGCGATCTCGTCGGCGTCGAGCTGTTTCGAGAAGACGGTGTCGAACGGAATTCCGGCGCGTTCGAGCGCGCTCGCGGCGACGGCGGCGCTCGTCAACCCGTCGGCGTCGATGTGGGAGGCGAGCAGGACGGAGTCGGCGTCGCGAAGCCGTTCGGCGCAAGCCTCGGCGCGCGCTTCGAGTTCGGGGACGGGACCGGCGGGCATCGACGGAGGATGGGTCGTCTTCGGGGTTAAAGGCTCGGCTCTTCGACTTCAGACGTACGTGCGCCACGGTGAGACTGAGGGTCGGTATCTGTTCAGCGTCGACGCCTGTGACCGACTTCTCGCGTCCCTGACGGCGACGATTCGGGCGAACGTCCTCTCGCGGCCGCCCGAATTCCGGTGGTCCGAGTCGGACCCGTTGTACAGATTCCGCTCGTCGCGGCCGATGCGCGCGTCGGTGCCCTCGTGCGTCCACGACCGACGCCACTCGTCGCGTCCTAGCTTTCGGAGTTCAGTAGACTCGTTTCCGGCCGGCCTAGACTTTTCGTCCCGCTCGCTGGTGGCTAGCCTATGTCAATCGCGGACGATGTCGGAGAGGCGGACAAGACCGTCCCCACCGAGGCGGAGGCAGTAGAGACCACCGCCGAGACGACGGTGTACGAAGAGCGCGTCGAACTGGAACGTACCATCGGACTCACAGGTGCGCTCGCCATCGGCATCGGGACGATGATCGGCGCAGGCATCTTCGTCTTTCCCGGCCTCGCTGCCGGACGCGCCGGTCCCGCTGCCGCGGCGTCGTTCGCTATCGGCGCAGTCGTCGCACTCGCGGTGGCGTTGCCGACCGCGGAGTTGGCGACGGCGATGCCGAGAAGCGGCGGCGGCTACTTCTTCATCTCGCGCGGTCTCGGGTCGGGGTTCGGGACCGTCGTCGGAACGAGTCTGTGGCTCGGCCTCGTCTTCGCCTCGGCGTTCTACCTCGTCGGCTTCGGCAGCTACGCCGCCGCGGTGCTCGCTGAAGCCGGAATCTCGCTCGGCGGCGGTCTCGTGACGCCGCTCGGTCTCCTCTTCGGCGTCGTTCTGACGGGGTTGAGCGTCACGGGGACCGAAAATGCGGCCAAACTCCAGAACGCCGTCGTCGGTCTTCTACTCACTATTCTCGTCACGTTCCTCGGCTACGGATCGCTCTCGGCGCTCGGTCTCATCGGCAGTCGGGCCGTCCCCGAGACGTTCGCCCCGTTCGGCACCGCCCCGATTCTGACGACGACGGCACTCGTCTTCACCTCGTATCTCGGCTTCGCACAAGTGGCGACTGTCGCCGGAGAGATCAAAGAACCGGGTCGAAATCTCCCGCTCGCGATGGTGGGGTCGGTGCTCGTCGTCGGTCTCCTCTACGTGACGACCATCTTCGTCTCGACGAGCGCTTTCGGCAGCGAGCGACTCGCAGGGTTCGGACAGACGGCTGTCGTCGAGGTTGCCCGTTCCTTTTTCGGCGTCGCGGGGGCCGTCGCTATCCTCTTCGCCGGGTTACTCGCCACCTTCTCGAGCGCGAATGCGTCGATACTGAGTTCCTCGCGCGCCGTCTACGCGCTCAGCCGCGACCGACTCGTCCCACGGTGGTTCGGCCGACTGAACCTCCGGTACGGCACCCCGCACGTCGCGCTGGTCGCCGCCGGTGGACCGGTGCTCGTGCTCGTCGCCGTCGGCCAAGTCGAGGTGCTCGCGGAGGTCGCGTCGTTTCTCCACCTCGTGATGTACTCGTTGATGTGCGTCGCACTGCTCGTGCTTCGACGCTCGCCGCCGAAGTGGTACGACCCGTCGTTTCGGACTCCGGGTTATCCGGTGACGCCCGCCGTCGGCGCGCTGGCGAGTTTCGGGCTCATCTTCTTCATGCGCCCACTCTCGCAGGTCGTCGGGGTGCTCGTCATGGTCGCCTCCGGCGGCTGGTACCTCTACTACGCACGCGACGTTCGACTCAAGGGGGTGTTCTGATGCCTGACGGACCCCGGATTCTGGTCCCACTCCGCGTCCTCGAGGGCGAGTCGCTGGCGACGGGTCTAGCCACGTTTCTCGCCCCGGCGTCGGTCGTCGTCCTCGGCTACTACGTCGTCCCCGAACAGACGCCGCCGGGACAGGCACGCATGGAGTTCGAGGAACTCGGGCAGTCGAAACTCGACGAAGTGACCGACCTCTTCGCCGACGACGTGGAGACGCGACTGGTGTTCACTCGCGGCGAAGCGCAGACAGTCGACCGAGTCGCCGACGAACTCGACTGCGAGGCGTATCTCATCGCCAACCCTGCACCCACCGTTGAGCGAGTGCTCGTCCCGCTTCACCCCGACGTCGACATAGACCACGTCGCTCGTGTCGTCGCTCCGCTCGTCGCCGGGCGTGACGTCGAGGTGACGTTGTTCCGTGCGGTTTCCGAGGACACGGATTCGTCGGCCGAAGCCGCCGCTGAGGACCCGCTCGTCGCCGACGCGAGAGCGACGCTGCTCGACGGCGGCGTCTCTTCGGACCGGATTTCCGCGGCGGTCGTCGCCACTGACGACCCGATCTCGGATACCGCGGACGTCGCCGCCGACCACGATGCGGTGGTGATGGGCGAACGCACGCCGTCGCTCCGGTCGTTCGTCTTCGGCGAGGAGAGCGACCGCGTCGCTGACCGCTCGCTCGGTCCGGTCGTCGTCGTACGCCGCGAGAAGATGGAGAGAGGCGAGACGACGTAACCCCGAGTTCTCGCCGTCGGCGCTCCCGGGGAGTAAGCGTGACGAGAGCAGTGAAAATGAGCTGTGACGAGAGACACGCCCTGTGTCGAGAGTTCCGTTTTTTTCTATTCGTGGTACGTCGGCGCGGCGGCTTCGACGGAGGCGCACGCCAGCTGCTCGAAGTCGGCGGCGTCGGGAACCACGTCGACGGCGATACCCCGGGCTTCGGCCGTCTCGCGCGTCGGCTCCCCGATAGCGCCGACGACGGCGTCGTTCAATCCGGTGACGGCCTCGTCTCGAAGGCCACGCTCGGCGGCCGCGTCGAGGAAGTGCTCGACCGTCAACGACGAGGTGAAGAGCGCCGCCTCAAGTTCGCCCGCCGCGGCCATCTCGGCCGACGTTCCCGATTCGGGCGGCCGCACGAGTTCGTACAGAATCGTCTCGTGGACGTAGCTTCCGGCCGCTTCGAGTCCGTCGGTCAGCACAGGTGACCCGTGGTCGCTTCTGGCGACTTCGACCCGCGCGCCCGGCACCCGCTCGCGGAGCGTCTCGACCAGCCCTGTTGACGAAAACTCGTCGGGGACCAAATCGACCGCGTACCCGTGCTCGCGCATCGCCTCGGCGGTGCTCTCGCCGATGGCGCAGAGCGTCGTCTCGCCGGGGTTCCATCTGGCGTCGGCGACGAGTTCGACGCCGGTCTTGCTCGTCAGTATCGCGTAGTCGGCGTCGTCTCGGGGGACCGCTCCGGTCGGTTCGACGGCGAGCATCGGGTCGGCGACGGGCGTCGCGCCGAGCGAGTCGAGCAGTTCGATGGCGTCGCGGAGTCGCTCGTCGTCCGGGCGGAAGACGGCGACGCGAACCTCCTGACTCATGGTTCGGACTCCGGTTTCGACTCGTTTCGCAGGAACTTCAGCACCCGCTCGCGCGTTCCGGCCACGTCGCCGACGACGGTAATCGCGGGCGGTTCGATGCCGCGCTCGTCGCGCACGTCGACGATGGTGTCGAGCGTTCCGGTGGCGACGCGCATGTCGGGCCACGTCGCCCGTTCCACGAGCGCGACGGGTGTCTCGGGATCCATTCCGGCGTCCCGCAGCGCCTTCACGTAGTCGGGAAGTTTTCTGACGCCCATCAGCACGACGATGGTGCCGCCGGTTTCAGCGAGCGCCGCCCAATTCACCGCCGACTCCTCCTTCGTGGGGTCCTCGTGACCCGTGACGAACGAGACTGAAGACGCGTGGTTGCGGTGCGTAACCGGAATCCCGGCGACCGCGGGACCGCCGACGGCCGACGTGATGCCGGGGACGACCTCGAACGGAACGCCCTCGTTCGCGAGATGTTCGGCCTCCTCGCCGCCGCGGCCGAAGACGAACGGGTCGCCGCCTTTCAGGCGCACGACCGTCTTTCCCTCGCGAGCGAGTTCGACGAGGCGCTTGTTCGTGTACTCCTGCGGCGTCCACTCGCCGCCGGCGCGCTTGCCCACGTCCTCGCGTTTCTCCTCGGGAATTTGGCCGAGAATTTCGGGGCCCGGAAGTTTGTCGTGGAGCACCACGTCCGCCTCGTCGAGCAGGCGTCGCCCCTTCACGGTCATGAGGCCGGGATCGCCCGGGCCGCTGCCGACGAGGTAGACGACGCCGGGGGCGGTTTCCGACGCCACACGCTCAGTGTCGTCTGCGTCGCTCGCGTCGCTCATTTCTCTCCTTCCTCTTCGTCTTCCCGCGCGCCTCCCTCGTCGGCCGTCGACTCGTCGGCGTTGCGTTTCGCTTTCCGAATCAGGTCGGCCGCGCCCCGGTCGGCGAGGTCCGCGGCGAACTCGGCGGCGGCGACGGCGTGCGTCTCGACCGGCAGGTCGCGCGTCGACTCGACCGTCTCCTCGCCGTCGCGGCCGAGCACCTGCACGCGCGTGTGAACGTGTCGACCTTGGACGAGCGCGAAGACGCCGATGGGGGCGACGCACCCCCCGCCGAGTTCGGAGAGAATCGTGCGCTCGACGGTCGTTTCGACGCGCGTCCGCGGGTGGTCGATCGCTTTGTGGATGGCGTCGGCGGCGTCGCCGTCGACGCTCGTTACGGCGATGGCTCCCTGTCCGGGGGAGGGGACGAATCGGTCGCGCGGGAGACGGACGTACGCGACGTGGTGGTCGAGACCGCTGCGTTTGAGGCCCGCCTCGGCGAGGACGATGGCGTCGTACTCGGTGTCGACTTCGCGGCCGAGGGCGTTCCGCTGGAGTTCGCTCAGGCTCTCGAACCACTCCTCGGGTCGCTCGTCGTACTCGGGTTCGTAGTCGTCGTTGCCGACGTTTCCTTTCCGGTCCTTGTCGGCCTCGACGCGGGCTTCGTGTTCCCTCTGGAGCGCCGGGGCGAGCAGTTTCTCGACGCGCGTGTCGACGTTGCCGCGGAGCGGTTCGACCGTCAGGTCCGGGCGGGCGTTGAGCAGTTGCGCCTGTCGCCGGAGCGAGGAGGTGCCGACCGTCGCGCCCTCCGGCAGTTGGTCGAGTTCGCGGCCGTCGGGCGTCACTAGCACGTCGCCGGCGGGCGCGCGCTCGGGGATTCCGGCCACGAACAGCTCGTCGGGCTGTTCGGTCGGCATGTCCTTCATCGAGTGGACCGCGGCGTCGACCTCCCCCGAGAGAATCTTCTCGTCGAGCGCGCGGACGAACGCCCCCGTTTTGCCGAGGCGGTGGATGAGTTCGTCCTGAATCTGGTCGCCGCGGGTCTCGACTTCGACCAGTTCCACGTCGCGGCGTCGCCCGGCGAGCGCCTCCTGTACGCTCGCGGCCTGTCGAAGCGCGAGGTCCGACCCTCGCGTCGCGAGGCGGAGTGTCCCGTGAGTACTCATGTGCGTCGGTGGGCGTCGGACCCTGAAAAGGGCTTCAGTTCCGCCTTCGGCCGATTCGCCGGTGTGTCGACGCGTCGCGGGAGAATTGTCTAATCGACGTGACGCGTTCAGTCAGTCGCGATGTTCGTTCGGGTCGTGACGGTCGCTCGTGCCGCGCCGTTCACGGCCGCCCGATGGCCTCGTGGCGCTTGTAGAGGTAGTACACCGACAGCGGGACGCTCAGCAGGAAGTTCGTCGCGACCACCGCGAGGACCGCGCCGAGGAAGTACAGCACCGGGTCGGGGTTCCAGCCCAAATCCGCCTCCTCGACGGCGCGGGCGTCGACGTACATCGCGACCGGAAACAGCACGGCCACGACGAGACTCGCCAGCGCCAGTACCGAAGCGACGAGGAAGAAGAATAGGCCGAATCCCGCCGTCGCGAGACCCATGAATCCGGCGATGTCCAGTCCGACGCCGAGGAGCGCGAGGAAGAACGCCCCTACGCCGAACCCGAGCGAGACGACGAAGAGGGCGGGCACGGCGGCTATCCAGTACCACCAGCTCGAGTCGACGCTCCGATGCGGGAGGTACTTGTCCAAGACGCGGCGAACGCTCTCGGTCGTTGACCCAGTGGACCGGGCTGACTGGGTCGACCCGTTGGTCGGTGTCGGACCGCGTCCGTCGGGTCCGGTGTCGCTGCTCGTCGGTCTCGGTTCGTCGGTGGGAGGGCTCATACGCAACAGTAACGCGGCTTCGGACATAAACCTCGTCCGCCACCGATGGACGTTGATGTCCAGTTCTGCACATCGAACGTCGCTTGCCCCGACCGCGGATTCTTCCTCGCACGCCGAGACGACACGCTATGGACGTGCTCATCGTCGGCGGCACCGGCCTCATCAGCACGGGAATCACCCGCCAACTCGTCGCCGCCGGTCACGACGTGACGCTGTACAACCGCGACGAGACCGACGCCGAGATTCCCGATACTGTCACCCTGATTCGCGGCGACCGGACCGAGTACGAGCGATTTGAGGACCAGCTCGGCGACCGCTCCTTCGACGCCGTCGTCGACATGGTCTGTTTCTCGCCTGCGGACGCCGAGAGCGCCGTCCGGACCTTCTCGGGGTCGGTCGACCGCTACGTCTTCTGCTCGACCATCGACGTGTACTCTCGCCCCGTCTCGCGGATGCCGCTGACCGAGGAGACGCCGCGACACCCGCCGACGAGCGACTACGGCAGAGACAAAGCCGCCGCCGAGGACGTGTTCTTCGACGCCTACGAGGAGTCGGGCTTCCCGGCAGTCGTCCTTCGCCCGTGGCACACGTACGGCGAGGGAGGGTCGCTCATCCACTCGCTCGGCGACCGACCGACGTACATCGACCGCATCCGGGCGGGCAAGCCCGTCGTCGTCCACGGCGACGGTACGTCGGTGTGGGCGCCGTGTCACCGCGACGACGTGGCCCGAAGCTTCGTCGCTGCAGTGGAAGCGAAGGGGTCGACCGTCGAGGGCGAAGCGTACCACGTCACCGCCGAGGAACATCTGACGTGGAACGAGTACCACCGGAGCGTCGCCACTGCCCTCGACGCGCCGGAACCCGAACTCGTCCACATTCCGTCGGACGTGCTCTTCGAACTCGCGCCCGAGCGGACGGGCGGGCTTCGAGACCACTTCCAGTACAGCACTGTCTTCGACAACGCGAAGGCGAAACACGACTTGGGGCACGAACAGACTGTCAGCTGGGAGCGGGGAGTGAGACGAACCGTCGCGTGGTTGGACGAAAACAGACGAGTCGACCCGTGGGAGTCGGACCCTCTGCCGGACCGAATCGTCGGCGCGTGGCGCAAAGCGAGAGAGTCGCTCGTCTCCGAGTTCGACTCGTGAGGAGTTAGAGCGCTTCCTTGTACGCTTCCAGCGTCTCCTCGATGTCCTCGTCGGTGTGGGCGTAGCAGACGAACTGCGACTCGAACTGGTTTGCTGTGAGGAATATTCCTTGGTCTTTCATCTCCTGCCAGAAGATGCGCTCCCAGCGCTCGGTCTCGGCGTTCGACACGTCCGCGCCGGTCTTCGGACAGTAGTCGAAGCGCGGGCAGTCGACGCGCTGCTGGCATCCGGCCTCGCACTGGCCGCCGAGGCTCGACGGCCCCTCGCGGGTGAACACCGTCTTGAACATGCTGTCGGTGCCGACGACGGTGTACTCGGGCGCCTGGTCCGCGCAGATATCGGTGATGCCGCGGCGCAGTTTCTCGCCCAACCTGTTGACGTGATCGTACACGTCGTTCTCGGCGGCGTACTTCAGATACTCGTGCCCGGCGGCCATCGTCACCGGATGCCCCGAGAACGTCCCCGACTGGAACACGCTGCCGCCCGGGGTGAACTGATCGATTAGCTCGGCGCGGCCGCCGACTGCGCCCACGGGGAAGCCGCCGCCGATTATCTTGCCGAACGTCGTGAGGTCGGGGGTGACGCCGAACTTCCCCTGCGCGCACTGGAGGCCGCCGACGCGGAAGCCGGTGATGACTTCGTCGAACACAAGCAGCGACCCGTGTTCGTCGCAGAGATCGCGCAGCGTCTCGTGGTAGCCGTCGACGGGCGCGACGATGCCCATATTCGCGAGAATGGGTTCGACGAGGACCGCTGCGATGTCGTCGCCGTGCTCTTCGAACACCTCGCCGACCGCCTCCTCGTCGTTGAACGGGACCGGAAGCGTGTGCTCGGCGAACGACTCGGGAATCCCGCTCGTGCTCGGATGCGGGTTGTCGGGACCTCCCTCGACGAGCGTCGACTCCTGCGCGCCGTGGTAGCCGCCCTGCATGACGACGATCTTGTCCCGACCGGTTGCACCGCGGGCGAGACGGACCGCCGAGACGGTCGCCTCGGTACCGGAGTTGACGAACCGAATCTTCTCCACCGACGGGACGTGTCGGGCGACGAACTCGGCGTGTTCGACCTCTATCTCCGTGGGCGCGCCGTACATCGGCCCGGCGCTGGCGTACTTCTGAATCGCCGCCTGTATCGGTTCAGGCGGACTGTGGCCGTACAGCAGCGGCCCGTAACCCATCACGTAATCGACGTACCGGTTGCCGTCGGCGTCGACGACGTGGCCGCCGTCGCCGCGCTCGACGAAGAACGGGTAGGGACGCGTCGCCCGCACCGAGGAGTTGACGCCGCCCGACAGTACGGAGAGCGCCCGGTCGTACAGGTCGCGGGAGCGGTCGTGGTTCACGAGTCGCCTCCATTCGTGAGCGCGCGGGTCGCTACCCGCTGCAACGAGGTCTGGAAACTGGTCCGTCTCGGCTTGTTCATGTCCCGCGGTTCGTACGCGGGCGAAAAAGTAGTTACTGGGTCGCTTCTGCGTCGTCGCTTCTACTGCGCGGCGTCGGCTTCGACGTCCGCGTCGCTCTCACTTTCGGTCTCGGTCTCGGCGGCGTCGGCCTCGTCGTCGAGCAGTTGCGGCTTACCGAACGGGAACGACCCGAACAGCGCGTAGTGGACGACCGATGCCACGACGAACAGGGCGACGAGCCCGAGTAGGGCTTTCTTCGCTTTCGAAGGCATATCAACGTGTACGAGGACCCGACCCAAGAGCGCTTCGGGAGTTCTCTCCGCCTGCAGTCGACCCGTGAGGTCCGACGCTCGGGCGTCCCAGTGTTTCGTCGTCTCGTCGTCTCGCCGTCTCGTCGACTCCGACGCGTCGCCACTGGCGGACCGAATCGCGCGAAAAATACTGCTCGGCGGTCGCCGCTTGCTCAGACCGCGTCGGGGCCTTCGTCGCCCGTGCGGACCTGAACGGCGTTCTCGACGGGGAGGACGAATATCTTCCCGTCGCCAGGTTCGCCGGTGTTGGCGGCCTCGTGGATGGCGTCGACGACGTCCTCGGCCGGGATGTCGGCGACGACACACTCGATTTTCACCTTCTGGTGGAGGTCGACCGTGTACTCCTCGCCGCGCCACTGGCCTTTCTTCGCGGGCTGGCTGCCGCGGCCGGAGACGTTCGTCACCGTCAGCGACGGCGCTCCCACCGACGCGAGACCTTTCTTCACGTCGCCGAGTTTGTCCGGGCGGATGACGGCGACGACCATCTTGATTCCGCCGTCGTTCGGCAGGTCGGCGCTCATTCGTTCTCACCTCCGTTCGATCGTTTGTCGTCGGCGACGACAACCCCTCCGTCGGTGCGGACGCCCGCCGCGTCGGCGACGGCGCCCTCGGGCTGACCGAACTCGGGGTAGGTGTCGACGCCGTGTTCGGAGGTGTCGAGGCCCTCGCGCTCGTGTTCGGGCGTGACTCGCGCCTCGCCGAGTGCGCGAATCGCACCGAACACCAGCGCCGTCGCGGCGACGGTCCAGACTGCGATGACCCCCGCGCCGACGATCTGCGTCACCAATTGACCGACGGAGAAGCCGCTGACGGCGAAGAACGGGAACAGCACGACGCCCATGATGCCCGCGGAGCCGTGGACCGGGAATACCGCGCACACGTCGTCGATTCTGAGGCGCTTCTCGACGAACTCGAACACGAGGGGCAGCTGTGCGCCGGCGAGCAGGCCGAGCGCGAGCGCGCCGGGCCAGACGATGGCGTCGGCGACGCCCGTGATGCCGACCAGACCGGCGAGCATCCCGTTGGCGACGTACAGCGTGTCGACTTTGTCCGTCATCAGCAGTGCGACGCCCGCAGCGCCGATTGCGCCGGCGGCCATGCCGAGCGTCGTAACGAGCGCGACGCGGCCGACGTACGCGAAGTCGGCGAGTTCGGTACCGCCTTCAGCCAGCGGCGCGGCGGCGGTGCCGACGTTGAAGCCGTACCAGCCGAACGCGAGGATGAGCGTGCCGAGGACGGCGAACGACAGCGAGTGACCGGGGATGACGTTGGCGGTGCCGTCATCGTTGAAGTGGTCCATGCGCGGGCCGATGACCCACGCCGCGGTGAGACCCGCGATGCCGCCCATCCCGTGGACGATCATGCCGCCCGCGAAGTCGTGAAAGCCCATCGCGTCGAGGAAGCCGCCGGCCCACGTGAAGTCTACGACAACCGGATAGATGATGCCCGCGAGCAGCACCGTGTAGGTGACGTACGCGCGGAGTTTCGCGCGGCCTGCGACGGCGCCGGAGACGATGGTCGCGGCGGTCATCGCGAACACCGCGCCGAAGAGCCAACTCACCCACGCGGCCGACCCGCCGTTGATGTAGGCGAACGACTCGCCGAAGCCGAGGCCCCCGACGAGGTTCGACACTCCCGCGCCAACCAGGAAGTAGATGACGACGCCGACACTCCACGTCAGCAGGTTCTTCGTCAACTGGTTGGCGACGTTCTTCGAGCGCACCTGTCCGGCTTCCAACATCGCGAAGCCGGCGTGCATGAAGAAGATGAGGAACGTGACGGTGAGAACCCACAGCATGTTGACGCCCTCGACGACCGCCGACAGGTCGGTTTGCAACAGCGCGTTCATCAGTTCTTCACCCCCTCATCTATCACGACATTGAGTGGACGTTCGTTCACGATTTCACTCGTTTGGTGTGGATTAGTGCTCTTAACCACGTCAGAGGGTCACGTAATACACTGTTATAAGAGCTAGCGTTAGAAAACAAACTTCCAAAGGGGCCTAAGTGGCCATACGGTCGCTTTAATATGGAATACATGTTGTATAAGGTCGTATTCCGCGCACTCGACCAACAAATGTTGCCGAAGATGTGGACGATTGTCGGGCGGTAAATCGCGCCGACGAGCGGTAATCTCTCGCGCGCGCCGATTCGGTCGGCACCGGGTGTCGGCCGAAAACAGCTACAACCGTTCCGCGATTCGCTCCGCGAAGTACGTGAGAATCAGGTCCGCACCCGCCCGCTTCATCGAAACGAGCGACTCCATCGCCACTTCGTCGAGGTCCAACCACCCTTTCTCTGCGGCGGCGTGCAGCATCGCGTACTCGCCGGAGACGTTGTAGGCGGCGACCGGGTGGTCGAACTCGCGGCGAACCGCGCTGACGATGTCCAGGTAAGGGAGGCCGGGTTTGACCATCAGCACGTCCGCGCCCTGCTCCACGTCGAGTCGGACCTCGCGGAGCGCTTCTCTGGCATTCGCGGGGTCCATCTGGTAGTGCCGCCTGTCGCCGAAGGCGGGCGCGCCGTCGGCGGCGTCGCGGAACGGGCCGTAGAACGCGCTCTGGTACTTGGCGGCGTAACTCATGATGGGAACGTCGTCGAACCCATCGGCGTCGAGCGCCTCGCGAATCGCCCCGACCATCCCGTCGGTCATCGACGAGGGGGCGACCATCTGCGCACCCGCTTCCGCGTGCGAGACGGCGATTCTCCCGAGCAGATCGAGCGTCTCGTCGTTCTTTACGGTGAGGTTCGGGTCGCCGGCCGCGTGGTCCTCTAAGACTCCGCAGTGCCCGTGGTCGGTGTACTCGCAGAGACAGACGTCGGTGATGACGTAGGCGTCCGTCTCGGCGACGATATCGCGGGTCGCCCTCTGGACGACGCCGTCTTCGGCCCACGCGCGCGTGCCCCGTTCGTCCTTCGACTCCGGGATGCCGAACAGCATCACCGCCTCAACGCCCGTTTCGAGAATCTCCTCGACGCGATCCACCGTGTCGGCGACGGGGACGCGTTCGTGGCCCGGCATCGACTCGATGGGGATGCGCTCGTCGGTCGTCGCGTCGACGAAGACGGGGGCGATGAGATCCGAGGCGTCGACCCGAGTTTCGCTCACGAGGTGGCGAACGCCGTCGCGTCGAAGGCGACGCGGGCGGTCTGTGAGGTTCATGCTTGACCTACGACCGGCCGACGCAAAGTCGCGTCGTTCTCTTCATGCGTGTCCCTCTCTATCAGGGCCAAAACGATAAATGCCGCAACGACGGACGTTCTCTATATGCTGAGCCTGCTGCTTCAGGCCAACTTCGAGGTCCCCTCGATGTTGCGCGACCTGCTCGACTCCGAGTTCGCGTTTCTCCTACTGCTCGGTATCTTCGTCCTCGAAGGCGCGATGCTGATGTACTTCATGCCGAGCGAACTCGTCGTTCCCGGTGCCATCTTCGTCTTCGGTGCCTCCATCGAGACGGCTATCGTCATCATCGGCATCGCCGTTCTCGGCGCGACGCTCGGCCAGTTCGCGCTGTTCATGGTGGCGAAACGCGGCGGCCGCGAGTATCTGCTCCAGAAACGCTGGTTCCGCGTGAGCGAGGAGCGACTCGACAAGTTCGACGGCTGGTTCGACCGCTGGGGACCCGTCGTCGTCCCGGTGAGTAACACGCTGCCGTTCACGCGCGGGATGCTCACCGTCCCCGCGGGCTTCTCGGAGATGAGCGGCCGGAAGTTCGTCGCGCTGTCGGCGCTCGGGACGCTCTCGTTCGAGACGCTTCTGGCGCTTATGTACTTCGTCATCCTGCCGTATCTCTGACGGTCGACGGGACGCTCCCCCACCGGTCGACGTTATTTTCCGTCGCGGAGTAGACGTTCACAACGTGCCCGGCCCCGTCTTTCTCACCGGCGAGCGCGTCGAACTCCGGACCGTCGAACGCGAGGACCGGGAGTTCATCGCCCGCCACCGCAACGACCCCGCGTTCCGTCGCGTCCTCGGCGACACCCGGCCGATGAACCTCTCGGCGGCCACCGACTACCTCGAGTCGGTCGTCGGCGACGACGACGGCGAGACGTTTCTCGTCGGAATCGGCGACCGAACGGTCGGTCTCTGCTTCTTCTACGACCTCGACGAGACGAACGGCAGCGCCGAAATCGGCTACTGGATCACGCTGGAGGCGCAGGGACGAGGCCACGCCACGGACGCCGCTCGGACCCTCGCGCGGTACGCGTTCGACGAACGGCGACTCGACAAACTCACCGCCCGAGTGCGAGCGCCGAATGTCGCCTCCGGGCGGGTTCTCGAAAAAGTCGGCTTCCGTGAGGAGGGCGTCCTCCGCGAGCAGGAGTTCGTCGGCGGACGCCGGGTCGACCTGCGCGTGTTCGGGCTACTGCCGTCGGAACTCGAACGCTGAGCATCCTCGTCGTGCGTCGCGTCGACGATCCGACTGTTGGCCCACTCTGTCGATAGAACTCCGTTCCCACCCGAAAAATGTTCGTCATCCGTTCGTCCGAGACTCACTCGGCGCGGTCGACCTCTTCTCGACGTGAATCGTCGGTCGTTCGTAAAATACTCACTCCGCTCGATCCACGTCGAGCCGCTCCCGCAGGGCTTCCAACCCGTCGGATTCGGCGAGTTCCTCCATCCGCTCGCGGAAATGCTGCTCGCAGAGGCCGACTCGAACACCGTCTTTTCCGGCGGCAAAAGCGGCATCGCGGTCACAATAGTGGCACTGCATACACCATCCTTCGTGCCCCAGTGCGTTTAAGCCACCGCTTCTGGTAACCGCTCGCGAATCGCCGCAAACGCTTTTGGGGGAACGCCGCTGACGCCAAGTTCGGTCCCGTGGGCGTCGCTGCCTCCCGTCGTGAGCAGCCCCTCGCGCTCGACAAACTCGTCGACGAGCGCCTCGTCCACCTCGTACTCGTAGGGGTAGTAGCGCTCGACGGCGTCGAGGTCGGTCGCCAGCGACAGCGCCGTCTCGGGGTCGTCGTACCGGAACGGGTGCGCCAGCGAGACGATCGCGCACGCCTTCGAGAGCAACTCAGCTCCGCGCTCGAACGTCGGAATCTCACGCGGCACGAAACAGGGTCCGTCGTCGCCGATGAGGTGGTCGAACGCGCCCTGATAGTCGTAGTCGGCCTCGCTCGCGTCGACGGCGCGGGCGACGTGCGGGCGGCCGATGCCCGGCCGGGGCTCGACGTCGAGGTCGACGTCGAGATACGATTCGACGCGGTCGACGAGCTCCGCGCCGCGTTCGACGCGGTTCCGCTGGAGTCGGTCGAGTTCGTCGGTCAGCGCGGGGGTTCGCCGGACCCCGTAGCCCAGTAGGTCGACCTGCATCTCTCCGGCGTCGTTAGAGGCCGTCTCACCGCTCCCCAAACTTCGTTCGGAGACGTCGACGCGGAGTTCGAGGCCGTGAATCACCGTAACTCCGTCGCGGACGCTCACCGGCGTGTCGAGTCCCGGGTGGAACGTGTCGTGGTCGGTGACGGCGACCCAATCGACGCCGCCCGCCCGCGCGGCCGCCGGGAGCGCGTCGAGCGTCAGTCGGCCGTCGGAGGCGGTCGTGTGGACGTGGAGGTCGGCGGCGATGACCATAGCGATCGCTCGGTCGCAGCCGGGAAAAACGCCCCGACATTAAGGATCATTAAGGAACTATGGTTCCTCAATTGCGACTAATGACGTACATGGAAAATCATTATGAACTACGGCGGGCACAATACAGATGATGCGCTTGAATAGAACCAGCGACCTCGTTGAGAGCCACGATTTCCCCGCGACCACAGACGAACTCGTCAGCGCCTACGGCACAGAGACGATCCACCTACAGAACGGATCCGAGACGGTCGGCACCGTGCTCGAACGTCTCGGTTCGCAGACGTACGCCGACGCCGACGAAGTGTACGAGGCGTTGCTCACTGGCGTCGGTCACGAAGCCATCGGACGGCGGTTCTACAGCGACAGGGACGCGCCGACGCTCGGTGAAGGTAACGCCGGGCAGGTCTCCTTCTGACGCTCTAGTCCATCCATCCGCTCCGGGCGCGTCGGGCCGCCAGTACGCCGACCCGCCCAATCATCCGATTTTCGAGCCTGTTAGAGGGCTCAGAACCACTCGACGGCACCGTCGAGTTCGAGCGGGACGCTTCCTTTCTTGTACGCTTCGACGTCGCCGGAGGGTCGCGTCCGGAAGACGACCGCCGGACGGTGTCTCACGTCGGGTTTCTCGGCGCGGACCGCCCGCCAATCGTCGTCCGGAAACGACGAGCAGTCGACGAACAGCGTGACGCCGCCACCGTGTCGCTCCAACTGGCCGGAGGTCTTCGTCTCCGCGGTGTCGCGGACGGCGGCGACGGGCGTTCCGGCGCTCCGGCGGTTCGTCGGCAGCGGCCGAGTCACCTCGACGAGCGTTCCCTCGCCGTTGCGTTCGGCCCGGTAGTCCAGCGAGTGACCGGTCGTTACCTCGATTTCGGGGGTGATGTTGTACTCCGCTTCGGTGAGCAGCGCGGCTGCGTTGAACTCGCCCATCGAGGCGCTCATCCGGACTAAATCGAGCTGCTTCGAGGTACCCAGTTTCCCGGCCATCAGTTCGCGGTACTCGTCGAGCACGCCAGTCTTCAGAAACGACTCGTAGAAAGAGAGCGCCTGGTCGCGCGTCGCGTCGGGAAAGCCCGCGGCGTGTTCGTCGAAGAACCGTCGCGTCGTGTGTCGCCCGTCTTTCGAGAGAAACACGGGGAGAAAGAACCACGAGAGGTGCGGAAACGGTTCGAGCCACGGCGTCTCCTCGTACAACTGCGCGAGCAGCTCGCGCTCGGCCCACCGGCAGATCGGGTAGGGAACATCGGTGAAGCCGAACTTCTCCGTGCGCCAGAGCGTACTCGGTGTCTCCGTGTTTCCGAGCCAGTACGCGCCGTCGTCGTTCCAGCAGAAAAGCGCCGTATCGCCGTTGTCCATCTCGAAGCGTCGCGCCTCGTACCCCGAGGGTGGCTTGAACCAGGGACGCTTCATCGCTGCGCCGAGATTCGAATCGAGATGAGAGTATACGTCGTGTCGGACGCGCTGTTCGGTCCATCGACCGGGCGCGTGCCGGAACCGCAGAGGTCGTGCCACGACGCCGAGTTGCCGGTGGGAGACCTTACGTGTTCCGTGCGTGCTCCGTACCCGAAATCTGACCAATCGTTATGTATATATACAAGAATTGTTAAGTGATATCATAGCATGTCAATGGGTGCCTATGACGAGGACGAACACGAGCGTCGCGCGCAGAAAACGAGTCAGGTGGACGCGGACTTCGACGAGGCGCGCACGGAGTTCCGTGGACGCCTCGAATACGATTCCGGTGACTCGACGGAGGAACTGCTCGACCAGTTCCGGAAGCTGAAGGGCGAACGCTGAGTTCTCACACGTTTTCTTCGACATCCAGTGTCAGCACCGCCAGCGTCGAGACGATAGTCACGGCGACGACGTGTCCGCCGACAGCGAACAGCAACACCGGTCGATCGACGATGAACGGCACGAGTACCAACTGCGTGAGACCGAACGCGATGTTCATCAGGTCCACGCGTCGGAGTTCCGAGGCCGTCTCCGCGTCGAACGTGAACCGATAGGACCGCCACAGCGAGACGACCGACGCCCACCACGACGTCCCGATGCGGTAACAGAGGTCCCAGAGCACGAGCAGCATCAAGTATACCGGAATCACGTCCGGGCGCTCGCCGAACAGCGACTCGACGAGGGGGTTCGCCGCTCGCTCGGGATCGAAGACGAACAGGTGGGTGACGAGCGCGACGAACGCGAGCACCGCGAGGACGACTTCGACGCTCGACCCGAACAGCAGTCGTTGGTACGACTCCGGCAGCGTCAGCGAACGCGTTCGTTCGCCGATGCGGACCATCGCGAGACTGCCCACGGCGGCGACGAAGACGGCGGCTGTCCCGGCGAGCGCGGCGTCCCAGAGGTCGTAAGCCCACGCCAAAAACAAAAGCGACACCTCGAAGATGGCGATCTGGAGCAGCACCGCCTGCCACTCGGTCAGGTTGATGCCGGGGAGCGCACCGACGATGCTCTCGTACACCCACGTGTCGCCGTACTCCGGTTCGGACTGCGCCGTCTGCTCGTATCGCTGTCGCTGCATCCTCTCTTCGTCCCCGTCGTCTCGGCTTTCAGTTGGTCTTCGGCGCACTCGTTGCGTCCGTCACCGCCGTCGTCTCGCTTTCCTCGTGGGTACCGAGCGCCGCCGCGACGGCCTCCTCGAACGGCGTCAACTCGAACGGGACGACGTCTCTGATTCGCGTGTCGTCGACGACGACGGGATTTTTCAGGCCGTCGATGAGCGGGCGGGCGATGCTCGGCGGAACGTCGGTCACCAGTCCGACCCAGTACGCCGACAGTCGCGGCGTCAACACCGGGACGGGGACGATGACGAGTCGGCGACCTTCCTGTCGGGCGGTCTCACGCAGCATCTCCTCGTACGTCACTACGTCTGGGCCGCCGATTTCGTACATCTCGCCCGCGGTCTCCGGGTGGTCGAGCACGCCGACGAGATACGCGACCACGTCGTCGATGGCGATCGGCTGGCACTTCGTCTGGACCCACCGCGGCGTCACCATCAGCGGGAGTCGCCGCGCCAGTTGCTCGACGAGGTCGAAACTCGCGCTCCCGTCGCCGACGATGATGGCCGCCCGGAGCGTCGTCAGGTCGTACTCACCCTGCGAGAGGATGTACTCGACTTCTCGCCGGGACTGGAGATGTTTCGAGAGTTGGTCGCGCTCCTCGCCGAGTCCGCCCAGATAGAGCACTCGCGCGACGTCGGTGTCGGCGACGACGCGGACGAACCGCCGCGCGATGCGCCGGTCGCGCTCTTCGAAGTCCACCCCGGCCTGCATCGAGTGGACGAGATAGTACGCCGTCTCTATCTCAAGCGCCTCGAGCAGCGTCGTGAGCGACTGCTCGCCGGTCGGTCCGTCGCCGACGACGAGTTCGGACTGGTTCGGTTCGAGCAGGTCGCCTTCGACGACGTTGACGCCCGCTGGCGCGTCGTACCGGTCGACGTCGCGGACCAGCACCGTCACGTCGTGTCCGGCGGTCCGAAGCGCCGGAACCAACTGTCCGCCGACGAATCCCGTCGCACCCGTCACGAGGACCTTCATAGTTCGTGATGTGGGGCGTGAGGCGGTTAACTGTTCCCGACGCACCGACTCCTCGCCTCGGTCACCACTCTGCCACCGGCGGCGCGCCCCGGCGTTCCTCGAACGCCGACCGCTCCGAGACGTCTCCCGCGCCGCTCCCGCGACGTCCGGCGCGGTCGGTCCACGCGTCGACGAGTTCTCCAGCCCATGACTCCGCATCCATCGCCCGCTCTCGGGCTGTCTCGGCTTTCTGCTCGTCGACCGCCGCCGTTCCCGGCCTCGACCCTGCGGCTGCCCCAACGAACAGCGCGCGGTCCGCCGTTGTCGCCTCTCCGGCGGCGAGACGCTCGACGACGCCCGCGAGTTCCTCGGGGTCGGGGTAGACGAACAGTTTCGAGCCGAGCGCCTGCGGGCCGAGCGCCAGTCCTTGGAGTTTCTCGGGCGGTTCGTCGTCGAGGAGCCGGTCGCCGTCGTAGCTACGCTCGACGCGCTCGCACTCCGTCTCCTGGCCCAGCGCGAGGTTCTGTCCGGGGTAGTCGCCGCAGGTCGCGGGGTAGAGATCAGTGTCGTGGATGCGGCAGCGAAGCGTCTCCGGGTCGAGAAAGACGCAGGTGTCGAGCCACGTCGGGTCGACGCCGAACGGACCGACCGGCTTCGGCGGCTTGCGAAGACCGACGTAGAAGACGGGCCGACCGCCGAGTGCCGCGAGGTCGTAGCCGTCGACGCGAACCGATCTAGTCTCGTCGGCGGCGCCGAACAGCCGCGGCGTCATCACGTCGCCGAGGCCGCCGTCGAGAAACGCTTTCACCTCGTCGCGGGTCAGCGGCACGAGGTTGTAGGTGTCGTCCAGCGGGTCGCGCCGCCCGCGACGTTCGTGGTCGAGGGTTTCGGGTGCGATAGGTCGCCAGTCGATGCAGCACCCCGCGCATCCCTCGCAGTTCACCTTCATGTGGGACACGTCGGGACGTTGGATGTTAAACAGTGCCACGGCTGCCCGAAGGTGTCTTCCGTCGCCTTGGCTAGTGTGTCGAGCATGGCGAAGGCACGCTGCGACGGCTGTAATCTCAAAATCCGCATCGGCGGCGGTATCGGCGACTTCTGGAGCTTCGACTACGGGCCGTCCGGGGGGATGGCGCTCGAACTCGCCGACGGCACCGACTGCTTTCTCTGCTTCGACTGCATCGAGCAGTTGCCCGAGGACCGCGACGTCACGGCGGCGGACGTGAAGGCACTGTAACCGTGGGTCGCGCGAAACCGAGTTCGGACACCTGCGCGGAGTCGGTGGCTTTAGGCCGTTGCCCGCGGTGGCTCTGCGCGTGAACCCCGAGCGCATCTTCGACGCCTTCCCCGCGCCGAGTTACCGCGGCAATCAGGAGCAGGCGCTCCGGGACATTCGAGACGCGTTCGCCGCCGGCAACGACGTGGTGCTCGTCCGCGCGCCGACCGGTAGCGGCAAGTCGCTGCTCGCGCGCGCCATCGCCGGATGCGCCCGCACCGTCGAGGAGTCCGAACCGAAACACGCCACCGACGCCTACTACACGACGCCCCAAGTGTCGCAACTCGACGACGTGGAGAGCGAGTCGCTCTTGGACGACCTGAGCATCATCCGCGGCAAGCGCAACTACACCTGCATCCTCCCGGGCGAACACGATACGCCCGTCAACCGCGCGCCGTGCGTCCGCCAGAAAGGCTTCGACTGCACGGTTCGCCACCGCTGCCCGTACTTCTCGGACCGCGCCATCGCCTCCTCGAAATCCATCGCGGCGATGACGCTCGCGTATTTCATGCAGACCGCCGGCAGCGACGTGTTCCGCAAGCGCGACGTGGTGGTCGTCGATGAGGCGCACGGTCTCGCCGAGTGGGCCGAGATGTACGCGACCATCGAGTTGAACCCTCGTACCGTGCCGGTCTGGGACGACGTGGGCATCCCGGACGTCGCTGGCGCGGACGATTCGGTCGAACGCGCTGCCCGCCTCGCCGAGACGCTCTCGGGCGTCTGCGAGCGCGCCAAGGACGAACTCCTGACGAAACCTGAACTCACGCCCGAGGAGGCCGCCCGCCGCGATAGGCTTCAAGAACTCCGCTCCGAACTCGACTGGTTCGTCAAGGATTACCGAGATCCGACGAGCGCCACCACGTGGGTCGTCGACCAACCCGGCGGCGAGGGAACGCAGGTGGTCATCAAGCCGCTCAACCCCGAGAAGTACCTCCATCACACGGTGTGGGACCGCGGCAACAAGTTCGCGCTGCTGTCGGCGACTATTCTCAATAAAGACGCCTTCTGTCGGCAGGTCGGTCTCGACCCCAGAGACGTCGCGCTGGTCGACGTGCCGCACACGTTCCCCGTCGAGAACCGACTGCTGTACGACGTGACGCAGGGACGGATGACGTTCGAACACCGCGACGAAACTATCCCGAAGATCGCGCGCCTCGTCGTCCGCCTGATGGCGCGACATCCGAACGAGAAGGGGCTGATTCACGCGCATTCCTACAGCATTCAGGAGCGCCTCGCCGAGTTGCTCGTCAACTTCGGCGTCGGCGAGCGCGTCCGAACTCACAGTAAGGAGAATCGTGACGCGGAGCTGGACGCGTGGAAGGCGAGTTCTGACCCCGAACTCTTTCTCTCGGTGAAGATGGAGGAAGCGCTCGATCTGAAAGGTGATCTCTGCCGGTGGCAGGTGCTCTGTAAGGCGCCGTACCTCAATACGAGCGACTCCCGAGTCGCCCGCCGCCTCGAAGAGGGACAGTGGAGTTGGTACCACCGCACCGCGCTCCGAACCGTGATTCAGGCCTGCGGACGGGTCGTCCGCGCGCCCGATGACCACGGTGCGACGTACCTCGCCGACTCCAGCCTCCTGGACCTGTTCGAGCGCGCACGGGCCGACACGCCCGACTGGTTCGCCGAGCAAGTCGACCGGACGAAAACGCCGAATCTCCCCGAATTCGACCCGCGAGCGGCGCTTGGCGGCCTCGACAGCGTCGGCGGTGCAGGCAGCGCGAATGGTGGTCGTTCGACCTCAGATAGCAGCGGCAACGAGAACGACAGCTTTACCCGCGACAACCGCGGATTCGGCCGCCGTCGCCGACGCGGCAAGAGCGGCGTCCGTTCTAGCGAAGAGGAACGGAAAAATCACCCGCTGTCGGATGTCTGGGGCGACGGCTGAGGTTCCGGGTGACGACCGTGTTCCCTATTCGCCGTCCCAGTCGTTAAGGGTCAGGCGCACCCAGTACGCCGTTCCTTCGTATTCGAGCAGCCACTGGCCGCTGTACCATCCGCTCGACCGGTCTTCGGTTAGCTCGAACGCCTCGTGGGTGTGAATCTTGCCTGCGAGCGACTGGAACTCCTCGGTAGCTTCCTCCTCCTGCCTAACGCTGCCGTCTTCGACGGCCGTCTCAAACAGACTGCGTTCGGCGTCCGACAGCCCAGAGAGGGTGAACAGGTACTCGTCTCGAATCTGGCTGGCGTACTCGCCGGCGCTTCCAGCGACTTCCTCGGCTGTGTATCGGTACGTCTCGAACTCGGTCTCTTCGGGGCCGTCGACGCTGATGCCATACGTCTCGTCGTCGACGTCGACGAACTCGAACGCCGGATTCGGAACCAGCTCGGACGCCTCCTCATCGGCGGTCGAGTACACTCGTCTGGTTCCCGCGTCCGGTCCCTCGCCGGTCTGGGTCTCGTCTTTGAACTCCAGCAACTCCGTCAGCAGTTCGCGGTCGATTCGCGGCAGTTTCGACAGTTCGACCCTCTCGCCCTCGGTGTCCGGCGGGTCGTAGTCCAACCCGACGGTGTAGGAGTTGCGCGTCTCGGAGGTCGCCACCTCCGAGGAGAACTCGTAGTAACGACCCTCGAACTCGGTCACTTTGTCGGTGTTGGGGCGCGGTTCGTCCTCGGGAACGGTCGCAGAACCGTTCGCGACAAGGTCGCGGACGACGGGTTTGGTCCGGTTGCCCACTCGTCGGCTCGCCCGCTCGGCGAGTTCGCCATCGTCGACGGCGGAGACGTAGAGGGAGGCGGCGGGCTCGGCGCATCCGGCGAGGCTCACGCCGAGCGCGGTTGCGGCAGTCGCGAGGAACGTACGGCGACGCATACCCCATGCTGACAAGGGGATGATAAACGCTTTCTGGTCGTCTTGCGTGCTCGTTCAGTTCAGAACAGACTCGCACCCGCGTAAACGACGGACGACCCGATCATGAGCACGACGAAGAAGATTGCGATCCACTGCTGTCGGTCCATATTCTCGCGTTCGGCACACCTCCATTTGTACCTGTTCACTCACCGTTTGGCAGAATTTGCCGAACAGATTTAACACGATCGTTAATACTAGTGAAGGTATGTTGTTTTCTAAATCTGGGTAGTGGACAAACACGTGAGAATTCACGGCCTTCCCTCGGGTAGTGGCACGACTTCACACGATAGCTTTACATGCGCGTATTCTGTACCAGTCCTCGAACGCAGATGCACACTCACTCCCTCACGACGGCGCTGACGCTGTACCGCAGCGGAACCCTGACACTCGCGCAGGCCGCCTCCCGCGCCGGGAAGACGCAAGCGGAGTTCCGGAAGGTGCTCGCCGCCCACGGTATCGCGCTTCACGATACCGCGCCGTCGTCGACCGAGTCGGTGACTCCCGCCCGCGCCGACTGAGTTCGTTTTTCGCCCTAACTCGTTCCGCAAAACCAGGTCTCAGATCCGCACAGCGGTGCGATTCACCTTCGCTCCCGCCTCTCGCTCTCGCCGCTTCTCACTCTCCGCTGACGGCGTCCTCCGGGAGGATGTGCAGTCCCACCCGACTCTTGAGCACCGGCACCGTTTCGGCGTCGGCGTCGAAGTACGACGGCCGCGCGATGGTTTTCGACTGGTACGTCTCGGGGTCGAGCACCTGCACAGCGTGGTCGTCCTCGACGGCGACGACGGTGGTCTCGGCAGCGTCGTCGACCGACCCGAGTTCGCGGGCGTCGGGCGTCTCGCCCTCTTCGAAGCGTGCCTCGTAGCGGTCGCCCGTCGTCAGGCGCGTCCCCTTCAGGTTCCCCTTGACGCTGCGCACCAGCACCGGGCCGTCGCCGTCGTCCGGGTCGATGATTGTACCGGGCGTGTATCTCGGCAGACGTACCGCGTAGGTGACGCGGTACACCTCGTTGCCGTCGCTGTCCTCGGTGACGAGTGTCGGATAGCTGTCGACGCTGCCGCCGAGTTCGCGGGTGATTCGCGTGGCGACCGCCTGCCCGAGTTGGTTCGTCGAGAGCTTGATGTCCGTGCCGTCCGCGACCTCCTTCGTCTCGGTGATGAACGCGTTTCGGTCGCCCGACTCCTCGCGCTTGGCGACGAACTCCTCGGCGATGTCGACCGCTCTCGCTTGCTCGTCGGGCGTCGGTTCGCGGCCCTCGGCGCGGACCTGAATCTCGCTGGCGTAGTAGCCGCCGGCGATGCGCCCGCAGCGCTGGCACGTCTCCCGAGAGATGTAGACGGGGACGACGACCTCCTCCTCGACGTAGGTGTCCCTGACGACGCCGGAGAACTGACAGTGCATCCGAATCGTGTTCTGGTCGACCTGCTCGGGTTCGACGGCCCACGACACGTCGCGGGCCTTGAGGTGGACGCCGAGCGACTCGCTGACGGCGTCAACGGCGACGTCGGTGTAGTCGCGTGCCCCCACGTCGACCCAGCGGTTGCCGCGGTGGACTGCCCCACAGTTCGCGCAGACGCGGACCGTTACCCGGTCGGGGGCGTCCACGAGATCGAAACCCTCGAAGTAACACGCGTTGCAGAGCACCTCGTCGCGCTCGCGCGGCGCACCCGGAAGCGGCTCCGACCGCTCCTCGACGGGGTTACCGCAGCGCGGACAGAACTCGCGCGTTTGACTCATTGCCCCCGGTAAGTCGCTCGGATGTTTAAGAGCGACGACTACCGCTGCCGCCGTCGCTCCGCCTCTCACCCTTTCTCGGTCTCTCACAGACCGTACGGCACAGGAGTTGCAGTCCGCTCGACTCTGCGCTCGTGGCTGGCTCCGCCCTCACGGTTCGTACGACTCAAGTATCGCCCGCGCCTCCTCGTTCGACACCTGCCCGAACGAGCGGTAGTACTGGCCGACTGCGCCGAACCCCCTCGGCGACTCAACGCAGACAAACGTATCGAACTCGCCCGACAGTCGCGACTCGGCGTCGTGGGGAGCGACCGGAACGGCGAGTGTCACGTGCGCCGCTCCAGCGTTTCGTATCTGTCGGAGGCAGGCGATAGCCGTCGCGCCCGTCGCGATACCGTCGTCGACGAGGACGACTCGCTCGCCCTCCAACTGCGGAACCGCCGTTCCGCCCCGATACGACGCCACCTTCTCGCGGACGTTCTCGGCCTCGACCTCTCTGACCCGTTCGACGTACGCCGACGAAACGCCGAGTCGGTCGACGAGGTCGTCGTTCAGCCAGACGCTCCCGTCGCCCGCGACGGCCCCGATGGCGAGTTCGGGATTGCCCGGCGCGCCGAGTTTCTCCGCGACGACCACGTCCAACTCTGCGCCGAGTCTGTCTGCGACGACCCGCCCGACCGGGAGGCCGCCGCGCGGAATCGCGAGCACTACGTCGGCGTCGACGTCGCGGCGTTCGAGCACGTCGGCCAACCGCTCGCCCGCGTCGGTTCTGTCGTCGAACACCATGCGCTACCGTGTGCCACTGAGTCGCAAAAAGCCACCGCGGGTCAGTCCGCGAGGAGGTCAGGCTCGGCGACTGATTCCTCGACGGCCTCGCGCCACGAGTGAGAGGGTCGCCAGTCGAGTACCCGCTCGGCTTTCGCCGTCGACAGCGCCGACGACTCCCCGTCGAGGTTGCAGTCGTCCGGGAGCGCGCCGAACTGGGCTTCGACGGCGTCGAGCGTCGCGACGCCGAGGTAGTTCTCCGCGGCGGCGGCGTGGAACGCCTCGTGTCCGTCGAACTGGGTGTCGAGCGCCGTCGCGACGAGCGACGCCACGTCACGCACGTCGACGTAAGACCAGAAGTTGCCGACGCCCGATTCGAGGCCGATCTCCGAGAGCGGTCGGCCCTCCCGGAGGTCCTCGCGGTCGCGGCAGTTGTACTCGCCGGGGTACTGAATCCACGACGGTCGAATCGACGCGACCGAGACGCCGTACCGGCGGACGACCATCTTCGCGAGCTCCTCGCCGACGACCTTCGAGGTTCCGTAGGGGTCCTCGGGGCGCAGCGGGTGGTCCTCGGTGATCGGAAGTTCGTCCGGCAGCGTCGTCTCGCGGGCGAACGGGAAGCCGTAGGCGCTCTCGCTCGACGCCCACGCGACCTTCGCGTTCTCTCGTGCGGCGGCGACGAGCACGTTGTACGCCGCCATCGTGTTCGTCTCGAACACCCGGCCCCCGGCGTGACGTGTCGGCGACGGGAGCGCCGCCCAGTGAACGACGGCGTCGGGCTCCAGTTCTGAGACGAGGTCGAACGTCTCGCCGCGGTCTGTGAGTTCTGCGGCGCGAAAGTCGATGCGCGGGTGCTCGGGGACCTCGAAGCCCGGCTGCGAGAGGTCGACGCAGACGACCTCGTAGTCGTCGGCGAGGCGGTCGACTATCCAGCGACCGGAGCGTCCGAGGCCGCCGGTGACGAGTACGGTGTCCATACGCGTTCGACGGTGGTCGGAGGCAAGTAGCCTCGCCCGCCCCCTCCGGGTTGCCGAATCGTCGTGGTTGCCAGAGCCGTGTTCGCCGGACTCGGTCCGTCGGCGACGTTCGACTGTCGACGAACGACCGACTTCCTCCGCCCGTTTTCGAATATCGCACTGTTCGGCCTCCGTTTCCGACAGGGTTTATGCTTCACAGACGGTATGTTCGCACATGGAATGGAAACCCGACTGGGGGCTTCGCGGGCGCATGGCGCTCACGATGTTCCTCCTGTTCGCCCTCTACATCGTATTCGTGGGGGTACTCTCCCAATTCGGCTACACGTACATGCTCGTGTTCGTGGGCATCTTCTTCGTCGCCCAACTGTTCTTCAGCGACAAACTCGCGCTGTACAGCATGGGCGCGAAGAAGGTCAGCGAAGACGAGTATCCGCAGTTACACGCGATGGTCGGCCGCCTCTGTCAGCAGGCTGACCTTCCGAAACCCAACGTCGCCGTCGCGCAGTCGCGCGTCCCGAACGCGTTCGCGACCGGTCGAAGTCAGAAGAGTTCGACCGTCGCCGTGACGACTGGCCTCCTGCAGACGCTCGACCAGGACGAGTTAGAGGGCGTGATGGCCCACGAACTCGCGCACGTGAAGAACCGCGACGTGATGGTGATGACCATCGCCTCGTTCCTCTCGACGGTCGCGTTCATGATCGTCCGCTGGGGTTTCTGGTTCGGCGGCGGCAACCGCCGCGAGGGCGGCGCGCCCGTCATCGTCGCGATTCTCGTCTCGCTCGTGGTGTGGATCGTGTCGTTCCTGCTCATCCGCGCGCTCTCGCGTTACCGCGAGTACGCCGCCGACCGCGGGGGGGCGACCATCACCGGCAACCCGTCGGCGCTCGCCTCCGCGCTCCTCACTATCGACGGCCGGATGGACAACGTCCCGAAGGAGGACCTGCGCGAGCAGTCGGAGATGAACGCATTCTTCATCATCCCCATCCGCAGCGGCTTCATCGGCAAAATCGCCAGCACCCACCCCTCCACCGAGAACCGCGTCGAGCAGCTTCGGCAACTGGAGCGCGAGATGGAAGGGGTCTGAGCGCGCTCCGACTGTCGAACTGATCTTCCGTCCGTCTTCTACTCGCCGCTCAATCGACCGTCGCCGTACCGTCGAAGCACCTCGAAAACCGCCGCTTCGTACCCGTCGTACCACTCCTCGTACCGCCGCTTCGCTTCGAGGTGGTCCGGATGCTGCGAGAATGCTCTCAGCGCGTCCAGCGACTCCCAGTAGTAGACGACGAGTCGCTCGTCGCCGTCGGGGGAGACCCAGCTCTCGCTGCCCCGGTAGCCAGAGTTCGACTCGGCGGCGCGTTCGACGCGCTCGTTCAAGCGGTGGAACTCGTCGTCGTACTCGCCCGGACGGAATCTGAACCTCGCAGCGTACATCTGTCGACTTGACTCTCCCCGGTCAGTTCACGTTTTCGGGACCAATTTCGCGACTGAGTCGCCGAATTCGACGGACACGGCCCCGCGAGTGGAAACGACCTAATCCCCGGGAATCTAACGACGGGTATGGGACTGTTCGACTCCATCCGCTCGGTGCTCGGTCTCCGCGCGGAGGCGGACGCGACGCGCGCGGCCGACCCCGAGGACCTCTTTGGGATGTCCACCGCGTATCTCACGATGCAGGCGGACCTCAGCTACGACTCCGTCGGCGCGGCGGCGCTCTGTTTCTCGTCGGTCGATAGCACGGACTTCGCCGAGACGCTCGACGAAGTCGAGGCCATCCTCCACGCGGGTAGCGAGGAGACGGGGACGACGTTCAGACGCCACGCCGACAGCCACGGCTACCAGTGGGTGGTGCTGGAGGACAGCGACCCCGAGGATCTCGTGACGAGCATCCACTTCGCCGCCGACGAGTTCATCGAACGCGGTTACGGCTCTCGGCTCCTCGCGGCGGTCTTCGGCTTCGAGAAACCCGAGGATGACGTGCGGGCGTACTGGATTTACTCGTTCCGTCGGGGGGCGTACTACCCGTTCGCTCCGAAACGCGGCCACGAACGCAACCAGCGCGTCGAGTTCAAACTCCAGTCGGTGCTCGACGGCGAACTCGGCATCGAGGACGACGAACAGTACTGGTATCCGCTGTGGCCCGACCAACGTGGCGGCCACCCGTGGGACTGACACGCCCTCTTATTCTCTAATTTTGAACATTCTCGTCAGCTAATCAACGACCGCCACGCCCGCGTCCAGTTTCACTTTCACTCCCCTGTTAACGAGGCTTTATGTCCGGTGGGGCGTAAGCCGGATGTACAATGGCAGATGACGACCTCGAAAACCTCCCCGGCGTCGGCCCCGCGACCGCAGACAAGCTCATGGAAGCCGGCTATCGGACGTACGAGAGCATCGCCGTCGCGAGTCCGAGCGACCTCGGCTCGAAGGCCGACATCGGCGAAAGCACGGCCAACGACGTAGTGCTCGCCGCCCGCGACGCCGCCGACATCGGCGGCTTCGAGACCGGTTCGGCGGTGCTCGAACGCCGCGAGACCATCGGCAAGCTCAGCTGGCAGATCCCCGAAGCCGACGACCTCCTCGGCGGCGGCCTCGAGACCCAGTCCATCACCGAGGTGTACGGCGAGTTCGGCGCAGGTAAGTCCCAGATCACGCACCAGATGGCCGTCAACGTCCAGCTCCCGAAGGAGCAGGGCGGCCTCCGCGGCTCCTGCATCTTCGTCGACTCCGAGGACACGTTCCGACCCGAGCGCATCGACGACATGGTCCGCGGTCTCGACGACGACGTGCTGCAGGCGACGATGGACGACCGCGAAATCGAGGGCACCCCGTCCGACGACGACGCGATGGAGGAACTCATCGACGACTTCCTCGACAAGATCCACGTCGCGAAGGCGTTCAACTCCAACCACCAGATGCTGCTGGCCGAGAAGGCCGAGGAACTCGCCAGCGAACACACCGACACGGAGTGGCCGGTTCGCCTCCTCTGCGTCGACTCGCTAACGGCGCACTTCCGCGCCGAGTACGTCGGCCGCGGAAATCTCGCCGACCGCCAGCAGAAGCTCAACCGCCACCTCCACGACATCGACCGCGTCGGTAACCTCCACAACTGCGTAATCATCGTCACGAACCAGGTGTCCGCCAACCCCGACGCGTTCTTCGGCGATCCGACCCAGCCCATTGGCGGCAACATCCTCGGCCACAAGTCGACGTTCCGGATGTACCTCCGCAAATCGAAGGGCGACAAGCGTATCGTCCGCCTCGTCGACGCGCCGAACCTCCCCGACGGTGAGGCCGTCATACGCGTCAAGAACGAAGGTTTGAAGCCGGAATAACGCCGTAAAACTCCTCTCTCCCTAATTATTTCGGGAGGTGCTGATGTTCAGCATCTCCCCGCCGCACGCCGAACAGTGTCCCGGCGGCGTGTTCGTCTGCACTCGGCGCCCACAGTCGGCGCACTCGTACGTCTGCATGGGGTGCTGTGACATACCACTACTACGCGATACGATAGCGTATCCTTTTGCATCGTCTCGACCTGAGTGACGCACAGGGAAGAAGAACCACTCTGGCGGCTGTCGACGGCCACCGAGGTGCGACGTCGCAACGCTGACTACTCTTCGGTGACGGTCCTGTCGAGGTCGTCGAGTTCGCCCTCGTAGAGCTTCGCTCCGTCCTGCGTCACCTGGCGTGCGAGCACCGCACACTTGATTCGCATTGGACTGATGTCGACCCCGAGCATCTCGGTCACGTCGTCGGTGTCCATCGCCTCCAGTTCGTCGAGCGTCGTCCCCTGCAGTCGCTCCGAGAGCAGGCTGGCGCTGGCCTGCGAGATAGCGCAGCCGTCGCCGGTGAAGGAGACGTACTCGATCGTCTCGTCGTCGTCTTCGAGGCGGACGTCGACGCGAATCGTGTCGCCGCAGGAGGGGTTCTCGCCCACGTGGGAGAACGTCGGATTCTCCATCTCACCGTAGTTTCGCGGGTTCTTGTAGTGGTCGAGAATCTGCTGCCGGTACATGTCCGAGCCCATACCCATAGTTGCCTTCGGGTAGGCCGGTGCGACGCAAAAGGGTTCCGGGGCCGCTCGCGGGCTCTCTTCTCGAACTCAGCGCGCAGCGAGTCTGTCGCGGAGTTTGTCGATGCCGACCCGGTCGACGCTCGCGGCGTCCGACTCCGGCGGCGACTCCGAAATCCCTCTCCCGGTCGCCACCGCGACCACGTCGTCGTCGGCCGCGAGTTCGCCGTCGTCGGCGAGTCGTCGAATCGCTGCGAGGCTCGTCGCCGACGCGGATTCGACGCTCAGACCGCCGCGCTCGGCTATCGTCCGCCGCGCCGCGCGTATCTCTTCGTCGGTCACGGCGACGACGCCGCCGCCGGTCTCTCTCGCCGCCGCGAGCGCCCGCGTTCCGCTCGGCGGGTCGGCGTTCGCGATGGAGTACGCGATTGTCTCGCCGCCGTCTACGGCTGAGACCGACTCGTCACCAGCGGCGAACGCCTCAGCGATGGGCGCGCACGCGGCGGCCTGCGCGAAGTACAGGCGCGGCAGTCGGTCGACGACGCCCGCTGCCCGCAACTCCTCGAGCGCCTTCCAGACGCCGCTTGCGTGGCCGCCGCTGCTGACCGGGAGGACGACGGCGTCGGGTATCTCGGGCGCGAACGCCTCGTATATTTCGAGCGCTGTCGTCTTCTGTCCCTCGACGCGCACCGGCACGTCGGAGTTGAGAAACGGGATTTCGAGTTCCTCGCCGAATTCTAACGACCGGTCGTAGAGGTCGGCGTAGTCGCCCGCTACGCGGAGAAGCGCCGGCCCGTACTGCGAGATGAGGTCGATTCGCGACTCCGGGATGTCGTCGGGCACGAGCACGACGCAGTCGAGACCCGCGCTCGCGGCGTAGGCGGCGGTGCTCATCGCCATGTTTCCGTGCGAGACGGTTCCGACGGCGTCGACACCGGACGCCAGCGCCGCCGCGACGCCGAGGGCGCTTCCTCTATCTTTGAAGCTCCCGGTCGGGTTCGACCCCTCGTCTTTCAGGTGGAGACGAACACCGGCGAACTCGTCGAGGCGCGGGAGTCGGAGAAGAGGTGTCCCGCCTGCGGCGTCGGCGAGACCACCGGGCGATTCGAACGGGAGTAACTCGGCGTAGCGCCACATTCCCGGCGCGTCGACGATGGCGTTCCAGTCGAAATCGAGGGGTTTGCACGCCAACCACAGCGGTTCGCCGCAGTCGCAGCGCGTCGCGGGCGCGGCGGCCGTCGCGCCGCAGGCGTAACAGGTGCGCTCGGTCATCGGTAGTCGGTGTTGGGCGAGGCGGGATAAGCGACGCGTTCGGCGGAAAACAAGAACGAACTACCCGAACAACTGCCGCGCCTCGTCCACTGCGTCAACGAGCACGTCGATCTCCTCGCGTGTGTTGTAGAGATAGAACGACGCGCGCGCCGAGGCCGCCACGCCGAGCGTGTCGTGCAGCGGTTGCGTACAGTGATCGCCCGCGCGGATGGCGACGCCGTAGTCGTTGACGATGCTGGAGAGGTCGTGGGCGTGGACGCCGTCGAGGTTGAACGCAACGAGACCGCCGCGGTCGTCGCCCGGCGGGCCGTAGATCTCCACGTCGTCGAATGCGGTCAGTTCGTCGTAGGCGTACTCGACCAGTTGCTCCTCGTGGCGCTGGATGTTCTCCATCCCGATGTCGTCGAGGTAGTCGATGGCCGCGTGGAGTCCGACGCCCTGCGCGATGGGCGGCGTCCCGGCCTCGAACTTCCACGGGAGGTCCTCCCAGGTCGCGTCGTCATAGCTGACGCGCCGAATCATGTCGCCGCCGTAGAGGTACGGCTCCATCTCCTCGAGAATCTCCTCCTTGCCATAGAGGACGCCGATGCCGGTCGGGCCGCACATCTTGTGCCCCGAGAAGGCGAAGAAGTCCGCGTCGATGGCCTGCACGTCGACCGGGCGGTTCGGTACCGACTGCGCGCCGTCGACGAAGATGTACGCGCCGTGGTCGTGGGCGAGGTCGGCGAGGTCCGATACCGGATTGATGGTGCCGAGCGTGTTCGAGACGTGGACGACGCTCACCATCTTCGTCGAGTCGTCGACGAGTTCGCGCGCGTGGTCCATGTCGAGGCGGCCCTCGGCGTCAACGCGGATGAACCGCACGTCCGCGCCCGTCTTCTTGCCTATCTGCTGCCACGTGACGAGCGAGGCGTGGTGCTCCATCTGCGTGAGGACGACGCTGTCCCCCGGGCCAAGTTCGTTCAGCCCCCACGCGTAGGCGACGAGGTTCTCGCTCTCTGTGGTGTTCTTCGTGAAGACGATCTCCTCGCGGCCGTTTGCGCCGATGAACTCCGCGACGCGGTCGTGGGCCTCCTCGTACGCCACCGACGCCTCCTGGCTCAGGTGGTGGATGCCGCGGTGGACGTTCGAGTTGTAGGTGCGGTAGTAGTCAGCGATGGCGTCGACCACCGTGTCGGGCGTCTGACTCGTCGCGCCGTTGTCGAGGTAGACGAGCGGCGTGTCGTCGCCCTCGTCGGGACCCGGGATCGTCACGTCGCCGCCGACGTTCCGCTGGAGAATGGGAAACTCCTCGCGAATGGCGTCGACGTCGATGGGGTACGACTCCTGCGTGCTCATTACGCGATTGCAGGGGACGGAGCACTAACATCTCTTCGGTCTGACGGGCGTGCGTAACCGCTTACGGTTACGTCGAGCGCGAATTCGAGCGGTCGACGATTTCGAGCGTCCGCCTCTCACGGTCGACTCGCCACGACCGCTTCCGCCACGACAACTCTTATCACCGCCACAGACAATGAAAATTCATGGACGATATCTTCGCCGCGCAGTTGATGTCTTCGTCGCTTCACACGGTTACGCCCGATACGCTCGTCGAGACGGCCGCGAAAACGATGATGGAGAACGGCATCGGCTCAGTGCTCGTCGTCGATGACGAGAACCACCTCGAAGGTATCCTCACGTCGACCGACTTCGTCCGCATCGTCGCCGAGCGAAAGCCGAAAGACGAGACGCCGGTGTCGGTGTACATGTCGGCGAACCCCATCACGATGACGGCGCAGACGCCGATCCGCGACGTCGCCGACAGCATGATCGAACACGGCTTTCACCACCTGCCGGTCGTCGACGACGACGACCTCATCGGGATCATCACAACGACGGATCTCGCGGCGTACCTCTCGCAGGTCCGCAACCCGAGTCCGTCGTAGTCACGGGACGAACTCGTCCCGCGACGGAGACAGCGTACAGAACCGCGTTCTCGACGAGACTGCACCGCGTGAGGCGTCGCTCGTCTGTCCTCCGCGGAAGCGTTTCCGACGCTCTCCGGAGCGACGTCACCGAATCCGAAGCCTCCAGAAGGCGCTACCGCATCCAGAGCAACTGCGCGTGGCGCGTCTCGCCCACGTCGAGGACGGTCTCTTCGTCGATGAGGCCGGCCTCGATAGCGACGCCGACGGCCTCCTCGCCGACGATGTTCGCCACCGTCGCCCGGGTGAGGCTGTCGACGACGGCGTCGGCGTCGGCTTCTTCGGCGTCGTCGCCGCCGTAGAACTCCTCGGTGACGGTCAGCGAGACCCGACCGTTTTCGTACGTCTCGCCGATGCAGTCGGGGTCGCAGACCGAGACGAGCAGTCCCTCCGGCGTCTGGCGTTCACGAACCAGCATTCAGAACTCCTCGACCATCTCCTGTTCGGCCTGCTCGCGGAGTTCGTCGGCCTCCGCCTGCACTTCCTCGGCCTCCTCCAACTCCCCGAGCTCTTCGAGCGCCCTCGCTTTCTCCTCTAAGAGGTCGGCGTTGCGCATGCCTAGGCGGAGCGCGTTGTCGTAGGCGTTGACGGCCTCCTCGTGGAGGCCGCGCTCCGAGAGGAAGAAGCCGCGGTTGTACCACGCCTGCGGGAAGCGCGGGTCGATTTCGACGGCGCGCTCGGCGTGGTCGAGCGCCTCCTCTACCTCGCCGAACTCCCAGAGCGCGTACGCGAGATTCGTCTCGGCGGTGGCGGCGTGTTCGGAGCGCTCGTTTGCGCGGAGCGCCTCCCGATAGGCGCCGATGGCCTCGTCGAACTCCTCGAGTTCCGCGTGGGCGACGCCTTTGTTCACCCACGCCTCCTGCGCTTCGAGGCTCTCCTCCTCGGCGAACTGCGCCGCGCGGGCGAACGTCTCGGTCGCCTCCTCGAAACGGTTTATCTGCATGTACGAGAGGCCGACCTCCATCAGGCTCTTGACGTCGACGTCGTCGCGGTCGACGTTGCGTCGGTCGAGAATGTCGGCCAAGACGCGGGAGTCGACGGGGTCGACCTTCGTGGGGTCGACTTTCAGCTCCGGCGGGTCGAGCGTGAAGTCGTCGTAGGCATCGTCGAACCCCTGTCCTTCGGAGTAGCGATGCTTTCGGTCGCCGTCGTCGGTCATGCCCCGGCTTTGGCGGCGACGCTGGATAAGCGCTACGTCCCGCGGGCGTCGTTGCTCCGTTCGCCCGCCGCGGCGCGTCGCTCCCGATACCGGAGGAGCGCTCGTTCCTTCATCTTCGCCTCGATCATCACGTCCGCGCCGGTGCCGTACGTCCGAATCGGGCCGCGAACATAGTCGCTGTGGTTCTGCGGACGAACTGTCGACCCTGTCTCGTACAGCCGTCGCGACTCGCTGTAGTGGAAGATGGGCGTCGTCTCCCACGTGTCGGCGGCCAACCGCGCCGCGTCTCGTCGCGTCAGTCCCCTGGGCGCGAACTGGTGGTGGAGCTCGTCGTACGTCACTGGAATCCCTGTCTCGTCGGCAACGTCATCGGACGACGTCCGATGGGCTGCCGGACTCTGTCCGGCAACGACGTCGACCAGTTCGGAGACGCTCCACAGTGAGGGTTTGTCGTCGTTCTCGACGGTCAGTCGAGTCCGGACCGACGCCGAGAGGCGGTCGAGGTTCTCACAGAACCGTCGTCCGGTTGCCTCCTTGTCGCCGTAGTGCGCGCCGATGTGGACGTTGATGGCGTTGTACGGCGTCCGCGACAGCCCGATGGCGTCCATGAGCGACCCGTGGTTTTCGAGGTCGACGACGGCGTTGTTGACGACGGAGTCGTCGGGACTCGCCAGTTTGACGAAGTGGTTCGGGTGGAACGTCAGCCGAACGTCGTGGTCGGCGGCGAGCGTGCCGACGGCTTCGAGTTCCTCGCGGACGGCCGCCGCGTTCGGTAACTCGTCGATGGCGTACCGACTGTACCACGGCAGCAGGTCCGAGGTGATCCGGTAGAAGTGGATGTCGTGGTCGAGGTTCCATTCGACGATTCGGCGCAGATCTCGACAGTTTTGCTCGGCTAACTCGCCGGCGTACGAGAGGCCGCGCTCTTCGAATGTCGCCTGTCGCATCCCGCGGTTCGTTCGGACGTTCTCTTCGCGGAGGGTCGTGTTCATCGCGGCGTAGCCGTATCTGGTCATCGTGGTGAGGGCGGTCAGCGAACCGCTCTACTCTCCGGTAGGGCCGCGCGTGGGTAAGCGTACTGTCGCCCCGAATCGGAAGTGAACAACGCCGCGGAATTCGTACGTTTCGAGCGGCTTACCGCGCGCTCGGCCTTCGACCTGTTCACTTTCACCCTCCAGTTACCGACGCTTTATCCCCGGTGGGTGGTAACCACTTACATGGCAGCGACGAACCTCGAACGGCTCCCGGGCGTCGGCCCGACGACGGCCGAGAAACTGAGCACGGCCGGCTACGACTCCTACCGAAGTCTGGCGGTCGCGAGTCCAACCGAAATCGCGGGTGCGGCCGACATCGGCGAGACCGCGGCCGGCGACATCGTCCGCGGCGCGCGCGAGTTCGCGGACGTCGGTCGATTCGAAACCGGCGTCGAGTTACTCCAGCACCGAAAGCGAGTCGGGAAACTCCGGTGGCGGGTCCCCGAGGTCGACGACCTCCTCGGCGGCGGCGTCGAAACGCAGTCCATCACCGAGATGTACGGCGGCTACGGCGTCGGCAAATCGCAGGTCACCCACCAACTCGCGGTGAACGTCCAACTAGCGCGCGAACACGGCGGTCTGGAGGGCAGCGCCCTGTTCGTCGACACCGAAAACACGTTCAGACCCGAGCGTATTGACGAGATGGTCCGCGGTCTCGACGACGAAACCGTCGCGACCGAACTCGACCGTCGCGGTATCGGAGGGTCGCCCGGGGACGACTCGGCGATGGACGCGCTCGTGGGTGACGTCCTCGACCGAATCCACGTCGCGGAGGCGTACAACTCCGACCACCAGATGTTGCTGGCCGAGACGGCCAAGGAGATGGTTTCGGAGGCTGAAGACACCGAGTGGCCGGTTCGCCTCCTCTGCGTCGACTCGCTGACGGCGCACTTCCGCGCGGAGTACCTCGGCCGGGGGGCGCTCGCGGCGCGTCAGCAGAAGCTCAACCGCCACATCCACGACCTGCTCCGCATCGCCCATCTCTACAACGTAGCCGTCGTCGTGACGAACCAGGTTCAGAGCAATCCGGACGCCTTCTTCGGCGACCCGACCCGTCCCATCGGCGGCAACATCCTCGGTCACGCCTCCTCGGTCCGCCTCTACCTTCGGAACGCCAAGGGACCGAAACGCGTCGTCAAACTGGTCGACGCGCCGAACCTCCCCGACGGCGAGGCCGTCATGCGCGTCGAGAAGTCGGGACTGGGTGCCGAGTGAGCGCGTAGGGGAACGAGTAAGCCGGGAAACAACTCCTAGCGAACAGACGGCGCGCTGATTCGGTACGTGTTCGGTCCGCGAGGGGTGCGCCGTGCTCCCGCTCAACCGCCCCGCGGTGTCCTGTTACGTCACGGACGGAAGTGGTCCCGTTACCGCGGATAAACGTTCGTCTCCCCTTCTTGTATTCGACCCCGACTCTTAACGCGCTCGTCGTCGCATACGAGGTATGCGACTGTTCGTCAGCATCGACCTGCCGCCGACGCTCGCGGACGCCATCGCGGCCGTTCAAGACGAGTTTCGCGACGCCGCAGGACTCCGATTCGTCGACCGGGAACAGGCGCACCTCACGCTGAAGTTCCTTGGCGAGACCGACGAGAAGCGCCTCGACGAGATCGAAGAAGCGGTCGAATCCGCCGTCGACGTCGCGGGCGTCGATCCGTTCGAGGCGACGGTGGGCGGACTCGGCGTCTTCCCGTCGATCGACTACATCAGCGTCGTCTGGCTCGGCATCGAGAGCGGTGGCGAGCGCGTGACTCGCCTCGCGGAAGCCGTCGAACGGGAGACGACCGCTCTCGGATTCGAACCGGAGTCGCACGAGTTTACGCCGCACGTCACGCTCGCGCGGATGGACGACGCCCGCGGAAAAGACGTGGTTCGACGCGTCGTCCGCGAAACGGACCCGACGGTCGGGACGTTCCGGGTCGAACAGGTTCGACTCAAAGAGAGCGTTCTCGGTCCCGACGGTCCCGAGTATTCGACGGTGCGTCGGGTCGCGCTCTGAGCGCGGTTTCGACGCGAACCGGGGACGATTCCCGGCCGTCGCTGCCGACTAGCCGTGTCGTTCCTGCGGTTCTTTGAGGTACACCTCGTCGCCTTTCATCTCTTTGACGTGCTCGCGGTGGAGTTTACTGTCGTCGTTCGATTCCCACCCGAGCATCTCCATCAGGCCCTCGGTGATGCTCCCTCCGCGCTCGACGTTCGCGTACTCGTCGTTGTCGCCGACGAGTTCGATGGTTCCGACCTCGTTGCCTTCGTGGTCGACGACGCGCTTTCCTTCGTCTTCGCCGCGGAAATTTCGCGACATACGGCGGATGCGACTCCGAGTCACATGTAGCTAGTGGCGCCGGGCGCCGGCGTTCGGAGCGCTAGCTAATCACACGTCGTGACCGTTCGTCAAGCGCCCTCTGTCCGACCCGCCTTCAGGCGATTCGATGGTAATCACGCTCTCGTTCGTGACCGTAATTCGGTGACCCAGATACGTGAACACGACGGCGGTGTCGGCTTCGCTTTCGAGGACGGTCTCCGCAGCCTCGGCGTCGAACGAGTTCGCCAACGGCGGGAGCGACGCCGGATCTACGCGGAACCGCTCTCCGACAGCTCTGGCGATATCCACACCGAGGCTCGTCTCGTCCGACCGACGGTAGTAGTGTATCGGCGGGACCATACAATAGTTACTCGGCTACTTTATTTATATCTTACCTATAAAATAATAATTAGATTACATTTAAATAAATTTAAAAATCGGTGCTGTGTCGCACTACCGGCACGGTTCGAATATGGTTCGAACGCGCGCAGCAGCCGTCGAGAACAAACAAAGACCGGTCCGACGGTCGATTCGAGAGTACTTCGGGGGATCGCCGTTCACGACCGGCTCCCGCAGCGTACTCGACGAATTCCCAAACGTGGCTGCTGGACCGACTGTCACGACGGGACGTGCGACTGGGTGACGCAGCCGCGACGCGAAGGAACAAGATTTTATGTCGCGCAGCGGAATCCACTGCTACTATGAGTAAAAAATCGAAAGCCAAGAAGAAGCGGCTGGCGAAACTGGAGCGCCAGAACAGCCGCGTCCCCACGTGGGTCATGCTGAAGACGGACATGCAAGTCACGCGGAACCCCAAGCGTCGCAACTGGCGGCGAAGCGACACTGACGAATAATGAGCGCGAGTGATTTCGAAGAACGCGTCGTCACCGTCCCGCTTCGCGGCGTCAAGAAAGTCGCCGTCCAGAAGCGCGCCGACCGCGCGATGACCATCATCCGCCAGCACCTCGCGAAGAACTTCAACGTCGACGAAGACGCCGTCCGCCTCGAACCCTCGCTTAACGAGGCTGTCTGGGCGGAGGGTCGCCAGAACCCGCCGCGTAAGCTTCGCGTCCGCGCCGCACGGTTCGACGAGGACGGCGAGGCCGTCGTCGAAGCCGAACCGGCAGAGTAAACGGTGCTCCGCGCCTCCTTCGCAGGGTCGTCGTACGTCGGCGTCTTCACCCGTGCGACGAACGACTGCCTGCTCGTCCGCCCGGACGCCGACGACGAACTCGTCTCCTCGCTGGCCGACGAGTTCGACGTCCCCGCAGTGCCGACTACAGTCGGCGGGTCGGGAACCGTCGGTGCGCTGTCGATGGGCAACGAGAACGGGATTCTCGTCTCAGGTCGTGCCACCGACCGCGAACGCGAGCGCATCGCCGACGCCACCGACCTGCCGGTCGTCCCGCTGCCGGGACGCATCAACGCCGCCGGAAACGTCGTTCTGGCCAACGACTACGGCGCGTGGGTCCACCCCGACCTCGACGACGAGGCCGTTACCGCCGTCGAGGAGGCGCTTTCGGTCCCGGTCGAGCGCGGCGACCTCGGCGACGTTCGCACCATCGGCACCGCAGCGGTCGCCAACAACACCGGCGTCCTCTGTCACCCAAAATCCCGGGAACCGGAACTGGAGGCGCTCGAAGAACACCTCGACGTGTACGCCGACATCGGCACGGTCAACTACGGCGCGCCGCTGGTCGGCTCCGGACTCGTCGCCAACGACGAAAGCTACGTCGTCGGCGAGGAGACGACCGGGCCGGAACTGGGCCGCATCGAGGAGACGCTCGGTTACATCGACTGAGGCTCATCGAATTTTGGCGGCCGCGTCTCCCAGTTCCACCGCCCGCTCGACTCGCCGAGTAGGAAGATACTTCCGGCTCGCTACCCCACGCTTTTCCATGAGTCAGTTTACTGTACGCGGCCGCTTCCGAAGCCGCGACGGCTATCGGACGTTTACGAAGAATATCGAAGCCACAAACGAGAACGTCGCCCGCGAGTACGCCCTCTCGCGCTTCGGCAGCGAACACGGCCTCAAGCGTATGCAGGTCGAACTCGACGAGGTGACCGCACAATGATGGGCGGCGGCGGCGGCGGTCAGCAGCAACTCCAGCAGCTCTCGCAGGAACTGCAGGCAATCGACGAGGAGATAGAGGAACTCGAAGCCGACGTCTCCGACCTCGAACAGGAGAAAACCGAGATGGACGAGGCCATCGAGGCGCTCGAGACGCTCGAAACCGGCTCCACCGTCCAGGTGCCCCTCGGCGGCGGCGCGTACGTCCGCGCGGAAGTTCAGGACATCGACGAGGTCGTCGTCAGCCTCGGCGGCAACTACGCGGCCGAGCAGGAACGCGACGGCGCAATCGAGGCGCTCCGAAGCAAGCAGGACGCCGTCGACGAGCGCATCGCGGGCGTCGAAGGCGAGATTCGCGACCTCGAAGACGAGAGCGACGAGATCGAACAGCAAGCCCAGCAACTTCAACAGCGCCTCCAGCAGCAGCAGATGCAGCAGATGCAGCAGATGCAGCAGGAGGAGAGCGACGACGAGTAATCCCTAGTAGCTCCAATGTTCGACGGACTGAAAAAGAAGCTCAACAGCTTCCGCAAAGACGTTGAGGAGACCGCCGAGGAGAAAGCCGAGGCCGAAGGGGTCGACGCCGAGACGGCCGATGCGGCCGCGACGGACGCGACCGAAGCCGACACCGCCGCACCGGCCGATTCCGTCGACGCCGCCGACACCGAGGCGAATTCCGCCGGGAGCGGTGCTTCCGAAGCGTCGGAACCGGACCCGACTTCGCCGCAACAGGTGCACGCCAACACCGTCGCCGAAGCGACCGAGACGGCCGACCCCGACGAGAGCGCACCGTCGGCGCAGGCCGTCGCCGAGAACGCCAAAGATCCCGACGCCAAGGCGGACGCCGCCGAGACCGTCGCCGAATCGTCGGCGGAGTCGACGCCCGAACCGGTTCCCGAGGAGTCCGTCGTCGAAGACCAGGAGGAAGAGCAGTCGGGTCCCGGCCGACTGAAGCGCGCGGCGGCGTTCGCTACCGGCCGCATCATCATCGAGGAGGAGGACCTCGAACAACCGCTGTGGGAACTGGAGATGGCGCTGCTGCAGAGCGACGTAGAGATGGGCGTCGCCGAGCAGATGCTCGACACCATCCGCGAGAAGATGCTCGGTACCACGCGCAAGCAGGTGCAGACGACGGCGCAACTCGTCGAGGAGGCGCTGCACGACGCGCTGCTCGACGTCATCAGCGTCGGCCAATTCGACTTCGACCAGCGCATCGCCGAGGCCGACAAGCCGGTCACTATCATCTTCACCGGCGTCAACGGCGTCGGGAAGACGACGAGCATCGCCAAACTCTCGGAGTACTTCGAAGAACACGGCTACTCGACGGTGCTCGCCAACGGCGACACCTACCGAGCAGGCGCGAACGAGCAGATCCGCAAGCACGCCGAGAACCTCGACCGGAAACTCATCTCCCACGAGCAGGGCGGCGACCCGGCGGCGGTCATCTACGACGCCGTCGAGTACGCCGAGGCCCACGACATCGACATCGTCCTCGGCGACACCGCCGGTCGGCTCCACACCTCCAACGACCTGATGGCGCAGTTGGAGAAGATAGACCGCGTCGTCGGCCCGGACATGACGCTGTTCGTCGACGAAGCGGTCGCCGGACAGGACGCCGTCCAGCGCGCGAAGAAGTTCGACGAGACGGCCGAAATCGACGGCGCAATTCTGACGAAAGCCGACGCCGACTCCTCGGGCGGCGCGGCCATCTCCATCGCCTACGTGACCGGGAAGCCGATTCTCTTCTTCGGAACGGGCCAGGAGTACGACGACATCGAGCGGTTCATCCCCGAAGAACTCGTCGCGAGCCTCCTCGAAGACGAGGAGTAGCTCCTCGGGCATCCGGTCGCGCTCGTGCGGTTCCGTTTCACACCTCACTCCGACTGTCGCGTCTCCCGTCCGACTCTGCACTCGGCGGATACTCTTTTCTCGGACCGGTGAGAGCCGCGAGTGTGACGCAGAGACTCTCTCGCCGTGACGCGCTTCAAACCAGTTCGCTGGCTATCGCGGGCGGTCTCCCCCTCGCGGGCTGTCTTCGCGCCCCGACGAACGGCGAACCGGACGGGCCGCTGGTCGACGAGGGGTTCGAGTCACCGCTCGACGGCTGGAAGACGCGGGCGGCGATTGGCTCGGAGGTGTCGGTCGATGAGTTCGAGTGGACGGTCGAGCGATCCGACGAGCGGGCCGACGGGGGCGACTGGAGCCTCCGCATCTTCACCGAAGGCGACCACGATGACGGTGTGGCGTGGGCTGTCCGCCCCGTCGAACTCGACGCCGAGCGAACGGAGACGTTCCGCGTCTCGGTCAACGCGTGGAGCGAATCTGAGAGCTTCAACACGCTCCGAAACCTCACTCTGTACCTCGGTCCGGAGGAGCCGACTCGCGAGGAGGACTTTCCCGCCCCCGGCGAGACCGGCGCGCCGACCGGCGGCGGTCTCCGCGAACCGCTCCACCAGACCGCCGGCTGGCACGACTACGGTTTCGAGTGGTCCCCGGAGCACCTCCGGACCGACAGGCTGTATCTCGCGGTCGGCGTGGCCGTCGTCTGGGAGGCCGACGCAACTCACTTCGTCGACAACGTTCGCGTGGTGATCGTCTGAGCCGGCGGGCCGCCGCCGCACCGGAGTGGTTCGACCCGACCCGCCCGTCTCATTCCGGTTCGCCCTCGGACTTCCACGCGAGTTCGACGCGCAAGAGCGCGCTACACTGGACGGTGTCACCGCGGTAACCGTCGCATCGGCCGGTTTCGACGACCCGCATCAGCGGCGTCTGCGACCCGCACTCAGGACATTCGATGGCGTACCCGTCCTCGGCTTCGAGGAAGGCGTCCGGGTTGAGTTCCATCCGACCGGCCTCCTCCCACCCAGTCGTGCTGTCGCCAGTGGGCGACTGTCCCTCGTCGCGCGTCGCACCCGCGTCGGTCGGCTGGTCGTCGTCGGCCACTTCGCGTCCCTCGCCTTCGTCGTTGGTCATGAGAATGTAGGCATCGCCTGCGGGGATAAATCTCGGTTCGAGTCAGTTGACGTGAGTTTTTCCACGCTGCCCTGACTCGATCGAGGTGGCGTCGACCGCCACCGCGACGAATAAAGCCTTTACCGGTTCGGTGGCGTACTCTTGGCAAATGGTACTCGACAATCTCGGAAGCTCCCTTCGCGGCACGTTGGAGACGCTGCAAGGGAAGACTCGCCTCAGCGAGGAGGACGTGGAGGCAGTCGTTAGGGAAATACAGCGCTCACTCCTCCAGGCCGACGTCGACGTCTCGCTCGTGATGGAGCTGTCGGACAGCATCAAGACCCGCGCGCTGGAGGAGGAACCGCCGGGGGGAACCTCCGCGCGCGACCACGTTCTCAAAATCGTCTACGAGGAGATGGTCGCCATCGTCGGCGAGTCCACGGAGATTCCGCTGGAGCCGCAGACCATCCTGCTGGCGGGGCTGCAGGGGTCAGGGAAGACCACCTCCGCAGCGAAGATGGCGTGGTGGTTCTCGAAGAAGGGGCTGCGACCGGCGGTCATCCAGACCGACACGTTCCGCCCCGGCGCGTACGACCAGGCCAAGCAGATGTGTGAACGCGCGGAGGTAGAGTTCTACGGCGACCCCGACGAGTCCGACCCCGTCGCCATCGCCCGCGAGGGACTCGAAGCGACCGAGGACGCCGACGTCCACATCGTCGACACCGCCGGCCGCCACGGTCTCGAAGACGAACTCATCGCCGAAATCGAAGAGATAGAGGACCTCGTCGCCCCCGACCTGAGCCTCCTCGTGTTCGACGCGGCCATCGGGCAGGGCGCGAAGGAGCAGGCCCGCCAGTTCGAGGAGGCCATCGGCATCGACGGCGTCGTCATCACGAAACTCGACGGGACGGCGAAAGGTGGTGGCGCGCTGACCGCCGTCAACGAGACGGACTCCTCCATCGCCTTCCTCGGGACGGGCGAGACGGTCCAGGACATCGAGCGCTTCGAGCCGAACGGCTTCATCTCCCGACTCTTGGGGATGGGCGACCTCAAACAGCTCTCCGAGCGCGTCGAGCGCGCGATGTCCGAAACCCAGGCCGAGGACGACGACTGGGACCCCGAGGACATCATGAAGGGGTCGTTCACCCTCAAGGACATGCAGAAGCAGATGGAGGCGATGAACAAGATGGGACCGCTCGACCAGATCATGGACATGATTCCCGGTCTCGGCGGCGGGTTGATGGACCAACTGCCCGACGACGCGATGGACGTCACCCAGAACCGTATGCGGAGCTTCGAGATCATCATGGACTCGATGACTGAGTCCGAGATGGAGAACCCCCGGAGCGTCGGCGCGAGTCAGGTCCGCCGCATCTCTCGCGGCAGCGGCAGGGACGAGGAGACCGTGCGCGAACTGCTCGAACAGCACAAGATGATGGAGCAGACGCTCAAGCAGTTCCAGGGGATGGGCGACGGCGACATGCAGCGGATGATGAAGAAGATGGAGAAGCAGGGCGGCGGTGGCGGCGGCATGGGCGGCTTCGGCCCGTTCTGAGCGCCAGAGACTTCTTTCACGCGCCGGCGCGCGCTCCGACTCGATCTCGAACAACAACGCCGAGTGCGCCGGCGAGCATCCCGCCGAGCGCGAACGACGGAACCAGCATCACGACGCTCGGAACCGAGAAGTACGCCCCGACGTTCCCGGCGGCTTCGGCACTGCCGACGAGTAGGTACACTTCGACGGCGTAGAAGCCGACGACCGCGAGAACGGCCCCGACCGCGCCGACGAGACCGGCGAGCGCGCCGTCGAAGAGGCCGTCGGTCGCGTCGCGGGCGCGGAGCGCGACGACCGCTCCCGCGAGGAGACCCCACGGTGCGGCGGCCTGTGGCCCGTACAGGACGACGGCGATGATCGACGCGACGGCGCTGACGACGCCTCCGAGCGCGACCGATGTTCTGTCCATACGCGAGTGTGATATGGAATACAGATAACCATTTCTCCTGGATCCTCGGTTCGACAGCGACGACACGACTTTTGGCATCGTCGGGTCGGTTCCGATCGAGCTTCCGACGCCGACTGCTCCATGAACCGCCGCTTTCCGTTTCCTTTTGGCGCTCGCCGACAACCCCAGCGTGAATGTCTCGCCGTCTTCGTTCGCTCGCTCGCTTCGACGCGCTCGTTCTGACGGCGCTCATCTGGTTTCTCGCGAAGTTCCTTCGGTACGCCTTCCCGCCGCTGTTCGGGACATTTCAGACCGAGTACGGCGTCTCGAACGCCGTCGTCGGCACGGCGTTCACCGCGCTGATGCTCGTCTACGCGCTGATGCAGTTTCCGTCGGGCGCGCTCGCCGACCACGTCGGCGCGGTGACGGTCATCACCGTCGGGGCCGTCGTCGCCGCCATCGGTGCACTCGCGTTGGTTCCATCTGTCCCCTTCGCGCTCGTCGTCGCCGCGATGCTGCTCGTCGGCATCGGCACCGGCGTCCACAAGACCGTCGCCGTCCGCCTGCTCTCGCAGGTGTACCCCGCGCAGACCGGTCGGGCGCTCGGCTTTCTCGACACGCTGGGCGCGTTCGGCGGCGTCGCGGCTCCCGCCGCCGTCGTCGTGCTGAGCGCCCGTGCCGACTGGCACGCGGTGTTTCTCGTCGGCGGCGGCGTCGGCGTCGTTCTCGCGGGGGCGTTCGCGCTCCGCGTTCCGAAGCGCGTCCCCGACAGCCGAAACGTCGCCGCCGACGGGAGCGCTGGCCTCCGTGAGTACGTCGAGCTGTTCCGTCGGCCGCGCTTTGCGATTTTCGTGCTCGTCACCGTCTGTTTCTCATTCGCGTACAACGGGGCCGTCGCGTTTCTCCCGCTGTATCTCGAACGAAGCGCCGGTCTCTCGGCCGTCGCCGCCAGCGGTATCTACAGCGTGCTGTTCGTCGTCAGCCTCGTCCAGTTGCTCACCGGCGAGGCCAGCGACCGAGTCGGCCGACTCCCCATCATCGGCTTCACGCTCGGTCTCGCCGCGGTCGCGCTCGCCGCGCTCGTCGCCGTCGGCGAAGCGGGTTTCCTCGTCCTCGGGGCCGTCGTCGTCGCGTTCGGTCTCGGATCGCACGGTTTTCGACCGGTGCGGGGCGCGTACCTCGTCGCAGTCATCCCCGACAGCGTCGCGGGCGGCGGGCTCGGCGCAGTGCGGACACTGCTGATGGGCGCGGGGGCGCTCGCTCCCGCGGTCGTCGGAATCCTCTCCGATACGTTCAACTTCGGCGTGGCGTTCACCGCGCTTGCCGTCTCGATGGCTGCCGCCGCAGCGCTGACCGGCGTCCTCGTTCTCGTCGGCGGCGACGACGACGAGCGGTCATCCCCTACGTAGTTTGATCAATGGTAGCGCGACACGTGCCTGTTCCGTACACTCACGTCCGCCCGACTTTTACCGTCGCCGCGCGTCTGTCGTCGTATGTCCGTCCGCGACGTCGTCACGGAGGCGTACCGAGAGGCGCTGCCGGTGCTCCTTTTGAGCGCCGGCGGCGGACTCTTTGCGGGCGTCGTCCTCGGCGGGATGGAGTCAGAACTCAAACGCGTCGCGGGTCTCATCGTCCTCGTTCCGGCGCTGTTGGCGACGCGCGGCAACGTCTACGGGTCGCTCGGCGCGCGCCTCGCCTCCGCGCTCCACCAGGGTCTCGTCGAACCGTACTTCACGCTCTCGGACCGACGCATCCGCAACGCCGTCGCCGCCGCGCTCGCTAACGGCGTGCTCGTCAGCGTCTTTGCGGCGGCGCTCGCGTACGCCGTGTTGGTCGTCCTCGGGCGACCCGTCGCGACGCTCTGGACGCTCGTCGGCATCGCCATCATCGCCGGTGTTGTCTCCGGCCTGCTTCTCACCGTTACGGTGCTGAGCGTCGTCTTCTACGGCTACCGGCGGGGATTGAACCCCGACACGCTCGCGGGTCCCGTGGTCACGACCACCGGCGACGTCGTCGGGATGGCGACGATGCTGTTCGCCGCCCGCGTCGTCCTCGCGCTGGGGGGTGGCTGAGTGACAGAGACGCAGTGGAGCGTCCGCGGCATCATGCGGACGATGCTTCCCGTCCTCCTCGCGTTGACGACGGTCGAACTCGCCAGCGGTCTCGTTCTCGACACGTTCCAGTCGACGCTGCTGCGGTATCCGTCGCTTCTCGTGCTCGTCCCGGTCACCATCGGGATGGCCGGGAATCTGGGGAGCATCCTCGCGGCCCGCCTCTCGACGGCCTTTCACCTCGGCCTGCTCGACTTCGCTCCCGACGACGACTTGCTGTTGGGCAACGCCGTCGCGACCGTCGCGCTCTCGCTGACGCTGTTTCCGCTCGTCGGCGCGGGCGCGTGGCTGATTCAGACGTTCCTCGCGGGGACGGCGCTCGGCTTTCTGACCGTCGTGGCCGTCGCCGCCGTCAGCGGCGCCGTGCTCGCGCTCCTCGCCATCGTCGTCACGCTGGTGGCGACGTACGCCGCCTACCGCCTCGAACTCGACCCGGACGACGTGGTGATTCCCGTCGTCACCAACACGTGCGACGTGCTCGGCGTGCTCGTGCTGTTCGGCGTCGTCCGGTTGCTCGTGTAACTCGGTCGGTTCCCTGCGTACCGCCGCAGCGGGTGTCGCTGCAGCAACACAAAGCACTTGTCGAACTGCCGAACTTCTCCTCTAATGTCCTCCGCTCGCTCTCGACGTCGTATCCTCCGTCTCTGCGGCGTCGCCTTCGGCCTTGGAACCGCAGGCTGTGTGCAGACAACGCCGGTGGAATCGGTCGACAAAGCCTCGAACGAGTCGACTCCGACACCCGAACCGACGGCGATACCGGCGTCCGTCGTCTCCGACGAGGAGGCGGAAGAACGCGCGCTCGAAGCCGAAGGGGCGTACATCACCGAACAACTCGAAGACGCGTCCTGCGTGACTGATTGGGGGACGACGGCGACGGTTACGAACAAAGAAGCGACGGTGACCGACCGGACCGCCGACGGCGTCCACGTCGAGGTGACGCATCCGTACTGGTACTCGTCGCAACAGCGCGAAGGGAACGAAACGGTCGTCGAAGAGGCCGACGGCGGGACGAACGCGCGCTACGTCGTCACCGCCGCCGACGCACGGCGCGCCGACGGCGACACCATCTCCGTCTACTGCTGAGTCCGCGGGCGACGACCGTCTGCTCGACCGCCGACCGACGCGCATTTGCCCGCACGGTCCCCACCTCCGCCCGTGCAGTCCGTCGTGCAGGCGCTCGACCCGTCGTTTTTCGCCGAAGTCGCCTCCCGCGTCGCGACCATCACCGTCGCCATCGGTGTCGGCGTCTTCCTCGCCAACCTCGCCGTCGCCTTCGGCGCGGTGCGCTACATCACGGTGCTGGCGTACCCGCTGACGAAACCCGCGAACTTGCCCCGAGAAGTGGGGACGGCGATTCTGACGACCACCGCGTCCACGACGGCCGGGTACGGGATGCTCGCGGAGTTCCGCGACTCGGGGATGCTCGACGACCGCGCGACGCTCGTCGCCGTCACCATCAACACGTTCTTCGGCTTCGTCCAGCACATCTTCACCTTCTACGCGCCGGTGCTGATTCCCATTTTGGGCCTTCGCGTCGGCCTCATGTACGTCGGCGCGCGGGCGGCCATCGCGCTCGGTATCACGCTCGTCGGAATTCTGGCGGGTGCACTGCTGCTGTCGGAGCGCAACGTGAACCCCGCGTCCGCCCCCGACGACGTCGACGCACCCGATCGGGAAACGCAGTCGACGGATGAGAAACTCCGCGACGCGGCGCGGAGCACGTGGAAGCAACTGCGCAGAATCGTCCCTCGTCTCGCGGTCGTCTACGCGCTCGTCACGCTGCTCGTGGAGACGAACTCGCTCCAGGCGCTGACGAGCGTCGCGGACCCGCTGGCGACGCTGGTCGGTCTCCCCGGTGCGGCCGTCCCGGTCATCGCCGTCTTCGCCTTCGACACGACGACGGGCGCGGTGACAATCGCGCCGCAGATCGGCACGGTGTTCACACCGCGACAGGCCGTCGCGACGATGCTCCTCGGCGGTATCGTCTCCTTCGCCGTCTCGACGTTCAAGCGCTCTATCCCCTTTCAGTACGGTATCTGGGGGGCGAGTTTCGGCTCGAAGGTAGTCGTCGTCAACACCACACTGAAAATCGTCTTCATCGGCGCAGCGGTCACGGTGCTGCTCGTCCCCTGAGGGTTTCTACGACGCCGACGGCATCGGTGTCGTCGCCGACCATCGCCGCCGGCGGTCGACTCACTCCTGCGGTGACCGCTCTTCGTACGGCTGGACGACGACGAACCCGCCTTCACCCGCGAAGTGAAGCTGGAACGTCTCCCCGGACGATCGCCCGAGGAAGCTCTTGATGTTCAGGTCCCGCTTCGTGCTGGGCGAGACGTTGCTGCTCCAGGCGACCGTGGCGTTCGGGTCGGTGCTGACCGGCGTCGGGAGGACGAGCGGTTCGCCGTGCGTCGTGATGGCGACGTTACCCGGTCCATTCAGGTAGACGTTGAACAGTCCGCCGGTCGACGTGCCCGCGATGCTGTTCATCATCTTGATGTCCCACGTCACGCTCTCCTCGAACGCCAGCACGTCGTTGCCGTTGACGCTGATTTCGTCGTCGGCGTCCAGTTCGAGAATCTGGACCTCCTTTCCCTGGTCGGCCAGGTAGAGGTGGCCCGTCCCCGTCGCCTGCATCATCACGGTACCCTCGCCGGTCGCCTTCTTCTTCAGCATACCCGTCAGTCCGCCGCCGGACTTCCGCTCGAACGAGATGTCGCCGGTGTAGCCGACCATCGCCCCGGCTTTCGCCATCACGCTGCCGTCGAGCGAGACGTCGAGCATCTTCGAACTCTCCCGCTCGAAGGTGTCTCCGCCCTCTTTCGGTCCGTGCGTTTCGAGGAATTTGTCTAAGTCCATAGTTTCTCGGAGCCGACAAAGCCAGCTCTGGGTGAGAATATGTTGGTCAAGTAATAACTGTTTGCTAGCCGCTTCCCGCCTTGTCGAGTCAGTTGTTTTCCCCGCCGGCCCGACTCTCGTCTGTGACGCTTCGGTCACCCTGTTGCGTCGACGCTTCCGGCGTGCCTTCGCCCGAGGGGACGGTCAGGGGCCCCGTCGCGCGGCGGACAGCCAGCAACCCCTGCTGGACGATCAACAGCAGCACGATCGCGACCATGATGATGGCCGACTCCTGTACGCTCGTCAACAGTCCGAGGCCGACGATGAGCGTCGTCGCACAGGCCGGCGGATGTCGGAGATCGGTGGCGAGCATCGCCGCTGTCGTCAGTCCCACCGCGACGGTGGCGCTCGTCATCAATCGGACTCCCGCCATCGAGAACGGAGGGACGGGTTGGGTGGCGACGAGTCCGTCGGCCAGCAGGTGGTAGGTCGCCAACCCGGCGACGACGCCGATGAAGTGGCCGCCGACGACACGTCGAGGAGTGCTGTCGTCGTCGCCGATGCCGGTGGCGAGCACGTACGCGGAGGGACCGAGGCTCGGGAAGAGAAACGGCTGTCCGGTGACGAGCGCCGTCAGTCCGAGAACGGTCATCAGCGCCGCCGCGTGGACGCTCGCCGGCCCCGGTTTGTCCCGCCGCCACGGCATCAGTCTGTAACTGGTCGGCCGTCTCTCGTCGGCGGTGCGACGTGGTCGATAAACTCGTCGACGCTCGGGTCGCGGACGGTGACGTGAACCTCGATGTCGCCGAGTTCGTCCGGGTTGCCGACGGCGAAGTTGATGACGCCCTTCAGCGCCGCCTGCTTCTTCAGCGCGAACGAAAAGCCGGAGTCGTCGCCTCGCTTCGTGAACTCGCGGCGGGCGGTATCGAGTATCTCCTGTTCGTGCAGGCGGTCGGAGAACGCGTCGAGCGAGTGCGTCTCGGCGACGAGCTGGCCCGGTTCGTATTCGAGTTCGGCGTTCGGAAAGAGGTTCGTGACGGCGTCGGCGACGCGGTCTGTCACCTCCGTATCCCGGACGGGTGCGACGATTCGAACGTCGATGCTGTAGATCACCGCGACACCTCCTCGCTCGCCGCCGCGGCGTCGTCCGCGTCTCCTTTCTCGCCGGACTCGGTTCCGCCGCGGATGATCCCCCGAATCTGCTTGCGAAACGACTCCAAGCTACCGGTGTTCTCGATGCGGACGTCGGCGCGCTCCATCGCCTCGCCCATCCCGAAGCCGAGTTCGCGCTCGTCGCGGGCGCGGAGTCCCTCGCCGCCGTCGTCCTCGCCCAGGTCGCGGCCGCGGTCGGTGACGCGCTCTCGTCGGAGTTCGAACGGCGCTTCGATGCTCACGAGCGAGAACTCGTCGCCGAACGCCTCCTCGAAGCGCTCGACTTCGATATTCGAGCGGAGACCGTCGACGAGCACCGTCTCGTTCGTCTTGCGGTACTCCTCGATGAGCGGGAGCGAGCGCGCCGCGATGGCGTCGGGACCGTTCTCCTCGCGGAGCGCCTTCGCTATCTCGCCGTGGTGTTGCGCGGGGTCGAGTCCGCGGTCTCGACACTCCCGGCGGATGACGTCGCCCATCGTCACGACCGGGACCCCCTCCTCGCGGGCGACGGTCGCGGCTTCGCCCTTCCCGCTTCCGGGCAGGCCGACAGTACCGATGACTCTCATTCGTCTCCCGATACTTGCACGGCGGACTTAGGCTTGCTGTTCTCGCCGACCGCCAGCACGCTTTTCGCCCCGCGCCGCTTTCTTTCACGTATGAGTGACCGTTCTCTCGTGGTGCGTGCGCTGTGGTTCGTCTTCGTCGGCTGGTGGGCGACCCCGCTCGTCGTCAACGTCGCGTGGTTTCTGACGGCGACCGTCGTCCTCCTGCCGCTGGGAATCAAGCTCACGAATCTCGTGCCCACCGTTTTGAGCCTCAAGGAGCCGCGTTCACGCTCGGCACCCGAGGCGGCCCGCGGTCAACACTCACTGTTCGTCCGCGCGGTGTACTTCGTGTTCGTCGGCTGGTGGCTGAGTTGGTTCTGGGCGAACGTCGCGGCGTTCCTCGCGGTGACCATCGTCGGCCTGCCGGTGGCGTACTGGATGTTCAACCGACTGCCGTACGTCACGTCGCTGTACCGATTCGACGGGTGAGGGTATCGCCCTCACGCGGTGCAGTGAACCACAATCGCTTTTTGCTCGGACCGAATCGTCGTAGCCGAGGGCACGTAGCTCAGTCTGGATAGAGCGTCGGACTTCTAATCCGACGGTCGTGGGTTCGAATCCCATCGTGCTCGCTCGAACTCGCCACGCTCGTTCTCGCTCGCACGATGTAGTCTCGTTCGCTTCGTCTGCGGGCGACCCGCGAGTCGCCCGCAGGCCAGCGAGACGGCTTCGCCGTCTCGCCCTGCTCACGAGACTCCCATCGTGCTCCCGCCGTGCACAAATAACCGAGCTGTGGGACTTCTACGGCTCGAACACCGCCCTCACACACCCGTCTTCCTTCTCTTTGAACATCTCGTAGCCGCGCGGCGAATCCTCGAGCGACATCGTGTGCGTCGCCAGATACGACGGGTCCATCTCGTCTTCGACGATATGGTCCAACAGTTGCGGCACATAGCGCTGGCCGTGCTGTTGGGCGGTGCGGACGGTGAGGCCCTTGTTCATGATGACGCCGAGCGGGAACTTGTCCATCAGGCCGTAGACGCCGAGAATCGACAGCGTCCCGCCCTTGCGACAGGCACGGATGGCCTGCCGGAGCGCGTCGCCGCGGTCGGTGTGTAGCTTCATCGACTGCTTCGCGCGGTCGTACGTGTGGGCGATGCCGGTGCCGTGCGCCTCCATCCCCACGGCGTCGATGCAGGCGTCCGGACCGCGGCCGCCGGTCAGCCGCTTCAGTTCGTCGACGACGCTGTCGACATCGGTGTAGTCGATGGTCTCCGAACCGGCGTCCCGCTCAGCCATCTTCAGTCGCTCGGGGAAGCGATCGATGCCGACGACGTGCTCTGCGCCCATGAGCGCGGCGCTCTGTTGAGCCATCAGTCCGACGCCGCCGCAGCCCCAGACGGCGACCGTATCGCCGGGTTCGATGTCGCAGAAGTCCGCGCCCATGTAGCCGGTCGGCCACGCATCGGAGGCGAAAAGCGCCTGCTCGTCGCTCAATTCGTCGGGGACGACGAAGCAGTCCTCGTCGGCGTGGGGGACGCGGACGTACTCGGCGTGCGACCCGGCATAGCCGCCGAAGGCGTGCGTGTAGCCGTAAATTCCGGCGGTCGGGTAGCCGAGCACCGGCTCCTGTAACTCGGGGTTCGGATTCGTGTTGTCACAGAGCGACCACTGGTCGGTCTGACAGTAGTGGCAGTTCCCACAGCCGATGAACGAGGGGACGACCACGCGGTCGCCCTCCTCGACGGTCTCCACCTTGCGACCGACTTCGACGACCTCGCCCATGAATTCGTGGCCGATGACGTCGCCCTCGCGCATCGTCGGGAGGTAGCCGTCGATGAAGTGGAGGTCGGAACCGCACGTCGTCGACAGCGTCACGCGGAGGACCACGTCCCGGGGGTTTACGAGTTCGGGTTCGGGGACGGTCTCGACCTGCAGGTCGTTGACGCCCTCCCAGCAGAGCGCTCTCACACCAGATCACCCTTCCCACGGGCCGAGGGGTTGCGTTCGAGCGTTGGAATCTCGCCTGTCTCCGCGAGGCTCTTGAAGCGGTAGAGAACCGAGGAAGCGAGCGTCTCGGGGACGAAACCCAGGAGGTTCATCGCCGTACCGCCGACCGGACCGCCCGGCGGGTCGAACCGGAGGCGGAGCGTCACCTCGGTTCCCCGGCCGGCGGGTGCCGGCCGAAACCGCAGGGAGCCTTCGGTGGAGACGGCTGCGTTCTCGACCGACTCCCAGCGCAGGAACTCGCCGGGGCAGTCTTCGACGATTCGAGTCTCCCCCGTCAGGGTTCGTCCGAGCGGAGCGTCGACTCGCCAGCGGTATCGCCCCATGTCTTCGTCTTCGAGGTTCACCTCGGCGACGCCGCCGACGACCCGGGTCAGTGTCTCCGGGTCGCGCCACAGGTCGTCGAGTTCGTCCGCCGACTTCCCGACAGTCGTCGAGCGCTCGACGTCCATCGGAGCCGGCGACGCTTCGCCGTCTCGGTGCTCCCGACGGTCGGAACCGACGGAACTGACGGACTCTGACCCCGTCAACCCGGGGCGGCGCTGTCCGCTGCCGCCGCGGTAGAGGAGCCAGCCGCCGACGAGTACCAACACCGCCCCGACGAGCGAGCGACGCCTGAGACCGAGCAGCACGAGCGCCCCGCCGACGACCGCGGAGGCGACCCGGTTCGAGATTCCGAGTTGGGCGTTCGGGGGGTCCGGTGCGCCTGTGACGACTCCGGGATCGCCTTCGGCCGACGGCTGCGATTCTGCGGTCATACCGATACCTCGACGGGACGTCGGATCCTGGTGTCGTCTACCCGGTCACGTCTCCGCTCGTCGAGAGTGCGCTGTTCGTCTGCAAGGGCATCGTCGGTACTGAACATGTGTTAACAGAACCCAAGTAACGTAACCTCGTTTCGGCATTAGCTTTGGAGCACGTAAATGAAAGTCCGGGTGGTCGGCGCTGCGTGCCCCCGGATATCCGTTCCGTCTCACAATCCGCTCGGTCGACCTTCGCTACTCGGGGTCGTGTACGAGGAACGCCACCTCCGCCGTCGCGTGGTACTCGACGATCTCGTCGTTCTCGACGTCGGCCGTCCAGTCTTTGATCTCGATGCCGCTGATGTCGTCGATGGTCTTGTTCGCCTGTCTGAACGCCTCTTCAGCGGCGTCCTGCCACGACTCTTCCGACGTACCGAGCACTTTGACGATTTTCACTACGGTCATGCGCGACACCATACCACGACGGTCGGAATGTGATTTTTGTCCGCCCGTGGTGTCTGTCATCGGAGAGAGAGCGTTCGATTCGACCGTCCCACGCCTCCGAGTGAGTATCACCGACTTCCCACCAAAGCGACTTCCGCGTCGGTGCCGCATAGTTGCTTGACATGGAGGACGAGCCAAACAGCACCGGAACGCTCCGTTCGCTGGATATCAACCGCATCTTCGACCTGCTCGGCGACCAGTCGTTTCCCGTCGACACCGACGAGATTTGTTCGGCGTACGACGACGTGGAGGTCACGTACTCCGGCGGCGGCAGCGACCCGTTGGCGCGCGTGCTTCGGACCTCCGGCAGCCAGACCTACCAGACGATGGACGACCTCCGACTGTCGATACTCAACGGCGTCCAGCGCAACGCGGTCGGTCGCCCGCGTTACAGCGACCGCGACCCGCCGGTCGTCGCCGACGAGTACGACCATTGGCGGTCGTTCTGACGCCTCACTCCCGCGGTTTCCGCGCCGAATCGTTTCAGAGAGACCCACGACTGACGGACTCATACTAATGAACATCGAAACGCTCCACGACCTGTTCACGTACCGCCTGCAGAGCGCCTACTACCTCGAAACCGAACTCGTCGACGTTCTCGACGAACTCGCCACCGCCGCGAACGTCGACGCGCTCGACGAGGTGGCGGACCCGTCGATTCGCGACGAACTGCTCGACGCCTTCGAGACGCACCGCGAAGAGACTCGAACCCACGTCAACCGCATCGAGACGGTGTTCGAGACCATCGAGCGCCGGCCGGAGATGAAGGAGGTGCCGATGCTGGACGGTCTCGTCGACGGAACCGAGCGATTCAACAACCTCGTACTGAACGACGCGCTCAGACTCCCGTACTACCTTGACGCCGCCGCGACCGTCGAGGAACTCGAACTCCGACTGTATGACCGCCTGCTCGGACTCGCGGAGGCGCTAGACCTTCCGGAGGAGGCGACCGACGCGCTAGCGGCGAACCGTTCGGACGAGCAGCACGCGCTGGAGAGACTCGAAGCCCTCGACGACGACGACGAGATGGCCGCTGCGCTCGAAGAACTAGCCGCGCAGAGTCCCGAAACCTGAAACGCTCGGTCTCCGAAAGCCGTCCGAACGCCGACGTGCTCCCGTTTCTGGAATCGGAGTAACGACGCTTCTTGGCCCGTCACCCAGACGCCGTAGCTGTCGGGACTCTGCACCTCGGGATCTTCGAAGACGACCCGAAACTTCCACGTCGCGCCCGCTGTGAGCGTGTCGCGGTACTTTTCCTGTTGTTCGGGGTAGTCCTTTCGGGCTTCGGTCTGTTCGTCCGCTCGGGGCGTGATGTGGACGGTCACCAGTTCGTAGTCGGTGTCACTGGTGTTCCGGACCACCCCTTCGACGCCGCTCTGACCGTCGCGCTGGAAGTAGCTGTGGCGCACTACTACAAGGTCTTGGTGGGACAGCTCGCCGACCGTTCCTTGCACGTCGTTCTCGTTGCCGGTGGTCTCGTTGCCGCCCGTTTCTTCGGCCGCGGTCGTCGTCTCGGTCTCGTTGCCCGCATCCGCGGCACCGTCGGTCTCGGTCCCGTCTTGCTGGGCTTGGTCGTCTCCGCCGTCGGTCTCTCCTCCTGTGTCGGTACAGCCGGCGACTCCCGCCACGAGGAGCGTCGTACCGATGCCGCGAACGAACGCGCGCCGATTCTTGGACATGAAAATCACCCGTGTCTTCTTGGGCAGAAAGGGACGTTGTCGGTTGGGCTAGTATTTGGAAGCGGTACTCACGCGGTCGGCACTCCGGGTACCGTGCGTCGAGTGGTGTCGCCTCGAGTGACGTCGCTGACGGCGGTGTCGTCACTCTCGACGAAGCGGCGGACCGCCCGACCCGAGAAGAACTGTTGCTCGTCTCGAGAACGTGCCACCTCCGCTCACTCGACGGTCACCTGCTGCGCTTCGAGATTCTCCAGCGCGACCTCGTACGTTCCGGCCACCTCGAAGGCGTGGTCGAACGTCAGGTCCACTTTCTGACCCGGTTCGAGCGTCAGACTCTGGGCTTCCACGACCTCGTTGTCGACGGTGAGTCGGAGCACCTGCACGCTGAGTTCATCGCCGGTATTCCGCACCGTCACCGGAATCTCGACCGGTGTCCCTACCTCGGCCTCCTCCGGGACCGAGAAGCCACTGTAGTCGAACATCCGGAACTCCGCCGAGGGCCGTTCGACCGCCGTCGGCTTCGACAGCGTCGGTCCCTCGTCGACCGGGCCGACGCCGAGTTCGTGGTCGCCGACGTCGCCGAGCCGGAGCGGGAAGTCGAACTGGGTCTCTTCGCCTGCGCCGACACGGACGAACTTCGATGCGACGGTCTCGCCGTCGACGTAGAGCGCCAGTCGCGTGCCGCCGACGACGGTGCCGGGGTTGGTTACCTCGACGCTCACGGTGAAGGGGTCGCCCGCGGCGACGCCGTACGGTACCAACAGGGTGTCGTACTCGTAGTCGGGGGCGGCGAGCGACGGTGTCTGTCCGTCGTCCTCGACCTGCCCAATTGGGACGAGTCGAATCGCCTGGCCGCCGCCTGCGACCATCGACGCCGGAACCGCGTCGTCGGCGGTGACGCGGAAGCGCCGAATCTCGACCGGTGTCGGGTTCGTTTCGAGGTCAGCCTCGGGACCGTCGGTATACGTGGTCGCGACGTACTCGCCGTCGTCGAGGAAGTCCAAGGAGACTGAGACTGTGCGCGGGGTCTCGTTCGTGCCGGTGCCGACGTACCAGACGTCGCCCGAGCGGCGAGCGATGGTCGCGTACTCGCCGATTTCGGCGTCGACGACGACGGTGTCGTCCCATGCCGCTGGTACCTCCTCGATGAACTCGAAGACGTCGAGGTCGTCGTAGTTCTCGGGAAGGTCCGCGACCATCTGGAGGCCGCTGAACAGCATCGGGTAGAGCGCGAGTTGCCGGGCGCGGGTGTCGTGGACCCGGGTGTCGCCGTACTCGGGGTAGGTGAGGTCGAAGATGCCCGGCGTGTAGTCGAGCGGTCCGCCGAGCATCCGGGTGAATGGAATCGTCACGGTGTGCGCCGGCGGGTTCCCCTCCTCGCGGAAGTTTTCGTACTCGAGGCCCGAAACCCCCTCGCGGGTCATGAGGTTCGGATACGTCCGCCGGACGCCCGTCGGTTTGATGGGTTCGTGGACGTTGAGCATGATTTCGTGTTCGGCGGCTTTCCGCGTCACCAGCCGGTAGTGGTTGACCATCCGCTGGCCGTGGTGGTGGTAGCGCTCGCCCTCGAGGTCGACGCCCTCCTCGCTGACGTAGCCCGACTTGATGGCCGGGATGCCGAGTTCCTGATACAGGTCGAACGCTTCGTCAAGTTGGCGCTCGTAGTTGCCGACGCCGCCGCCGGTCTCGTTGTGCATCACGATGTCGACGGGCGGCTCTTGCTGTTTTCCGTACTGGACGACTTCTTCGAGGTCGTAGTACTTCGTCGACTGCGTGAAGTTGAACGTCCGCGGCGGGTTGCTCCACTGCTCGAACGTGCCCCAGCCGACGTTCCACCCCTCGACCAAGAGTGAAGGAATGCCGTGGGCGCTCGCGAAGTCGATGTACCGCTTGGCGTTTTCGGTGGTCGCGCCGACGTCCGGACCGGGTGCCCACCTTGTCTTCCCGACGTGGAGCTCCCACCAGATGCCCATGTACTTCTGAGGTTCGATCCACGAGACGTCGTCCAGCGCGTTCGGCTCGTTGAGGTTAACGACGAGGTCGGATTCGACGAGCTCGCCGGGTTCACTCGCCAACTGAATCGTCCGCCACGGCGAGGCGTGCGGCGTCTCGGCTTTCACCTTCGCGCCGTCGGGCCACGGGACAAGCGTCGACTCGAAGGCCGTCGGCTTCCCGTCGGCGCGCGTGAGCGTCATCCCCGCGTAGTCGGTCAGCGCCGCCTCGTGGACGCTCAGGTGAATCCCGTTGGGCGTCCGCATCGTCACCGGCGTCGAGACGCCGTCCATGGGCGAGACGTTCTGTCCGGCGTCTTCGCGCGCCGAAATCTCGCTCAGCGGCGTCTCCTCGTAGAGGTACTCGTAGTTGTCGTAGTCGTCCGGAATCCACCACGTCGTGTAGTCACCCGCGAAGCGGAAGCCAGTCGTCTCGTTCGTGATGGCGAACTCGCCGAGGTTCTCCTGTTCGGGCAGCACGTACCGGAAGCCGACGCCGTCGTCGTAGGCGCGGAAGACGAGCGTCAGCGACCGCCCCGGCGACGACGATTCCTGCAGGCCGACGATGAGTTCGTTGTAGTTGTCGCGTATCTCCGACTTCGTCCCCCACACCGGCTCCCACGTCTCGTCCGCGCCGTTTCGCTCGACGCCGGAGATGGCAAAGCCGTCCGTCATCGACGGGACATCCCGGAACTGGAATCCGAGCGGCGACGGCCGAATCACCTGCCGATCCTCGTACTGGACCGCGTACCGCGGCCGCCCGCCGCCGACCGAGAATCGCACCCGAACGCTTCCGTCCGGCGATTCGAGCGTCTGGTTCGTCTGCTGTACGTCGTTTACCACCGGTGTGCGGTTCGCCCGCGCGATGTCGGGCGCGAGGCCGGCGGCCGCCGCACCGGCAGCGAGAAACGCTCGTCGCCCAACGCCATCGGAGTCGGACGCCGTCCGCTCCACCGCGTCACCCGAACCGTAGCCCTTCGACCTTTCGTTTTCTTCTTGGCACATACTGAATCCGTATGTCGAATCGTGTGATAAATTCTCTCACTAGTCAAATCTGAATAAATAGAGGTATAGTCGACAGTCATTCGAAGATCGCTTTACATTAAAATGACTAAATTCAGCTCCAAAGACAGATTTGGGACGGTGTTGGCGACGAGTTCGACGCGGTGTGCAGCCGACAGAGCCGCGCCACTGTCGGTCGGTTACGTGCGAAAGAAAATCGGAGTCGGCGAACGGGCCGACGGTCGAAAGCGGTGCGAAGCGGTTGCGGTGGGGTGCGGATGTGATTTGCCCTATCTTCACATCGCGCCGCCCATACCGCCCATGCCGCCCATACCGCCCATGCCGCCGCCGCCCGGCGGCATCTCGTCGTCGCCGTCGTCGGTGGACGCGCGGAGGTCGCCCGCCGCGATGACGTCGTCGATGCGGAGGATCATCACGGCCGCCTCGGTGGCGGACTCGATGGCCTGCGTCTTCACGCGGAGGGGCTCGACGACGCCCTCCTCGTTCATGTCGATGACGTCGCCGGTGTACGCATCGAGACCCGCGCCGAACTCGCCGCCGTCGTGGCGCGAGCGGAGGTCGACGAGCGAGTCGATGGAGTCGAGACCCGCGTTCTCGGCGAGCGTGCGCGGGATGACTTCCAGCGCGTCGGCGAACGCCTCGATGGCGAGCTGCTCGCGACCGCCGACGGAGTCGGCGAAGTCGCGGAGCTGCAGCGCGAGCTCAGTCTCGGGTGCACCGCCGCCGGGCAGCACTTTGCCGTCCTGCAGCGTCGTGCGGACGACGCCGAGGGAGTCCTCGATAGCGCGCTCGACCTCGTCGACGACGTGCTCGGTGCCGCCGCGGAGGATGAGCGTCACGGACTTGGCCTCTTCGACGTCCTCGACGAAGATGCGCTCGTCGCCGCCGACGTCCTTCTGGGCGACAGAGCCGGCGAAGCCGAGGTCCTCGGCCTCGATGTCGTCGATGCTGGAGACAACGCGGCCGCCCGTCGCGCGGGCGAGGCGTTTGAGGTCGCCGCTCTTGGCGCGGCGCACGGCGAGGATGCCTTCCTTGGCGAGGTAATGCTGGGCCATGTCGTCGATGCCGTCGCCGACGAAGACGACGTCGGCACCGACGTCGACGAGCTTGTCGACCATCTGGCGCAGCTGTTTCTCTTCCTGGTCGAGGAACTGCTGGAGCTGGTCGGGGTCGGTGACGTTGACCTCGGCGTCGATTTCGGTCTCCTTCACTTCGAGCGCGCCGTCGAACAGCGCCACGTTGGCGTCTTCGACCGCGTACGGCATGTTTTCGTTGACGCGCTCCTTGTCGACGATGACGCCCTCGACGAGTTCGGAGTTGTCGATGGCGCCGCCGACGACCTTCTCGACGCTGACGTTCTCGGTGTCGATGTCGTCCTCGTCCGCGACGGCGAGAACCGCGTCGACGACGAGCTCGGCGAGCTGGTCTTTGGCGCTCTCTGCGCCCTTACCCGTCATCGCCGTCGCGGCGATCTTGACGAGCGTTTCGCGGTCGTCCTCGGAGACATCGATGGCCTGCTCGTTCAGAATCTCCTTGGCTTTCTCGGCGGCCTGCCGGTAGCCCTGCGCGACCGTGGTCGCGTGGACGTCGGAGTCGAGAAGCTCCTCGGCCTGGTCGAGGAGTTCACCGGCGACGACGACGGCGGATGTGGTGCCGTCGCCGACCTCGTCCTCCTGCGTCTCGGAGACTTCGACGATCATGTTCGCCGCGGGGTGGTCGATGTCCATCTCCTTGAGGATGGTCACGCCGTCGTTCGTAACGACGACGCCGCCCGAGGAGTCGACGAGCATCTTGTCCATCCCTTTCGGGCCGAGCGTCGTGCGGACCGACTCCGCGACGGCTTTGCCCGCGGTGATGTTCATCGACTGCGCGTCCTTTCCGGACGTTCGCTGACTGTCCTCCGAGAGTACGATCATGGGCTGATTGCCCATCCGGCGTCGCTGAGACATAATCACTCCGGGATTGTTTGTGATTCTATAAAAATCTGTCGAACGATGCTATGCCAAAACGGCACACGGTGGGGGGTCGACGGCGACAGGAACTGTCCGTTCTAGACGGGTATAAGTAGTCGATAGCGGACAGGTCGCCGGGTGCGCTGCTTCGAGCGGCGGGCAGCGGACGGCGAACTCAGTCCGAGGAGACGTCGAATCCGCGGGTGAGTTCGTTGTGTTTCCGTTCGAGGAACGAGTACACCGCGCCGTGGGGCGCGCCGTCGAGCAGCATCCCGGCCGCACGGCGGACCGCTTCGACTTCCTCGGGTTGGCCGATGATGCCGAGCGTCGAGCCGTAGATGACGACGTTCGCGCCGCTGAGTTCCTCCATCAGTTGGCGGGTCCGGCCGTTCTCGCCGATGAGACGGCCTTTTTGACGCTGGAGATCGTTTTTGTTTCGCGTCTGTTCGTCGAGGTCGATGAGGTCGAACATCCGCATCTCGTCGTTCAGTAGCGACAGCGCGGCTTCGGGTGAGAATCCGCGACCGATAGCCTGGACGATGTCCGGCGCAACGAGGCCCGTAACGGGGTCGCCGACCGAGTCGATGGCGACCGACCCGGACTCGGAATCGATGTCGAGGCGAACCTCCGCCTGACTCTCGATCTCGCGCATGGTCTCGCCGCCGTCACCGATGAGGACACCGATGCGGTCCTGCGGAACCTTCACGTGTTGCATGCACCGTGCTACCCGTCGGAGCGGTTTAAGATTTCCCTCAGCACCGCCTCCTCGGTTTCCGATACCGATACTCACGCGGCCGGGCGTCTCCGGTTCCGGAGGCGCCGACGCGCCATCGGCACGAGGTCGTCCGCCCGGAGGAGCGCGAATCCGACGACGATGACGGCGAATCCGGCGAGCGTGAGCGCCGTGATGGGTTCGTCGAGGAAGAGCCACCCGACGGTGACTGCGACGACCGGAATGAGGTACGAGATGAGGTTCACCTGGAGCGGTCCCAGCCTCTCCAGGAGGTAGAAGTAGACGGCGAACCCGACGCCGCTGGCGAACACCGCGAGGTAGAGCAGGAGCAACGCTGCCGTCGCAGTCGGACGAACCGCCGCGAGCGACTCACCGAGCGCGGCGCTGAACGCGAGCTGTATCAGCGCGCCGGGAATCATCGCCCACCCGGTGAGCGCGACGACCGACATCGTCGAGCGGTAGCGGCGGACGAGGACGCTCCCGAGCGTGACGCTCGTCGCTGCCAAGAGCACCAAACCCTCGCCGACGACCGACTCCCCCAAGAGATTCGTCGGTTCGGGGCGAATCACGAGCGCGACCCCGACGAAGCCGACGAACAGGCCGAGCAGATATCGGCGCGAAAAGCGCTCGTGCGGGAGCAACCCCCACGCGACGAGCGGCGTCAGAATCGGAATGAGGCTGTAGATGATGGCGGCGACGCCGCTGGTCGTGTACTGCTGGCCGAGGTACAGGAGTCCGGTACCGCCGACGAAGAAGACGCCCGCGCCGAGCACGGCGACCCAGTCGCCTCGCGTCCGCGGCAGCCACGCGTCAGTCGTCATAGCGGCGAAGCCGAGGAGCAAACCCGCCGACAGCAGATAGCGCCCGGCGGCGAACAGAAGCGGCGGCACGTAGTCGAGTCCGAGTTTGATGGCCGGGAAGGCGGCCCCGAACAGGACCGGCAGGAGGAGAAAAAGCCCCGCTATCCGGGTGCGATTCATACTATCGGTACGCTGTCGGACAGAATAACGTTCGTCGGCGGTTTCGCGGACTGTCGGGCGGCCGAGTCGCTATCGACGGTCGAGTTGCTACCAACGACCAAGTGGCTCCGACGACCGGTCACTCTCGAGCGCTCACTCTGCGCCGAACACGTCCGGTCGCAACCGCGCTCGTTCGGCGTCGGTCAGGCGGTACGGTTCGACTGCGTCTCGAATCGAGCCCTCGGGTCGTCGCGACTGGTGCATCTCGAGGAAGTCGGCGATTCGCCCGGCGGCGTACTGCTTCATCTCGCCGCTCAGCAACTCCCCGGCGCGGTACTCCCGGGCGAGTCGCTCGACCGTCTCGTCGTCCTCTTCGAAGAACGAGAACAGCAGTTGATAGGCGACGTCCGCGTCGGGATCACCACCTTTCTCGCGGTGTTCGTCTATGTCCGCCCGCCCGCCCGAAAAGGCGTATTTCGACACCTTCTCGTGGACGGTTTCGCGGTCGTCCATGAGGTAGATGGTCGGTTCGTCGCCCGAACTGCTCATCTTGCCGCCCCCGCCGCCCAATCGGGGCAAGAACTTCGATAGCAGCGCGCCCGGTTTTTCGACGTCGTAGCGCTGCTTGCCCGCGATGTCGCGGCAGACGCGGATGTGGGGGTCCTGGTCGACGGCGATGGGGACGAGCGTCGGGTGACGGCCGTAGAGCAGTTGCGGCAACAGGAGATGCGTCGCCTGCACCGCCGGGTAGAAACCCAAGCCGACGTTCGGCGGGTCGCCGTACGTCGCCTCCACCGTCGCGGGCGTGATGTCCTTCGCGAACTCGGCGGCGAGCGGGTAGATCACGTCTGAATCCGCAGTGTCGACGACGAAGCGCGTCCGCTCGGGGTCGAAGCCGACGGCGACCAGATCCCGAAGATTCTCGCGGGTGTGTTCGTGTATCTCCTCGAAGTCGAGGTCTTTGGCGAAGTACTTCTCGTCGTCCGAGAGCGGGACGTAGACGTACGCACCCGTCTCCGCCTGCAACCACTTCGCGAAGTAGAAGGGCAGGACGTGACCGAGATGCATCGGTCCCGATGGACCGCGCCCGGTGACAACCGAGACGGTCTCGTCCCGGTTGGCGGCGCTCGTGAAGCGCTCCACGTCGCGTCCGGCGTAGAACACGCCGCGTCGGAGCAGCGGGTGCGGCGGTTGCGGGAAGTCGGATAGCTGTTCGTCTGTCAGCGCGTCCGCGCCAAACTGGTCGAGGAGACGGTCGTAGTCGACCGCTCCCTCGACGCTGTACGGCGTGACGGTAAAGTCGTGCATGTGTGCTGGTGGGTTGGTTCGTCGTGCTGGTCGAACGTGGTACGAAAGCGAGGAGAACAGAGTGAGCACCTGCGTCGCGCTCGACGGGTTACGCCGCGGCGATGACGACAGCGGGACTGTCCGCTCCCGGAGTAGGCGACCACCAGCGCCAGGGAGCGGTTCTCATCGTCTCAGAGTAGACCCGGGAACGGAAAAAGCGTGTCGGGGAGAACGACGGGAACAGTCATTTTTTGCGACGGTCTCTCTCCCTCCACCGATGTCCTCCATCTTCGTCGGCAACGTCGCCGTCGGCGCTGTCCTCGTCAGATACGCGTATCCGCCCTCGCGAATCAGCGAGCAACTCGACGCCGTCGGGAGCGAGACGCCGCCGCACGCGGTCGAACCCGCCGACTGGAAAGTGAACCTCACGAAAGTGTGGGGTCCGGGGATGGTCGTTCTCGGCGCATACTTCGTCGTCTATGGGTTGTTTCTCCAGTAGCGACGACAGGACGAGAAGAGACGCACCGAGATGCGACGACTGACTACGGTTCGGGTTCGACTTCGGTGACGTACTCGCGCAACTGCTCGCCGGTCACGTCGAGACCCTGCCGTGAGAAGAACTTCGCGACGTTCTCGCAGTCGCGGTCGAGGAATTCTTCGGCGTTGGGGTGGTGGACCGTCACCGCCTGCCCGAGGTCGATGATGACGAGTTCGCCCTCGTGGATGATCATGTTGTACTCCGAGAGGTCGCCATGGACCAGTCCGGCGCCGTGGAGGCGGCGCATGTACTCGCGGACGACTTCGTACGCGGTCTGCGGATTTTCGACGTTTACCTCCGCGAGACGGCGCGCACGCTCCTCGACGAGTCCGACGAGCTCCATCACGAGGACGTTCCGCTCGACGGCGATGGGTGTCGGGACGCGGACGCCCGCCTTCTGGGCGCGTTCGAGGTTGGCAAACTCCTTTCTGACCCACGCGAGCACGATCTTCCCCTTGTCGTTGCCGATGCCCTCGAAGCGCGGGTCGCCTTCGAGGTACTCGCGCATCTGTTGGAAGTTCGAGGCGTTTATTCGATAAATCTTCACCGCAACGTCGGTGTCGTCGTCTCCGAGCGCCTCGTAAACGTTCGCTTCCTTCCCCGTCGAGATTGGGCCGCCGAACGCCTCGATGTAGCCGTCCTGAACCAGTTTGTAGATGGCCGCGAAGGTGGCGTCGTCGAACACCGATTGTTCGACTTTGAACTGGTCGGCGTCTTTGATGCGTTTTCTGAACTTGCTGAACTCGCGGTCCCGGCGGCGTGCGATACGGTCGGCCTCCGTGTCGGAGACGTCTATCTCCTCCCACTCGTCTCCGAAGCCGTCGACGGCGTCGGGCGCTATCAGGCCGAACTCGTCTGTCATTCGTAGGCCCGTACGGGCGCGGGCACTAAAAGGCTCACAGGTGTGCCGCAGCGGTTGCTCTGCATCGCACTGTCGTTGTCGGCTCGCTCCTTCGCAGAACGAAGCTACTGAATGTGTCCTTCCTCGCGCAACTGCTCGGCTTCCTGCTTCTTGTAGCGCCACGTCACGTCGGCTTTCTCGTCCTGCCAGTCCCACGGTTCGACCAGGACGACGTCGTCTTCGCGAATCCAGATGCGTTTCTGCATCCGCCCGGGAATGCGAGCGGTTCGTTCCGTGCCGTCCGCGCAGCGGACCTTCACGCGGTTTGCGCCGAGCATGTTCGTTACGACCGCGAACTCCTCGTCGTCGTTCGGCATTCGAAGGTCGTTACGCCCTTCGTTCTCGCTCATACTGGGTTGTTCGTCGTCGTAATTGTTAAAACCGCCGTTGAAAGCCGAGCAAGCGACAGAACGACTCCTCCGGCGACTCGACCGGTGGTTTTACCGGACGCAGACGAGGAGTATCGGATATGCTCGACAAACTCGGTACGTCCGGGATTCTCGGTATCGTCCTGCTGCTCGCCGGAATCGGTATCGTCGCCTATCAGGCGCCCATCGTCGCCGCCGGTCTCGCGCTTGTGCTGGCGGGCGTCGGTCTCGTCGCGCAGGGAATCTTGAAAAGTACGATGCAGGCGTTCGGGTTCTGAACGGGTCAGCTACCGCTCGGCTCGGCGAATCCTCTCGCGACCCGGTGCGACGAGTTCGTCGAGGTACGTCGCCAGCGCGCCCTTCGCGTCCGCCGGGTGTAACTCGCCGGATTCGAGGTCAGCCGCCAGCGACTCGTAATCGTCGTACTCAAGGTCGCCGCCGTACTTCTCGGGGCGTTCGACGACCACCGTCTCGAAACGTGGGAAGACGTGATACTCGAAGATCTGGAGCACCGGGTTCTCGCGCTCGTTGCCCTGGTCGTCGGGATCGGGGTCGGCCGTCGGCGGGCAGTACGCGCCGTTGACCTTCTCCTCGATCTCTTCGGTGGTGTCCTCCATCGAAATGGTGACGCCTTTCGAAGACGACATCTTGCCGATGCCAGTGCCAAGATCGGCGATCAGCGGCGTGTGCAGGCAGGTCGGCGACTCCTCGCCGATGTTCGGGAGCGTGTCGCGGGCGAGCATGTGGACCTTGCGCTGCTCCATCCCGCCGATTGCGAGGTCCACGTTGAGGTAGACGATGTCGAGCGCCTGCATCAGCGGGTAGACCGCCTGCGAGACTTTCACCGTCTCGCCGCTCTTTATCTCGGCCATCGCCCGCTCGGCGCGCGACATCGACGTGTTCAGTTCGAGCGCGTGGAGGTCGAGCGTGTACTCGCGGTCGAACTGGAACTCGGAGCCGAGCACGAACTCGGTCTTCGACTCGTCGAGACCGTAGGCGACGAACTGTTCCTTCATGCGCTCTGCGGTCTCGCGAATCTCCTCGAACGTCCCCTTGTCGTTGAGGTAGGCGTGGACGTCGGCCAGAAGCACGGTCACCTCGAAGCCCGCCTCCTGCAGGTCGATGAGTTTCGTCGCCGTCAGCATGTGGCCGATGTGGAGGACGCCAGACGGCTCGTAGCCCACGTACGCCCGCTTGCCCTCGGGTGATTCAGCTAGCGCGCGCACCTCGTCCTCGGTGACCACCTCGGAGGCGTTCCGGGTGATTCGCTCGTAGGCGTCCATACTCGTACCGAACGCTGGGTGTGGGATATGACTTCTGGAAGTGTGTCAGAGCGCCCGAGTAGGCTTGTTTGCCGCTCACACTGCAAACGAAAGCTGATCGCGACCGCAACGACGACACCGCTGTACGCGACCGCGAGTACACCGAGCGCACCGAGCGTTCGGTACTCGGCGCGCCCTTCATCGGTACGAAACGCTGCAGCGACGGCGAGAACGCCACAGAACGCCGCGTAGACGCCGAACAGTCCCCACATCGGTACCCAACCGTACACGCCACGTCCCACCGGCCCCGTCAGGTAGACGACCCACTCGAATAGTTCGACGAGCAGCGGCACCGGAGTCCCGAGCATAACGACGCTCAGCACGTAACTCGACGGCCAACTTGGCGTCGGACCGGCCGTTGAGAACGTCTGGCGAACTCGTTCGGAGGCGAGCGCCGGGCTACAGACGAGCGCTCCGACGAACCCACAGACACCGCCGACGGCGAGAAGTAAGACGAGTTCCAGTAGCGACCACTGCCTTCCGGCTTGGAGGGCGAGTAACTGCATTGTTCGTGTCGAGCGATGCGGACGTTAAAACTCTCCTCATCGCCTGAGGGTTCAAATACAGCGACGGGACCAGTCGGTCGCGTGCGCTGACCAGTCGTCGCGGAGCGAGCCGAGGCGGGTGTCCGGGAAACCGCTCCGTGAATCTGCTCCCGGCTGTCTGCCCCTCTGCTTTCGAGCGAACGCTCCACGAGTTGCCGGACTCCCCCGCGTCACGGCTGATTCAGCACCTCGTAGTAGTCGTCGAACACCTCTATGGTCGCCTTGAACAGTCCGAGCAGAATCGGCCCGTAGAACAGCCCCATCGGGCCAAGGACGTAGATCCCGCCGAAGACGCCCACGAGGATGACCGCCGAATTGAGCGCCGAGCCTCGGTCGATGAGGTACGCCCGGAGGTAGTCGTCGATGAGCGCGACGATGGTCAGTCCGTACACCGCGAGCAGGACCGCCGCGAGTAATCGGTTCACGACCGCGAGGTAGAGCACCGCCGGTCCAACCACGATGCCGACACCGAGAATCGGGACGAGCGCGAGTATCATCATCACGAGCGTCCAGAAGCCAGCATTCGGGATGCCGGCGACGAAGAGCCCGACACCGGCGACGAGACCCTGAACGACGGCTACGAGGACGTGTCCTTTGAGCACCGCCCACGTCATCGCAGTCGTTCTCTCGTACAGTTCGTCCTGCACCGTTTGCGGGAGCGGCGTGACGTACTTCAGCCACTGCACCAACTGGCGGCCGTCCTTCAGCAGGTAGTAGATGACGAAGACGAGGAGGAGCACGCCGAGCGTCGCGTGAACCCCCGCACCGATGATACCGGAACTCTGCTCGGCGAGCATCGACGAGAGCTGACCGAGTGCGGCGTTCAACTGCGATCGAATCGCTATCTCGACACCGAGATACTGCTCGACGAGCGAGTCGACCGTCCGCAGTTGGGGTAGTTCCTCGAGTTCTCGCGGAACGACGCGTCCACCGCTCGCCAGCCCGTACAGCAGGAGTCCCAGCGGCAAGACCACACCGAGAACTGACAGCGTAACCAGGACGGCCGCTGAGGCCTGCGAGCCGATCCGCCCTGAGAGCCGTTCCTGAAGCGGGTAGAGCACGAACGCGAGCAGCGCGGCGGCGAGTAAGTAGGTGAGAAACGGGAGCAACATGAGACCGGAGATTACGCCCAACACGGTCACCAGCACACCGGCGAAGACGACACGAACGTTGGCACCGCGAACCTCGTGCGAAGACATACACTGCATGCTCAACGCGAAAACGAATGGTTCTTGGGCCGGAAACTCGGTCGAGCAGTCGGATACGCATCGAGTACCGCGAGCCCGCCGACGAGGCGGTCGACTGACGCCCGACCCTTACTTCCCGCGATTTCCGGCGCGATGCTCGGAGATGATTTCGTCGACCATCGCCGCGTTCTGGTCACGACGGCGCTCCTCGGCGCGCTCCTCCCAGTCGTCGACGACGGCTTCGACGTCGCTCTCGCGGGCGACGGCGAGTTCGTCGACCTCCTGCATCGACACGTCGTCGGCGGGACCGACAGGAATCTCGGCGTCGAACAGCACCTCGTCGGCGGCATCCGAGAGACCGCCGTCGCGGAGGACGACGCGTGGTTCGGTCTCGGCGAGCAGTTCGGCGGTGCGTCGGCCTGCACCGCTGGCATCGCGGAGGTACACCACGTCGCCGGCGGCGAGTCCGAACTGTTCGTCGGCGCGTTCGATGGCGCCACGCGTGAACTGCTCGACGACTTTCACCGCGACCAGATTCCGGTCGCCCGCTACGTCCGAGAAGTTCGAGTGGTCGAGTTTCCACAGCGTCTTCAGGCGGTCGAGCTTCCGCTCTAGTTCGCCGGCTCGCTCCTCGGCGCGGTCGCGTTCGCGCTCCAGTCGCTCGTTCTCGCGCTCCAGGCGGTTCACCTCCCGGCGCTCTCTCGCCTCTCGTCGTTCCTTTCGACGGGCGTCGGAGAGTTCCTGCTCGTACTCTTCGATGGTCTCGTCCTTCTCGTCGAGGCGCGTCTTCAGGTCGTCGGCGTGGTCTTCGAGGCGTTCGACCTGCCGTTCGAGGCGCTTGATGCGCTTTTCCTCCGCGGTGAGTTCGCGCGGCTCGTGTGTCGACTCCTCTTCTTCCTCGTCCTCAACGTTGGGGTCGAGCTCTCTGAGCACCGCCTCGACGGACTCCTCGTCGGCGAGGACGCGGGCGATGACCTCGCTGCGGTCGACGTTCGGCGGCACCTTCCGCGTGATGCGGGCGAACTGGTTCTCGTGGTCGTCGTAGGCGAACAGTGCCGCCGCCAGCGCGTCTCGTTCGTGGTCGTTGTCGTAGTCGATGTCGCGGGTCCGGTGGAGTTTCTCGTCGACTGGGAGGTCCGTCGGCGGGGCCCAGCCGACGGCGTCGAAGCTCCGGCGGAACTTCTCGACGGTCTCGGGCATCGGCTGCACGTCGGCGGCGACGATGGTCGGTCGCCCGCGCTCGATGAGCCACTCGACGACGCCCGCGGTGTCGTCGGTGCGCGTCGAGTAGACGTCGAGGACGTTGCCGTCGAGGTCCGCGACAGCGACGGCGGTGGTCGTGCCGGGGTCGATACCGACGATGACCCGGTCGCGCCGCTTCACCAGCGGTTCGAACTCGACCCCGTCGCGTCGCTCGCGTTCGATTTCGACCCGCACGTCTCCCGAGCGGTTCGCCGAGACGGGGATCTCTTTCGGACGCGCCTCGACCGTGAAGATTGCGTTCGAGAAGCCGCCGTACTTCTCGGTCGCGTCGCGTTCGTACTCCAGCCCCGCTTTGTCGAGTTCGGACTCAATTTCGCGGGCGCGACGCCTCACGTTGCCGTGGATGCGGCGGGTGTAGCGGTCCTGGCTCCACCCACCTTTGCCGGTCGAGCGCCCCCGTGAGACTTTCACCGTCGTCGTGTTCGTGAAGGCGCTGACTTCGTAGCCGACGTTGCCGAGCGCGAGGCGGGCGGCCGCCTCCGCCTCTTTCATCGGTTTTTTGCCGTAGGGGACGCCGTGGCGGGAGGCGACGCGCGAGAGCGGTTCGGGGCGCTCCGCTCCGGTCACCTGAACGAGTTTCGTCCCCTCGGGGAGCCACCGCAGAAAGTGGACGAGCGCGTCCTTGTCGGCGGCGAGTTCGTACATGTTGTCGGTCGCCAACATCGCCGGTTCTCGCGCTTCGACCAGTCGTCTCAGCTTTCGCAGCGAGACCACGTCGCGTTCCGCCTCGTCGCCGTCGAGGACGACGAGGGCGTAGGAGGGAGCGTCTCCGCGAACGTCACCGCTCTGGATGTCGACGCCGAAGACAACGGAGTCGAGCGCACGCGTCCGAGCGTTCACGCTGACGGAATAAGTGGTCAGTGAGTAAATACCCCACGCCGAAATTGAGGCCGCACATTCGAGAGCGTACCGGCCCGCTCGACGCGTCCTACTCGGCGTCCGGGTACGGAATCTCGATCCGTTGGCCGTCCTCGGCGACGAACGATTCGCCGTCGAACGCCTCCCTCGCCTCCTCGGCCAACTGTGAGGCGTCGCCCGCGTAGCGCGAGGAGATGTGGGTCAGCGCGAGACGTTTCGCGCCCGCACGCTGGGCGACGTCGGCGGCTTCCGCCGCCGTCGAGTGGGCGGTCTGGCGGGCGCGCCCCGCGTTGTCGGAGGCGAACGTCGCGTCGTGAATCAGCAAATCCGCACTCTCGGCGATGTCGACCGTCTCCTGCACCGGGCGGGTGTCTCCGGTGTAGACGAACGTTCGGCCCGGACGGGGTTTTCCGACGACCTCCTCGGGTTCGACGACGCGGCCGTCGTCGAGTTCGACCGACTCGCCCTCGTGGAGTTTCCCGAACTTCGGACCGACGGGGACGCCCAGCGATTCGGCCTTCTCGCGGTCGAACCGCCCGGGCCGGTCGTCCTCGACGAGCGCGTATCCGAGAGAGCGGGTCCGGTGGTTCGTCCGGAACGCCCGAACCTCGTATCCGTCTTCCTCCAGCGCCGTCGAACCGGGAACGATCTCGTGGATTCGAACCGGGTAACTCGGCCGGTAGCCGCCGGCGCGGACGAGGTTCTCGATGTGTTCTCTCGACCCGCGAGGCGCGTGGATGGCCAGCGGGTCGTCGCGGCCGTTGAAGTCCCACGACTGCACCAGTCCGGGGATACCGAGGATGTGGTCGCCGTGCAGATGCGTGACGAACAGTTGCGAGACGCCGAACCCGGTCCCGAAGCGCATCATCTGCCGCTGGGTCCCCTCGCCACAGTCGAACAGCAGGCGCTCGCCCTCCCGGTTGAGCAGGACGGCGCTGGGGGCCCGCTGGGTCGTCGGGACGGCCCCACTGGTTCCTAAGAAGGTCACGCGCATCGACATACTGGTTGTGAGACGGGCACGGACTAAACGCGTGTCGAAACCGTCGACGGGAGACCAAGCGAACGCTTCGATAAGACGTTCGAGCGGAGAGTGAAGCGACCATTCGAAACCGGAATCCGAAGCGACCGCTCGAAACCGAGACGTACGAGGGAGCGCAAGACAGTTTCCGGCGGCCGAGCCGAGAGCCTCACGAAGGAAGCCGAGAACCCGACCGCTGAGCACGCGGAACTGCAGAAACTCGAACGACGCGGCCAAATTCTCTCGAAGTCGGAGCGAATCACCTGTCGTTTCCGTTGACTGTTTGAACCGACCGATTCTTACGTCGTTGCCAACAATAACACGTCAATGAACGCCCCCCTGTGGACCGATGCCTACGCACCGGAACTCGCCGACCTCCCGCAGGCGGCGGTTCGCGACCGACTCGCCCGCACCGTCGACGAACCGATGAACCTCGTCGTCCAGGGACCGCCGGGCGCGGGGAAGACGGCGGCGGTTCGTGCGCTCGCCCGCGAAACGCACGAGGACGTAGAGAACGACCTCGTCGAGATAAACGTCGCCGACTTCTTCAATCGAACCAAGAAGGAACTCCGCGAGGACCCCCGGTTCGAGTCGTTTCTCGCGGGTCGCAGTCGGATGGCCAAGCGCGACATGATAAACCGCGTGCTCAAGGAATCGGCGAGTTACGCGCCCGTCTCCGGCGACTACAAGACCATCGTCCTCGACAACGCCGAGGCCATCCGCGAGGACTTCCAGCAGGCGCTTCGCCGCGTGATGGAACAGCACCACCGGACGACGCAGTTCGTCATCACGACCCGGCAACCGACCAAACTCATCCCGCCGATTCGGTCGCGCTGTTTCCCGGTACCGGTACGCGCGCCAACGACCGACGAGACGGTCGAGGTGCTGCAGCGCATCGTCGACGCCGAGGGAGTCGACTACGACGACGACGGCCTGGAGTACGTCGCCGGATACGCCGGCGGCGACCTCCGAAAGGCGATTCTCAGCGCACAGGCAACCGCCGTCGCCGCCGACGAGTTGACGATGAACGCGGCGTTCGAGACGCTCGGCGACGTCGGCGACGACGAGACGCTCCGCGGCGTGCTCGCCGACGCCGAGGCGGGCGAGTTCAAAAACGCCCGCAAGGCGGTCGACGACCTTCTGGGGGAGGGATACGGCGGACAGGAACTGCTCGGCGAACTGCTCCGCGTCGCCCGGACGGACTACAGCGGCGACAAACTCGCCCGCCTTCACCGCCTCGCTGGACAGGTCGATCTCGATTTGACGACGGGCACGGACGCGCGAATCCACGTCTGCCACTTGCTGACCGAGTGGTCGCCCGCGGGTGGGGCCGCATAGATGGTCTCACTCATCGGACGCCTCACGGCGGCGGTTCCGCGACAGTTCGCCCCGTCGATGCGGCGCTACGGGCTTCCGCCGGCGCTCCTGGCCCTGCCGCTTTCGGTTCTCGTCCCGCCGCTCGGTCTCCTCTGCGTCGGGGCGGCGCTGTTCGTCGTCTGGTTCTTCCGCGACCCCGACCGCGTCGCGCCCGAGTCGGGGTTCGTCTCGCCCGCCGACGGACGCGTCTCCGTGATTCGACGTGAGGGCGACCGGGTGCGCGTCGGCGTGTTCATGAACGTCACTGACGTCCACGTCAACCGCGCGCCCGCCGATGGAGACGTCGAGTCGGTGACTCACCGACCGGGGGCGCACAAACCGGCGTTCTCGAAGGATTCAATGCGAAACGAACGCGTCGATATCGACTGCGGCGAGTACGAAGTGTCGCTCATCGCGGGCGCGTTCGCCCGGCGCATCCACCCGTACGTCGAGGCGGGGACGACGTTCGAACGCGGGCAGCGCATCGGCCACATCGCCTTCGGCAGTCGCGCCGACGTGCTGTTGCCGGAACGGTTCGACGGGACCGATCTCTGCGTCGAGAAAGGTCAGCGCGTGCGGGCGGGTGAGACGGTCATCGCGCAGGAGTCGTGACGGACTCTCGGGAAGACGTAGCGCGTAGCGTCGGTGCGCCCTGACTCGACTGCGACCTACTCGTCTCGCAGTACGTGGACGTGCCTGACGAGCGACCGATGCACGCGCCGCTCGAACGTCGCGTCGACGGTCCATCCCGCATCTTCGGCTTCCTCGTGCCAGGAGCGGTCGGCGACGACGACGCCACGCGGGGCGACGCGGTGCGCCTCCTCGAGCGCACCCGAGACCAAATCGCGGAGCGTGTGTCTCGCAATCTTCGACTGTCGACCGTACGGCGCGTCGAAGACGACGCCGTCGACGGCGTCGTCGCGAAACGGCAAGGACGTGGCGTCGCCGCGGACGACGTGGGCGTCGCCGTCGACGTAGGCGTCGAGGTTCGTCCGCGCGCCGGCGGCCATCTTCGCCTGCGCGTCGACGCCGACGGGCGTCGCACCGACGAGTCCCGCCTCGATGAGCGTGCCGCCTGTGCCGCACATCGGGTCTAAAATCCTCGCGCCCGGTCTCGCCCCGGCGATGTTGGCGAACGCGCGGGCGTCCAGCGGCGCCATGCTCCCCGGTTGGAAGAACGGTCGGTCGGTCGGTCGCCTGCTCCCGTAGTCGCGGACGCTCTCGGCGAGCTGCCACCCCACGAAACAACGCTCGCCCGCAAAGACAACTCTGAGAACGTTGTCGGGGTCGTCGAGGTCGACGGCGTAACCGCGGTCGACCAGCACGCCGCCGAGTTCGCGCTCGGCTGCACTCGTCGAGATGCCGCTCTCGCCGCGAACGTCCCGGGCGCGGACGGCGACGGTCCCCTCCCGCGACAGCGACGCCGCTTCGAGGAGCGTCCGCGCGCTCTCGACGCTGGCGTCGGTGTGACCGAGCAGATCGCTCGCTCGGCGGGTGTAGGCGAGCGTTCTCGCGCGCGCCGCGTCGAGCGTTCGCGCGATGGCGACGCCGGGCGCGGCGAGATCCGGTTCTCCGGCCGCCGCGCGGGCCTCGTAGGCGGCGAACGCGTCGTCCTCGCCCGCGAGTTCCAGACAGTACACGGTCGAATCTGTCGGGGCCGACGTATGAGCGTGTCGAACGGTCAGAGTGAGCGTCTCTTCGGGTTCGACCCGCCGAGCGGCTCGATATCGCACGAACTCCTAGAAATCGAACCTATCAGCCTCTGCACCAACCTTTTTAAACCTTAAATACGATACTTAAACCGTTCCATGAGTGACCCCAAGGACACCATCAACATTGAGAACGTAGTTGCCTCCACGGGAATCGGGCAGGAACTCGACCTTCAGAGCGTCGCGATGGACCTGGAGGGGGCGGACTACGACCCCGAGCAGTTCCCGGGTCTCGTCTACCGCACCCAGAACCCGAAATCGGCCGCGCTCATCTTCCGATCGGGGAAAATCGTCTGCACGGGCGCGAAATCCACCGACGACGTCCACGAGAGTCTCGGCATCGTCTTCGACAAACTCCGCGAACTCCAGATACCCGTCGACGAGGACCCCGAGATAACCGTCCAGAACATTGTCACGAGCGCCGACCTCGGACGCAACCTCAATCTGAACGCCATCGCCATCGGTCTCGGTCTCGAGAACATCGAGTACGAACCCGAGCAGTTCCCGGGTCTCGTCTACCGCCTCGACGAACCGAAAGTCGTTGCGCTTCTCTTCGGCTCCGGCAAACTCGTCATCACGGGCGGCAAACAACCGGTCGACGCCGAACACGCTGTCGACAAGATCGTCAGTCGGCTCTCGGAACTCGGTCTTCTCGACTGATCACGTTTCGCTGACGCGACCGATGAGCGCCCAACGCGCTCGTCGCTCCCCGCTCGGCGTCACCTCTTCTGTCACGTGGTACACGTACGGCCCGTGCGGGCAGTCCTCGCAGTCGTTGCCACAGGGTTCGCGTTTAACGACTAGCGTGTAGCCGTCGCGGTCCTCGACGCGGACGAACTCCTCGCCGGGTTTCGGGTCGATGCGCGGCGCCGTTTTCCGCTGCACCTGCAGCAACTCCTGTCCGTAGACTACCGCCTCGCGGAGGTTCTCCGTCGAGAGCGCTCGAAGCGTCTCCGCCACCGCCGTCGGGAGGTTCTCCGGCGGGTTCGGTTCCTTCCTCTCGGCGTTCGGAGAACTCGGTTCCGCGTCGTTGTCGTCGTCGCGTTCGCTGCGTTCGTCGCGTCCGTTTCTGTCGTGCCCCTCGTGTCGGCCTCTGTCGCCTCCGTCTGCGTCGGTCTCTGGAGCACCGTCAGTCTCTGGTGTCTCATCGGTCTCCGTATCGCCATCGGTCGGCATACGGATGGTTCGGGAGCGACTCACAAAGTCGGTCGGTTGGTCGATCCGGTTCGCCTTTCGCCCATCGCGCCTGTCGTTCGGCGCTTTCATCGTCCGTCGCGTTCGGAAAACACCATACGGTCGGGGGTCGAAGCGCCCGCATGGTCGTTCCGCTGCAGACGACGCTCGGCAGTCCGGTCGCCATCGCCGGAACCGTCGGCCTGTTCGCGCTGTTTCTCTCGGTGACCGCCCACATCGCCGCCCGCAACGTCCTCGGCGACGTCGCCATCCGTAACGCCTTCGCCGTCGGTCCCCTTCCCGCCGTCGTCGCAGTTCTCGCAACGACGTTCGGCGTCTCGGCGGCACTGGCGCTCCCGGCGGCGCTCGCGCTCGACGCTGCCGCGGTGAGATATCTCTACGACCGGTCATGGCGGTTGACGGCCTACATCGTCGTCATCCACTTCGTCGTCACCGTCATCCTCGGGGCGCTCCTGTTCAGTCTGCTCGCGCTCTGGCAGAGCGCTCCGGGCTGACGGAACTCGCCGGATTCGCACCGAATCTCGGCCGCCCGCCCCGGGTTCTGACAGCAAACGAGCAGAACTCCGACGACGGATAGATACAAGTAGTACGTTCGTGAGCGTAAGAACGAATATGGACGTTCTTCGTCACTCGGTGCGGCGCTGGTTCGCCGCGAGACGGCCTCGTTTGGCGGTTTTCGCCGCTCCGACGGAGAGATCCGGGCGGGTGAACGTCCGGTGAACGGTCTCGTTCCGAAGATACTCTGGAATCTCGACGAACGACGCCTCCGCGCGCCGTGGCGCATTGCGGTGACGACGCTGCTCATCGTCGCTTTGACGGTCACCGGCTGGTTCGCGCTCGTCGCGTTCACCGCACCCGGGTCAGGAGGCGAGGCAGCCGTCGGCGACGGTCTCACCCGTCTCACCGAGTTCGCACCGCTCGTGCTCCTCGGCGCGGCGACTATCGCGGCCGTCTCGTTCAGCGGCACGTTCCTCGATCGGCGCTACTTCACGGATTTCGGGCTCCACGTCGACCGAGACTGGTGGACCGATCTCGGCGTCGGCTTCGGACTCGGAACCGCGCTGATGACGCTCGTCTTTCTGGTCGAGTACTCTGCCGGATGGGTGAGCGTCGAGGCGGTGTTCAGCGCCCCGCTCGAACTGCTCGTTCCGGAACTGCTGTTCTCGGTCGCGCTGTTCGTCTTCGTCGGCTTCCACGAGGAACTGCTGTTTCGCGGCTATCTCGTCACGAACCTCGCCGAGGGGTTGTTCGGTCACGCCGACTTCGACGCCGACAGGGCGGTCGGCGGCGCAATCGTCGCCTCGGCGGCCGTCTTCGCGCTACTCCACGCGACGAACCCGGGTGCCACCGTCGTCAGCACGCTCGGCGTCGGATTCGCGGGCGTACTGCTCGCGTTCGCCTACGTACTGACCGGCGAAATCGCGCTCCCGGTCGGCTTCCACGTCTCGTGGAACGTCTTTCAGGGGCCGGTGTTCGGCCTGCCGGTCAGCGGCGTCGACCCCACGGCGTCGCTTCTGGTGGTGAACCGCCACGGACCCAATCTCTACACTGGCGGCGTGTTCGGCCCCGAGGCGGGGTTGCTCGGCGTCTCCGCGCTCTCGATCGGCTGTCTGCTTGTCGCGGCGTGGACGAAGAGACGGTACGGCCGGGTGGTGCTCTACTCCGGACTCACCGAACCGGACCTCCGGCGGCGCTGAAGCGCCCGTCTGGTGGTCCCGTCTTCGACTGCGCTACTCGACCAGACGCTCGATTTCGGTGACGAGGATGTCCGACGCGCCGACCTCTCGGAGGTTGCCGATTGTCTCGAAGACCTCGCGCTCGTCGACGACGACGTGAACCGCGACGGTGGCGTCGTCGTCTGACTCGCCGGCGATGTCCATCACCGTCGGCCCGCCCATTCCGGGGATAACCTCGCGCACCTCGTCTAACCTCGACTTCGGCGCGTTCATCATCAGGTAGCGTTTGCCGTCGGCGGCGAGCACGGACTCGAACGCCGTCAGTACCTGCTGCACCTTCTCGTCGTCGGCCACGTCGGGCCGCGCGAACAGGCGGACCGAACTCGACAGCACCTCCTCGATGACGGCGAGGCGGTTGACGCGCAGCGTCGTCCCCGTGCTCGTGATGTCGACGATGGCGTCGGCCATCTCGACGTGCGGGGTTAGTTCAGTCGCGCCGGTCACTTCGACCACGTCGGCGTCGACGCCGCGCTTTTCGAAGAACGAGCGTGTGATGTGCGGGAACTCGGTGGCGACGGTCTTCCCCTCGATGTCGCCGACCGAGTGGATATCGCCGTCTTCGGGCGCGGCGAGGACGAGGCGACACTTCCCGAAGCCCAAATCCAGCAGGTCGGTGAGTTCGTGACCCGACTCGCGCGCCTGGTCGAGACCGGTGATTCCCATGTCGGCGGCGCCGTCGCGGACGTACCCCGGGATGTCGGCCGCGCGGACGAAGAGGACGGTCACGTCAGGGTCGACGGTCTCGGCGTACAGTTTCCGGGCGGCACCGTTCTCGACGTGGAGTCCGGCGCGCTCCAGAAGTTCCATCGACGGGTCGTGCAGTCGGCCCTTGTTGGGCACGGCGATTCGCATACCGGATGCTCGCACGCCCGGGAGAACTGTCTTTCCCTCCGGTGGCTGCGGTGGCCCCCGCCGCTCTAGTTGCTACCGCATCGCCGCGCCGACGACGAACCCTGTCGCGCCACAGACGACGCCCGCAACGACACCCGTGCTGGCAACAGTGGCGATGTCGACGCCGAGCGTCGGGTCGCCAGTCAGCGCGAGTTGGAGTCCAGAGGCGGGCGCGAGTCCGAGGACGACGCTCCCGAACAGGCCGCCGCCGTTAGTCGCGCTCAGCGCCGACGGGACCACCATCAGCGCGAGCGTGAGGAGCGTACCGGGGACGAGCAGCAGCGAGAACACGCCGAAACTCCGGCAGGCGATGACGCCGATGCACTCGGTGGTGAAGAGGAGGGGGATGAGGGCGAGCCACTCGACGGCGTCCTCGTCGCCGACGACGAGGCGATGGAGCGAGGACCTTGTGACGGCCATACGCCAACTATTTCATCAGAGCTGATAAGTTTTCCTCGAAGACAGTTTCCCCGGTGCCACGACTCGGCATCGGTCTCCAATGCGTTCATCGTTCGGAGCGCGGTCCGCGTCGGTCGCCGCGAAAACCGGTCCGCCTTTGGTCGCCTCCGGTGTAGCGAGACCCATGACGACGCTCCAGATCACCGGCGGGAAGGTACTCCGTCCGGATTTATCGGTCGTGCGCGGCGACGTACTGGTCGACACCGATTCGGGCGAGATTCTCGCCGTCGGCGACACCGAGAGCGGAGACGAGACGCTCGACGCCGAGGGCGGACTCGTGATGCCCGGTCTCGTCAACGCGCACACCCACGTACCGATGACGCTGCTCCGCGGCGTCGCCGACGACAAACCGCTCGAAACGTGGCTTCGCGAGGACATCTGGCCCGTCGAGGGCGCGTTCACCCTCGAGGACGTGCGCGTCGGCGCGGAACTGGCGATGGTGGAGATGATTCGCTCGGGGACGATCGGCTTCGCCGACATGTACTTCGACGTCCCCGAAATCGTGGACGTTGTCGACTCCGCGGGACTTCGCGCCCGCCTCGGCCACGGCGTCGTCACCGTCGGGAAGGACGACGAGGCGGCGCGGGCCGACATCGACGAGAGCCTCGACATCGCCGCCGAGTTCGACGGCGCAGCGGGGGGACGAATCTCGACGGCGTACATGCCGCACAGTCTCACGACCGTCGGCGAGGACGAACTCCGCGAGTCGGTCGCTCGCGCCCGCGACCTCGGAATCCCGGTCCACTACCACGCCAACGAGACGACCGACGAAGTCGACCCCATCGTCGACGAACGCGGCGAACGGCCCCTGAAGTACGCCGACGATCTCGGGATGCTCGGCGACGCTGACTTCGTGGCCCACGGCGTCCACGTCGACGACGCCGAAATCGACCTCCTCGCTGAGCGGGGGACGAGCGTGATTCACTGTCCGGCCTCGAACATGAAACTCGCGAGCGGCATCGCGCCGGTCCAGCGGATGCTCGACGCGGGGGTCTCGGTCGGGCTGGGTACCGACGGCGCGGCGTCGAACAACGATCTCGACCTGTTCGACGAGATGCGCGACGCGGCGATGGTCGGCAAACTCGCGGCCGACGATGCCAGCGCCGTCGCCGCCGAGACGGTCGTCGAGATGGCGACGCGGGGTGGCGCGAACGCGCTAGGCTTCGACTCCGGTCGACTCGAAGCGGGTGCGAACGCCGACCTCGTCGTCGTCGACTTCGACGCGCCGCATCTGACGCCCGCCCACGACCCCGTGAGTCACCTCGCCTACGCGGTTCGCGGCTCCGACGTGCGTCACACGGTCTGCGACGGCGAGGTGCTGATGCGGGACCGGAAGGTGCTCACGCTCGACGCCGCGGCGGTGATGCAGCGGGCGACCGAGCACGCCCGGGAGGCGCTCGACCGCGCCACGTAACCCTCCGCAGATTTATTCTCCGAACAACTAATAAACGACTAAGAGAGTCATTTGAACGGTTATAAACGGTTCTCGTCCGTTTTCAACGAATCGAACCGGGTGAACGACGACCCCCCTTTATCTCCTCGTCAGGATTCAACGAAATTGATGAGTTCGAAAAAAGTGACTCTCACGTTCGTATTGGTGCTGCTCTGCACGGCAGTCGCGCCGGGCGTTGCAGGCGCACTTGCGGCGGACGCACCCCTCGACGTGAACGTCGAACAGGATGACGACAGTGGCGAAGCGACGGTCACCGTGACGCAGAACGCGACCACGGTGCAGAACGCGACGGTCAACGTGACCACCGACGGCAACTACGCCGGCGTCGGCAACCACACGACCGACGAAAACGGGACCGTGATTCTCCCCGCCCCCAAGTCGGCCGTGAACGTGACGCTGAACGTCACCAACGATTCGCTCGCGGCGACCGAGTCCGTCGAACTCACGCCGTCGACCGGCGAAGGGCTCTCGGTGTCGGTCTCGCAGGGAGACGACGGCGAGGCCACGGTTTCGGTGACTGAGAACAGCACCGCCGTCAACAATACGACGGTCAACGTGGTCACCGACGGCAACTACTCGGGCGTCGGCAACTACACGACCGGCGAGAACGGCAGCGTCTCGCTGCCCGAGCCCGAGGAGAACGTCACCATCACCGTCACTGCGACGACCGACAACGACTCCGTGACCACGACGGCGACGCTCACCGTCGCCGACGACGAACCGATGTCGTTCGGCCAGCGAGTCTCCTCGTTCGTCCAGAGCATCCTCGGTGACGAGGACCGCGAGGGCGGCATCGGACAGATCGTCTCCGAGTACGTCCGCGGCAACAACCCCGGAAAAGCCGACGAGAACCGCCCCGACCACGCGGGTCCGCCCGAAGACAAGGGTCCGAACGCCGACCGCGGTAACCAGTCGAAGGCGGGCAACGGCAGCGGTAACGGCGCCGACAAGGGCGAGGACCATCCGGGCAACGCCAACGGGAAGAACGCCTCGGACGAATCCGGTGACGGCGACGACGTCGACACGAAGGATTCGGACGAAAAACGGGGCAACAACGGCAACGGTAACGGCAACGACTCGCCCGAAATCGACAACGGTCCCGCGGTAACGGGTCCGACCGTCTCCGACGACGAACACGCTAGCGCGTAACCCTCCAGCACGTCGGTTCGACGTTCCCGTACGCACGTCGCGTCGACGCTTCGCAGACGCAGACTCCCGCTGACACAGCAGTCCTCCCCGCCCGTCCCCGCTCTGGACGCAGCAACGCCGATTCGGCCCGACGGTCGGACTTTCTTTCGACGCTCCCGCCGAGAGCGGCCGCACCGCCACTCGTCTGTTACTCGCTCGCCCTCGTTCCGTCGTCGCTCGTTGCTCGTTCCGTCGGTGTCTGTCGCTCGTCGCTCCGCCCTCCCTCGTCGATTGCTCCGCGGACGCCGCCTTCCGTCTCCGTCTTCGGTATCGTTTTGGGCGCGGTGAGCAAAGCCTCTGCCATGAGTACGACGTACGCTCCCGTGAGCGAACATCTCGACGACGTCGATGCCGCCCGCGCGGAGGGTCGACGCAAGATGGACTGGGCGCTACAGCACATGCCGATTCTCACCGCGCTCCGCGAGGAGTACGAGGCCGAGAAACCGTTCGCGGGCCAGACCATCGGGATGGCGATGCACGTCGAGGCGAAGACGGCGAACCTCGTCGAATTGCTCGCCGACGGCGGCGCGGAGGTCGCCATCACCGGCTGCAACCCGCTGTCGACGCACGACGACGTGAGCGCGGCGCTCGACGCCCACGAGAACATCACCTCCTACGCCGTCCGCGGCGTCGACGACGAGGGCTACTACGCGGCCATCCACTCGGTCGTCTCCCACGACCCGACCATCACCGTCGACGACGGGATGGACATGGTGAAAGTCGTCCACGAGGAGTACCCCGAACTCATCGACTCGATCGTCGGCGGGTGCGAGGAGACCACCACGGGCGTCCACCGCCTGCGCGCGATGGACGCCGACGGCGAACTCAAGTACCCCGTGTTCGCCGTCAACGACACGCCGATGAAACGACTGTTCGACAACGTCCACGGTACCGGCGAGTCCTCGCTCGCCACCATCGCCATGACGACGAACCTCTCGTGGGCGGGCAAGAACGTCATCGTCGCGGGCTACGGCTACTGCGGGAAGGGCGTCGCGAAGAAAGCGAGCGGCCAGAACGCGAACGTCATCGTCACCGAGGTCGAACCGCGCCGAGCTCTCGAAGCGCACATGGAGGGGTACGAGGTGCTGCCGATGGCCGAAGCCGCCGAGAAAGCCGACGTGGTCCTCACCACAACGGGTAACCGCGACGTGGTCACCCGCGAGCACTTCGAGCGCATGAAAGACGGCGTCCTGCTGGCCAACGCGGGTCACTTCGACATCGAAGTGAACCTCGACGACCTCGACGACCTCGCGGTCGACCGCTACGAGGCCCGCGACGGCGTCGAGGCGTTCGAGATGGCGGACGGCCGCCGCCTCAACGTCATCGCCAAGGGTCGACTCGTCAACCTTGCCGCGCCCATCGCGCTCGGTCACCCCGTCGAAGTGATGGACCAGAGCTTCGGCGTACAGGCCGTCTGCGTGCGCGAACTCGTCGACAACGCCGACGCGTACGAGGCGGGTGTCCACGATGTCCCCGACGAACTCGACCGCCGCGTCGCCGAAATAAAACTCGACGCCGAGGGCGTCGAACACGACGCGCTCACCGACGAACAGCGCGAGTACATGGGTAGCTGGCAGCACGGGACGTAGAGCCCCGGGGAAGCGGCGGTTTTAGGCGGCGAGGGCGCCCGAGAACTCGAACCGGGCGCCGCCGTCTTCGCTCTCCGCGACGGTGACCGTCCAGCCGTGCGCTTCGGCGATGGTCGAGACGATAGCCAGCCCGAACCCGGTGCCGTCGTCGGCCGTCGAAAAGCCGTGTTCGAGCGCGTCGTCGCGCAGCTCCGGCGGGATGCCGGGACCGTCGTCGGCGACGAAGAAGCCCGGTCGGTCGTCGAGTCGGCCGACGGTCATCGATACGGTCGACCCGCCGTGTTCAACACTATTGCGAAGCAGGTTCTCCAGCAGTTGCCTGAGCCGAGACTCGTCGGCCGCGAGGACGAGGTCCGTCTCCACCGCCAGCGTCGCGTTGGGCGTGTCGATGCCGAACCACGCCGCCTCGGCGACCGTCGAGAGCGACACTGGGTTCGGCTCGCCAACTACTTTCCCCGCCCGTGCGAGGCTCAGTAGCTTCGACAACAGGTCGTCCATCTGTTCGATGGCCCGCGTCGCGGCGTCCAACCGCTCTAACTCGCCCGTCTCCCGCGCGAGTTCGACGTTACCCGCGACGACGTTCAGCGGGTTTCTGAGGTCGTGGGCGACGACCGAGGCGAACTCCTCAAGGCGCTCGTTCTGCTGACGGAGCGTCGCTTCGGTCTCGATTCGAGCGAGCGCCTCGGAGGCGTGTGTCAGCAGCAACTCCGCCAGTTCGAGGTCCGACTCGTCGAACGCGTTCGGCTCAGTGGCGACGGCCTGAAACACCGCGCTGTCGCCGAAGGGGACGCTCATGCCCGATCGGAACGTCTCCCTCGTCGGCTGCGTGTCCTCATCGTCGTCGACATCGCGGACCAGGTACGACTCTCCGGTGCGCAGCGTCTTGCCGACCAATCCCTCGTCGGGACGCATCGCGCGGACGTCGTCGCTCGTCGATCCGGACGACTGCACCCGCGGGACGACCAGGCCGTCCTCCAACACGCCGACGTAACACCGTTCGAACTCCAGCACCTCCTCGGCGGCGGTCACCGTTCGTTCGTACACCGCATCCGGGGAGTCACTGGCTTCGAGGTCGCTCGCCACGCCGTGAAGCGTCTCTATCGTCCGCTGCCGCGCTTCGAGCGCGCGCTGCGCCCCGACGCGGTCGGTGACGTCCCGCCCCTGGGCGATGATCGAGACGACCGACCCGGCGTCGTCTCGGACCGGTTGCAGCGAGACGTCGAGGTGGACCCGTTCGCCGCCCGCTCCGACGTTCGTTGCCTCGAACCGTACGAACTCCCCGTCGGCGGCTCGTCCGACCTGCCGCTGCAACCCCGCCGCCTGCGCCTCGTCGTGCGACCACCACGGTGTCTCCCAGAACAGTTCGTCACTCACCGCCGCCGCGTTGACGTCGCCGAACGACAGCGCCGTCTCGTTGACCCGGCGGAGTCGCCCCTCCGGCGTCAACACGCCGATGAACGAGGTGGGGTCGTCGAACATCGCCTCGAATCGCCACGCCCCCTCTCGCGCGGATTCGTCCGTACCCTCAGCCATAGCGTCGCTCAGGACCCGGAGACTATCACTCTGGCCTTTCGCGGCCGGGAGTCCGGCGTCAGCGTCCCGACAGCCGTTCGGCGCGCTGTGCGCCGGGAGACAGAAGGCCTATAGTGAGTCTCGGGAACCGCCGGGCATGGACGTAGACGAGGAGTACTCCTTGCCAATCGCGCTCTTCATGCTCGCCAGTGTCGCGAACATCGCGCTCGGCGTCTCGGTTCTCGCCATCGCGTGGTTCGCCGTCGGAATCGCTTTCGTCGTCGTCGCGGTGCTCTCCGGCGGCGACGCCGACCCAATCGCCGACCTGACGCGGCGGACGTAGCCTTTTTACGGCGATTCCGCACAGAACACACCATGTCTAACGCGAAAGGTGACCGTCGCGAGCGCGAACTCGTCAACAGACTCGACGAGGCGGGCTTCGCGGTGATGCGCGCGCCCGCGAGCGGCGGCGCGACGACCCGCGAACTCCCCGACGTACTCGCCGGCAACGGCGACCTGTTCTACGCCATCGAGGCGAAGTCGAGCGCGGGCGACCCCATCTATCTCACCGGCGAGGAGGTCGAGGCACTCATCTTCTTCGCCCGAAACTTCGGCGCGAAAGCGCGCATTGCAGTCCGCTTCGACCGCGAGGACTGGTACTTCTTCCACCCCGGCGACCTCTACGTCACCGACGGCGGAAACTATCGAGTGAAGAAGGAGACGGCGCTGGCCGACGGCGAGGACTTCGCGGAGTTCGTCGGCGAGTCGGCGAAGACGACGCTCGGCGACGCCGAATCCTGATTGGGGGTTGCTCGACGCGCTCGGGGTTTTCTTTTCGTTCTCTCTTTCTCGTTGCTGTCGCTTTCGGTTCGACAGTTCGACGGGTTATCTCGGCGTACCTTTCTCTCAACCGTCGGCAAGACGGAATCGTTTCGACAGGTCACAATTGTTATATGACTTAGCGGTAGATTACTGTATTATATTCGTATGCCTCAGAGACGAACAGTTCTCAAAGCGAGCGGCGTCATCGGTAGTGCCGGACTACTCGGTTTGAGCTCGCTTTTCTTCCGGACTCGTCTCTACGACGTTCGGGTTGTCAGTCGGCGGTCAGAGTCGGTCAGCGTAGACCTTCGGCTGGATGCGAACGGCGAGAAGGTTTTTCGCTCGACAGTCGACTTACGACCGGGCGAACAGATTCATCTGCCGTGCGACTGGCCACGGTCGGCGTGGTCCTACCAGATGGCTGTCCGTCTTCCGGAGGACGATACGTGGCACGCCATCACGTGGGACGAGAACGGACAGGTTTGCAAGAAGATAGGGATCCACGAGGTCGGTGTAGGGTATGGACCGGTGTCGTTCTACGAGGCGAGTGACTGCCCGACGGCACTCGATCACAACTCGTGCGACCGCTGACAGAGTAGGTACCGCCAGCGTCTCGCTGGACTCGGCTCTCTCGACGGGTGGGAACGCCAGCGATTCAACTCTCTCGGTCGGGTACGAGTGGGGACAGAAGTCGCATCGCTACCGCAGCTACGCTTCCGCGAGCGGCAGCTGCGACTGGAAGCCGTCGGGTCGCGGTCGGTCGGTCTGCTCGCGGTCGACATGGCGGAGTCGCGACGCCGGGAAACTGTACCGGCGAGCGCGGTCGAACTCTAGTTCGCCGTCGACGGCCCGAACGGAACCGAGGTAGACAGCCTCGACCACGGGTTCGTGGTCGCCGTAGTCGGCGTTGGTCTCGTAGTCGGCGACGGTGCGGCCGGCGCCGTCCTCGACGACGACTTCGTCGGCCCGGCGGTGGACGACGTTGGTGACGACGAGCGCCGACCCGCTCTCGCGGTCGCGGACGAACTCGCCGCTCTCGAAGTCGTGGTCGGCGCAGAGTTGCGGGCCGGTCGCCTCGAACGGGACGAACACCCGGCGGCCGCAGACAGCGCAGACGGAGCGCCGTTCGGTAGGCGCGGGTTGGCGTCGTTCGTTCACCTCGATGGCGACGCGGCGCAGGTGTTTGCAGCGCGCGCCACGGATGGCGTAGTCGGGACAGGTGCACGACCGCGCTTCGAGGTCGACGACGTACGTTCCGCTGTCGGTCTCGACGACGTAGCGGCGGTCGCGGAGCGGTCGGACGGCCATCGGGTCGGCGCGGGCACGCAGCGACCGACCCTCGTAGCCGTCAGCTGGCAGTGTGGTCTTTCGGGTCGCGGATGACGCGAGTGCGTTTCGTGAGTGCGTCATGAGTTATTCACTGGGGCGTGGGCGGCACTCCCCGTGGATATAGAGAGGGTCCGAACGTACCTAAACCTTCGGCTAGTGCGTTCGAAACGCCAGAATTCGGCAAAATTGGGTGGTCAAAACCGGCGGCGTTTCGGGGGCGTTTCGGGACCCGAAGCGGGACCGACCGGCGCGCGCTCCGGGAGAACGGCATCGAAGATGTTTTACTCCGTTCGCGGGAAGCCAGCGCCATGGAACTCGATGGGGAGACGCTGCGTGAAATCGTCGTCTCCGTTGTCGCCGTCAGCCTCTTCATCGTCGCCGTCGTCGTGATCGGCACGAACTACGGCGGCTCGAACCTCGACCCGACCGGCGGACTCGCGCTCGTCGCAAGTATCGCGCTGTTCGTCGTGCTGATGGCTCTCGTCGGCGTCTTTCTCTCGCGGTAGGCGGCGACGCCGTCTCCCGCTCGGTCTCTCGTCCGTCCAGAGGAATCAGTCGGCGGTGTTCGTCCCGCGCGCCCCGCTCTCGCCGTCGTCGTCAAGCGCCCGCGCGTAGTACGCCATCGGGTGCGTAATCGTCTCGCAGCGCTCGTCTCTGTTCACGCAGTCGTCGTAGGCGGCCATCGTCGCGCACGACGGCGGCGCGTACTGCGTCCCCGCGTCGTCGCGGAGATACTCCGTCTGGTAGCGAATCTCCTCCTCGTCGAGCGCCGTCTCGCGGTAGACGGCGACGATCTCGTCGGTGTCCATCCCGATGCCCGTGAGGAAGGCGGTGAGCGCGAACCGCGAGTGGTGGTCTAACTCCGCGCCGCGCCCAGCGCGTTCGAGCAGGTGTTTCATGCACGGCGGAAAGAGCTCGGGAACGACGGTGTCGATGCGCCCGACGGGCTTCCGGTCGGCCAGCAGTCCCCGCAGCGAGTCGATCTCCGCGTCGAGCGCCTCGGCGATGGCGTCGTCGCCGACGACGAACGGAAGCCCCTCGGCCACCCGACGGCGCACCGCCTCGCGGAGCAGTTCGTACAGTTCCTCGCGGACGATTCGGACCTCGCCGTCGGCGACTTCCCGGTTGACGAGCCGCCAGTTCTCGCCCCAGTCGGGGGTCGAGAGCGTGAGATACGTCCCGAGCGCGACGCGGTAGGCGTCGGTTTTGCGAGTCCGCGCCGACGTCGCCTGCGCGCCGTCCTCGGGCCGTACGTCGTCGGTCAAGCCGAACTCGACGAGGAAGTCGTCGAGCTCGACGGTGGTCGTTCCGGTGCTCTTGAGACCGTCGTCGTCCGCCACGAAATCCTCCGTGAAGCGCTCGTACGCTGTCGTCGCCTCCGCGTGGGCGTACTTGCGGACGGCGGCGGGGGCGTCGATGAGCGAGACGAGGATTCGCGCGACGGGGTAGGAGAGCAGTTCGTCGCGGGTCGACCACTCGCCGGGCGTCTCGCTCTCGACGGTGCCGGCCATCAGCGCGCGCTCGACGCGTTCGAGGCCGCGGGAGACGGCGGGGTCGTCGGTGGTGACGAGTTCACCGAGTTCCACGTCCGACTCGCCGACGGCCTCCCTGGCGGCCGCAAAGAACGGGTAGCGGGCGTGGCGCGCGTTCATGGAGCGTACGGTTTTCGGTAGGTATGGATAAATACGGCGGTTGGCTGGCGGGCTCGGGTGAGCGTTAGAAGCGGAGCGTCGAGAGGACGGTCCGAAGTAGACTCCTGCTGCCGGGCGCACCGAGACGCCTCACCCTCCCCAGCCGACTCCTTCGCTCGCGCCGTGGCGCTCGTTCAGTTGCCCTCGCGCATCTGTCGGGCGGACGGAACTGCCCTCCGACGCGCGTCGGCGCGCCGTCTCGTCGGCGTCTGCGCAACGAAATGAAGTGCAGGCTCGGGAGAGCAACGCTCTCCCGGCGCGAGAGGCGTGCGAGAGAGTCGGCGACGCTCGTGTCGCCGACGAGGCTGGGGAGGGCTGAGGCGGCGGTGCGGTCGTCTCGGTGCGCCCGGCAGTCGAGGTCTCCTGCCCGATTTCCTCCTGCTCGATTCCTTCTACACTTGCGCGCCGTTCAAACCCATCTCACGCAACCGCCAACCGCGAAACCTAAGACCACCGACCGAAAAACACGCTCCAGACCGTGCCACGCTTCGACTACCCCTGTCCGGGCTGTCTCACCACCAACAGCCTCCACGACGCCGACTGCCGGTTCGAGGGCACGGCGTGGCCCGAGGTGGAGAAAGCCTACACCGACATCGTCTCGCTGCTCTCCGCGGGACCGAAACGCGAGGATGACCTCCCCGACGCCGTCCACGGCGAGTGGGGACCGCTGCACGTCGCCGCGCTCGACCGCCTGAAGTACGACGAACGACTGCAGGAAGAAGACGGCCGCCTCGAACTGCTCACCGCCGCCGAGTACAAGGAGATGGTGTCTGAGCCAACTCGCGAACCCATGCTGACCATCTATCGAAAGGGGAGCTACCCCGGCTGTCACGACAACGCCGTCTTCGCGATGATTGCCTGGTACGAGATGGTCGGCCTCTCGTGGGCCGAGACGAAGGAGAACGTCGTTGCGTGGCTCCGCGAGAGCGGCACGTGGGACCGCGGCGGCTTCGAGGAGGCATCGCCCGAACAGCTCGTCGAGAGCAAGCGCCACGTCTACGAGGCAGGCTACGGCTGGAAGGAGAAAGCTCAAGCAGCCAAGCACGTCATCGAGCGGCACGGCTGAGTAGCTCGGCCGCGCTCGAACCTCCCGGCTCTTCGGATTCCCGGCCACGATAGAGTTAGGCCCGAAGAGACCCACTCTCCCCACAATGAGTACACCTCGGTCAGCGACGGCGACAGACGCCGTTCGGAATCCGCGACGGGCGCTCGCCACCGTCGTCGCCGTCGTCTTCGTCGACCTGCTCGGTTTCGGGGTGGTCATCCCTATTCTGCCGTTCTACGTCCGGAGCTTCGGCGTCAGCGACGTGTTTATCGGCCTGCTCGCCGCCTCCTACTCGGTGATGCAGTTCGGCTTCGCGCCGTTTCTCGGCCGCCTCTCCGACCAGCGAGGTCGCCGCCCGGTCATCATGCTCTCGCTGGCCGGCAGCGCCGTCGCGTGGACCATCTTCGGCCTCGCGGCGGAGTTCTCCTCGCTGTTCGGCGTCGCCGCGGGCGTTGCTGTGCTGTTTGTCTCCCGGATGGTCGCCGGAGCGATGGGCGGAAACATCGCCGCCGCGCAGGCGTACATCGCCGACATCACACCCGCGGAGCGCCGCGCCGAGGCGCTGGGTCTCGTCGGCGCGTCGTTCGCACTCGGCTTCGTCTTCGGTCCTGCCATCGGCGGCCTGTTCGCCAGCGACGCTGTCGTCGCCGTCGCCCGGGACGTGTTCCCGGCGTTCGTCCCCGCGACGCCGTTCTCACTGCCGAGTTTCGCCGCCGCCGGACTCAGTCTGACGAGTCTCGCTTTCGCCGCTGCGTTCCTCGAAGAACCGGCACGGAGCCGCGGCACCGCCCCGCGAACGACGCTTGTCTCGCAGTTCGCCGACGCGCTCCGCGACCCGAGGCTCCGCGGACTCGTCGTCGCATTTTTCCTCGTCTCCGTCGCCTTCTCGGGCATCCAGGTGATGTTCATCCCCTTCGCGGCCGACGTCTACGGCTATCAGGAGACGCAGACCGCGTTCCTGCTCACCTACATCGGTGTGCTGGGCGTGTTCAACCAGGGCCTGCTCGTCGGGCGTCTCTCGCGGCGCTACCGCGACTCGTCCATCGCCGTCGCCGGCGCGGTGATTCTGCTCGTCGCGCTCGCGGCGATTCCGTTCTCGCCCGAACTCGGCGGTCTGCTCCCGGCGCTCGGCGGCCCGGCGTATCTCACACCGGCGCTCCTAGCCCTACTCGTGGTCCTCGCGCTGCTCTCGCTCGGCAACAGTCTGCTGAACGTCGCGCTGACGACGCTCGTCTCGAAGGCGACGAGTGCAGAGACCCAAGGAAGTGCGTTCGGCGTCACGCAGGGGGCCGGGAGCTTGGGCCGCACCGTCGGTCCGCCCGCGATGGCGGCGCTGTACGTCTTCACTTACTGGTCGCCGTTCGTCGCGGGCGCGCTGCTTGTGCTGCCGATTCTGGCGATACTCCTGGGTATCGCCCGGAGGAGATTCGACGCGTCGGCAGACGTTGACGCGGCAGAAGGCCCGCTCCCGCCGAGCGAAACCGACGGTGGCGAGGGTAGTGACAGATGAGGGTGGCGACTGGTGAGAGGGGTAGTGGATGAGAGGTGATAGATCAGAGAGAGGGAACAGATATGAGCGGTGATCGGTACCGAAGCGACGGCCGAAACGAGGAGAAAACCGCGAGAGGCGAGAGGCGGGCGCTCAGTCGCTCTGGATGCGCGGCGCGAGCATGTACGTCACGTGACCCATACCCTCAGCGAATTCGTAGTGAAGCTTCACCGGGAACTCCTCGCCGAGTTCGACGGTGACCTCGGCGTCGGAGGGAATCGCCTTGTTCATGTCCTTGAGGTAGTCGAGGCTGAACAGCGAATCGGCCGGACCGGCGGCGAGGTCGATGAGGTCGTCGCGGCCGAGTTCGAGGTCCACGTCGTCGGTGTCGCCCTGCGCTTCGATGTGGAACGTCTCGGCGTCCTCGTCGACGCGGAGGCCGATGTGGTCCGACACCATGTCGGCGGCTTTGATACCGCGGTCGAGGTGGGTCCCCTCGACGACGATGGTCGCCGGGAGGTCCAGATCCGGGATGTCCGGTTCTTGTCGGATGGAGTCGGGGTCGATGAGCGCGAGCGTGTAGGAGAGGCCCTCTATCTGGATGTGGAGCTTTCGCGTCTCCTCGTCGAGTTCGAGGTGGACGAGGTCGCCCGAGTTCGCCATCCCGGCGATGTCCTCCAGCCGAGAGAGGTTGACGCCGATGACGCCGCCGTCGGCCTCGTAGGACTCGAACGCCGCGGCGTCGAGCGAGAGGTCGACCATCCCCACGTTCGCGGGGTCGACGGCCCGGATGGCGAGTTCGTCCTCGTTGAGTCGAATTTTGCACTCGTCGACCAGCACGCTCACGGAATCGAGCGCGTCCCTGAGTGTCGACGCGCTCACGATGGCCTGAAACATATGTGGCGACGTACGAGAGGGGTATTAAAAATACCCGTGGTTTAGTGCGTGCGCGTGCGCGCATGAGGCCGTCGAGACGACGCGAGACGACGAGATGGCCGATAAGGTGCGGTCCGGTCGAGAGCACCTGACCGTCGCCGAGACGCTTCAGTAGCGCCTGCGTACGCAAGCAATCGAACTGTCTGTCTGTCTCTGGTATCTGATTCACACCATGCCGGAACTCGAAACGTCGCGGCAGCTGTCGCGTGCGGAGGTCGCTGCGTATCTCCGCGAGTTCGCGGACGAACTCGACCGAAAGGACGACACGACCGCTCGACAGCGCGAAGGCGAGGCACAGGGACCCGACACGACCGGTCGAACGACCGATACGCGGACAACGAAGACGAACACCGAGTCGACGCGCACGCCGCCGACAGACACGGTTTCGACGACACCGGACGAGACAGCGGACGCCGCTGATTCGCCGGATGCCACCGACACCGCCGACGTCAACACCGTCGGTACCGCCGACGCCGCAGACGCCACCGGCTCCGACCGACCACACTCGGCGACGGACTACCGCAAAGTGACGTTCCTCGTCGGCAACGACAGCGCGACCATCAACCCGCCGGAGACCGTCTCCTTTGACGTCGCCGTCGACTCCGACTCGTCGCTGATGGAGGCCGGCACCCGCGAACGCGTCGACTTCTCCATCGCATGGAACGCCGACGACGTTCCCGAGGACGACGAACTGCGCATCGAGTAGTCGAGGAGTCGAACCCGAGGAGTCGAGTCGTCGACTCCCTCGCCCCCGAACGAAGGCGTTTACCGGCTTCGCGCGCAACTCCCGGCAAATGGCGCGCAAAGACGAATACTACAACAAGGCCAAACAGCAGGGCTACCGCGCCCGCTCGGCCTACAAACTCCAGCAGCTCGACGAGACGGCGAACCTCCTCGACCGGGGGGCGTCGGTCGTCGACCTGGGGGCCGCCCCCGGCGGGTGGCTGCAGGTCGCCGCCGAGGAGGTCGGTCCCGAGGGGACGGTCGTCGGTGTCGACCTCCAGCGGATCAAATCGCTGGACGCCGACAACGTCGAGACGATTCGCGGCGACATGACTGAGGCGGAGACGAAGGAAAAATTGCTCGAGATCGTCGGCGAGGACGGCGCGGATGTCGTCCTCTCGGACATGGCGCCGAACATGACCGGCGAGTACTCGCTCGACCACGCCCGCTCCGTATATCTCGCTCGTCAGGCGTTCGAGGTGGCGATGGACGTGCTCGACGCCGGCGGCGACTTCGCCGTGAAGGTGTTCGACGGGCAGGATCTCCAGGACCTCAAAGCCGACATCGAACCCGAGTTCCAGTACGTCCGCGAGGTTCGTCCGGAGGCCTCGCGGAAGCAGTCCTCCGAACTCTACCTCGTCGCCAAGGGTCGCATCACCGCGCCCGTCGGCGTCGGCGACGAACTCGACGTGGAAATCACCGACGTCGGGAACGAGGGCGACGGCATCGCCCGAGTTGAGGGGTTCACCCTGTTTGTCGCCGGCGCCGAGGAGGGCGAGACGGTCCGCGTCCGCGTCACCGACGTCAAGCCGAAATTCGGCTTCGCCGAGCGAATCGACTGACGGCGCGTAGCTCGTCCGGGTCGTCCTCCGGTGCGTCAGCCGCTCACTGCAGGACGAGGTCCAGCGCCAACTCGGTGCGACACGTTTTACCTGGCCGGGCCCGCCCGTGGCACCGGCCGACAGCGACGACGTCGCCGAACGACAGATACTGGTTGCAGTTCGGACAGTGGATGCCGCCCTCCATCCAGTCGCTCTCTGTGAGTCGAATACGACGCGTACTCTCCATGACTCCCGTTAGCCACTATCAATGATAAGTGTCGACTCCGTCCCGTGAGATAGTCTCGGGTGGCGACGCGTTCGTCTTTGCGCGTCTCTACGCCGACACCTGATCTCGGTCGCCGTCCGTAGACTGCCGGAGAAGTCCGACAACGGCGTAGACGAACGGCGTGTCCGCCACGGCGATGAGCAGTTTCAGGATGTACTGACCGACGACGAGCGAGATTACGACGGGCACGGGAGTTGCCTCGCCGATGCCCAGCACCGCCGGGGCGACGAGGAAGCCGACAGTGACGAACAACACGGTGTCGAGCGCCTGACTCGTCGCCGTCGACGTGACGTTGCGAAACCAGAGGTGGTCGCCGCTGGTCGCCTCGCGGATACGGTGGAACACGATCACGTCCCAGTTCTGGCTCACGAGGTATGCGACGAGGCTGCCGAGGACGATGTTCGCGCTCGGGGCGAGTACGGCCGCGAACTGGCCGCCGAACGCGGGGTCGAGCGCGGGTGCGGCGATGGTGCCGGCGAGAAGCGCGAGCACGACGAGGTTCATCGCGAAGCCGACGTTCACCATCCGCTGGGCCGCCTCCCGTCCGTAGAGTTCCGAGTAGCAGTCGGAGGCGAAGAACGTCAGCGCGTACGCCAGCGCCGCGCCGGGGAGCGCGAGGCTGTCGCCGACGACCGGCAGCGACGCCGGGAGGTCGAACGCGAGCAGTTTCGCCGCGGTCAACTGCGCAGTGACGAGCGCCGTGACGAACAGGCCGACGAGCGCGACTTCGCCCGTCGCGAGGCGCGACTCACGCACGGTCGTTCCTCGTCTCGTCGCTCGCCGACGCGTCGGTTTTCTCGTCCTCCAACCGGCCGTGCCGGTCGTCTATCTCGTCGAGGAGGTCCAGTGTCTTGCGAATCGACGCCCGGATGGCGTCGCTGCGGTTGACGAACTTCCTGTCGTCGCCGACGTGTTCGTCGAGGTCCGCGAGCAACTCGTCGGGAACCTCGACGCTTATCTTGGCCATACCCGCCATATCGAAGGCGGCCACTTACGTGTTACAGTTTCGCCGACCGCTCGTCGACAGAATCGGACAGCGGCGGCCAGTTTCGTCACCGCCTCTCGGGAGACTCGGCGTCGACCCCCGAAGGCGTTCGGGGCCGCTTCGGGCGTCTCGGGGCTCCTTGGGCGTCGATCCCCGCTCAGGCGTCGCTCGTTCCGGGTGCGGGGGCGAGGTCGCGCCGCCCGCCGAGCGTCAGCACGAACAGCAGGGCGATGCCGATGCCGTAGGCGACCATCAGCGGAATCGTTACCATGAACATCGTGATGATGTCCGCCGGGGTGAACAGCGCCGCGACGGTGAGAAGTCCGACGGTGACCTCCCGCCAGCGCCCGCGCATCCGGCGGTACGAGAGACCGATGGTGTTGAGCAACACCATCAACACCGGGATGTCCGCGAGGATGCCGATACCGGCGGTGGTGAAGAAGATGAGCCAGAAGAAATCCGTGATCTGGTAGCTGATGACGACGTTCGCCGCCAGCGCGTCGGCGGCCAGATACGAGATGACTGCCGGGGCGATGTAGTTGTACCCGAGGTAGAGACCGCCGAGGAGGCCGGCGAGGAGCACGCCGGCCCAGCCGAAGATGACGCTGCGGTGGCCGCGGACGAGGTTCCGGTCGCGGAGGGCGGGCCACGCGAAGTACGCCAGGAGCGGCAGCGTCGCGATGACGGCGACGAGCGTCGAGAACTTCACCTCGAAGATGAGCGCCTCCACGGGGTGCAGCGTGATGACGTTCACCTGGTCGATGTCGAAGGCGGCGGGCATCTGCGAGAGGAAGCCCTCGTAGATATCGCCGATACCCCCGCTGTACAGCCACGCGAACGTGCCCGCGAGGACGAGCATGAACCAACCGATGATGAGGAACGACCGCGAGCGGAGGCTGTCGAGGATGAACGCCACGTCCTTGTAGTAGCCGCCGATGTCGTCCTCGTCGCGCTCGCCGTCGGTGAGTCCCTCCAACAGCGTGCCGCTGGCTCTCGACGCTCTGTCACCCACGTCGTCGTTGACGACGCTGACGCCGTCTTGGCTCTCCGGCTCCTCGTCGCGGGTCGCCTCGGCCTCGTCGAAGCGGTCGAGGATGGCCTGCGCCTTCGCGTTGTCGTCGTTGTCGATGGCGGCGCCGGCGTGGGCCATCGCCTCGTCTTCGGTGAGATCGGCGAACGCCTCCGGCGGGGCCGCGCGGACGCCCGCCGCGTCAAGTTCCGTGAGGTCGATGGCCGCTGGCTCTCCCGCTCGGCCGCCCACTTGCGATCCGGCGGTCGCTTCGATGTCGCGGTAGACGCCGTACAGCATGCCGAGAGTCAGGCCGACGGCGCCCGCGACGGCGGAGTAGACGAGGATCGTCGTCTCCCCAGCGTACGGGAGCTGTTCGGCGACCGGCACCACGCGGTAACTGCTACCGAGCCACGCCAGCGCTCGGTTCAACCGGTCGACGCCGCCGTAGCTGTAGAACGCGTTGACGGTCCCGGCGAACAGTACCGCGAACCCGAGGACGACGTTCCACTGCGAGCGGACGGTCCGCCGGAGGTTTATCTGCTGGCTTCCGCGCTTGGCGGTGACGACGACTTTCGCGAGGTAGAGGCTCGCGCCGTAGAGCACCAGAAGCGGGACGGCCCACATAATCTGGGTGAACGGGTCTGGTGGCGAGAAGAACGCGCCGAAAACGAAGATGAGCACGACCGCGTGCCGCCACTTGTCGCGGAACGTCTCGTACCGGACGATACCGCTGTACGACAGCCCCGTGATAGCCAGCGGCATCTGGGCCGCGAAGCCGAACGAGAGCGTGAGCAGGAAGATAAACTGCGCCCACTTCACGATGGAGTAGCGCGGGGCGAAGCCGACAGAGATGGCGTTGCCCGCGAGGAACTTGAACATTATCGGGAAGAACAGCGAGTAGCCGTACACCAGACCAGCGAAGAACAGCGCCGCCGCCATCAGTCCGAGGACGACGAGCTTCCACAGACTGACGGGCGACTGTGGCCACGCGCCGCGCTCTCGGAGCGCGTCGCGCGAGAAGAAGACGAATATCGGCAGCGCGACGATTATGCCGGCGACGATGCTTATCTTCCCCTGCAGGAGGATGACGTCGAACGGCGTCTGCGCGATGAAACGGACGTTCTCGGCAGTCGCGGCATTCATCCGCGCCTCCGTGACGTTCTTCAGGAACTCCCAGACCCACAGTTGGAGCGCGTAGAACGTCCCGAGAAAACCGATGAGAAAGACGATGAATACCTTCTGGAGGTCTTTCTGGGCCGACCGCAACATCGCGCCGGCCGCTTCCCGCCCCTCCGAGAGCGTCTGGCGGGTATCCTCGTCGAGCGCGCTAGACATACCCGTAGCAAGCCTTCTCGCGGTTATCAATCTTTTCTCACCGACTCGGCGACGCGCAGATGAAAAAGGCCTATAACGTCACCGGAACGTAGTGGAGATGAATGGGCGAGGAAGCGAACTCGACGCCCGGCTTCTCCGAGGTGTCCACGGACTCCACTGTCGAGTCATCAGAGACGGCTGACGCCGACGTTGCGACACCGGAGACCGACGACACCGTGTCTCCCGCGCCGGACGAGCAACACGTCGACGACGGCGGCATCTTCGGCGACGGTCCGGCGTCGGACCAGGAGATGCCGCTCACCGAACACATCGAGGAGATGATGCGCCGACTCGGCGTCGTCTTCCTCTTCGGCGGCATCGCGACGCTCGTCGCGTACCCGTTCGCCGCCGACCTCGTCAACTACCTCTGGGGGTCGTACATCCCGAACCCCGCGCAGAACCGCCCACACGTCTACGGACCGCTCGAACTCATCCTCACGGAACTGAAGGTGGCCGGACTCGCGGGCGTCATCGTCGGCCTCCCCATCTTCGTCTACGAGACGTACCGGTTCATGCGCCCCGGTCTCTATCCGCGAGAGCGCCGCTACTACCTCGCGGCAATTCCCACGAGTCTCGTCCTCGCCGTCGTCGGCGCGGCGTTCTCGCACTTCCTCGTCCTCCCGTTCGTCTTCGACTACTTCACGGTGTACACGACGAGGGCCGTCGAGGTCGCCTTCGCGCTGAAGGACACGTTCAACCTCATCGTCCTGCTGACCGCGTACATGTCCATCGTGTTCCAGATTCCGCTGTTCATCATGCTCGCGGTGATGATGAACCTCGTCACCCGTCTCTGGATGGAGGACAAGCGCCTCCTCTTTTGGGGCGCGTTCGCCGGTATCTCCTTCATCGCGACGCCGGACCCGACGGGGATGGCACCGATCATCGTCGCCGTCACGATGATATTCCTCTTCGAGGGGACGCTGGCGCTGCTTCGCTGGACCGGCAACTGACACCCCTGTCCCGCCCGGACGCTTTTTCGACATCTCGGCCTTCTCTGCCTTACTTCGACTGCGACTCCGCGCGCCGCTTGAGCGCGTCGTTCATCCCGCGTAACCCGTCGTCGAGCGCGCCGCGTTCGGGGAGCACCGCCGTCGCCGCGCCCCGGACGTTCGCTGTCTGTTCGAGACGTGTCCGTCCTGGCGAGAGCGGCTTCAGCCTGAACTCGTGGTCGACGGCGTACGCGCCGGGAATCGGCGAGCGTGCCCGCCAGTGGATGCGTCGATTGGGTTTCACCGCGGTCACTTTCGCGTGGAACTGCATCGGCGAGATGCCTTTCGGGTGAAGCTTCACCGAGAGCTTCGAACCCTGCTTCGGTCGCCCGTCGATGCTGAGCGCCGGGTTCCACGCCTCGTACTCGTCGAAGTTGGTAAGCACGCGCCACACGGCTTTCGGCGGCGCGTCGACTTCTATTGCCTCGGTTTGTTTCATGCGAGGCACCTACTCGCTTCGCGCAGTTCAACCCCGCGAGCGTCGGAACTACTGTCTGTAACGAGGAGGCGACCTTCTCGCGGCGGTACCTCGATCCGGAGAACCTCAGTTTCGGTCGTGCGACGACGACCTTCGGCTCGACGATGCGTGACCGTGCTTGACGACGCTACTGACTCAGTCGTCCTCGCCGACGGGGTACTCCTGTGCGAACACGTCGGCGACGACCGGTTCGTCCGCGCCGTCCTCGTCGTCCCCACCACTTTCGCCGTACGCGTCGTTCGCCGGACTGACGCTCCCCGTGGCGTAGCCGTGGAGGTCCAACGTCACGTGGTCGAACCCGACGTCCGAGAGATGCTCGCGCGCCGCGCGGACGAAGTCGGCGTCGAGCGCCCGCTCGAACTCCGACTCGGCGACTTCGATGCGCGCGAGACCGTCGTGGTCGCGGACGCGGAACTGCGAGAAGCCCCACGTCCGGAGCAGTCGCTCGGCCTTCTCGACGCGGGTCAGTCGCTCCTCGGTCACTTCGAGTCCGGTCGGAATTCGCGAGGAGAGACACGCCATCGACGGTTTCTCTGCGACCGAGAGACCGTACCGGTCGGCGATTTCGCGTACCTCCACCTTCGTCACGTCGTGGACCAGAAGCGGCGAGAACACTTCGAGTTCTTTCACTGCGCGCAGTCCCGGCCGGTGGCCCTCACCGGGGTCGGAGGCGTTCGTCCCATCGCAGACGGTGTCGATGCCGAGGTCGCGGGCCGTCTCGTACATCTTGCCGAGGCGCATCGTCCGGCAGTGGTAGCACCGCTCGCCGTCGTTGGCGACGAAGTCGGGGTTGTCGAGTTCGGAGAACTCCACGAGCTCGTGGCGGATGCCGATCTCGTCGGCGACGCGCACCGAGTCGTCCAGCTCTTCGGCCGGAAGCGTCTCGCTCTTGGCGGTGCAGGCGACCGCGTCGTCGCCGAGAGCGTCGTACGCGAGCGCGGCGACGACGCTCGAATCGACGCCGCCGGAAAACGCGACGACGACGCCGTCGCGGTCGGCGAGGTCGTCGATGACCGCATCGACTTTCGCATCGAGGTCCATGACCGTCGTTGGCCGCGCCACGTCAAAAGCCCGTTGTCCCCGGCACGTCGGCGACGAGCCTCGAATCCCGTCCGCGGACCTACTACTGAAGACGCTCGACGCGGACTACTCTCGCGGAGTCATGACCGACTACGAGCTACACGAACCAGAGTTCTCGGGGACGACAGAGGAGGAGTGGGACGCGCCGCAGGAGAACGATTTCGACACCGACGACCTCTCGGAGATAGCCGACCACTTTCTGCTCTCCACCTCCGGATTTCCGCCGGAGAACTTCACCGACCTCAAACTCCCGGTCGTCGACCCCGACGGCAATCTGAACAAGCGTGCGCTCCAGACGGCAAAGAGCGGCGGGCACGGCGTCGGCGCCATCGACGATATCGATGAGGAGACGAAATCCGACACCGAAGACCTCGTAGACGAACTGGCGAACGAGAACTTCGAGGACGCCGACTTCAGCGACGACTGAGCGCCGACACTCGGAGTTGGGTAGCTCCGCGAACGTTTTTATCACCCGGCGCGGTAATCGGGGCCGAATGGAGTTCGAGGCCATCCCGGGCGTCGGCGAGAAGACGGCGGCGTCGCTCGCCGAGCTCGACGACGCCGAGCGGGCGCTCAGAGACGGCGACGTGGCGGCGCTATCGCGCGCTCCGGGAATCACGGAGGGTCGCGCAGCGGCCATCGCGCGGGCGGCCATCCAGGCGGAACACGGCGACGACGGCGACTTTCTCGCGACCGATCGCGCCCGCGAACTTTACCGCGACGTGCTCGGCCTGCTCCAAGACCGCGCAGTCACAAAGTACGCAGAGAAGCGACTCGAAACGCTGTTTCCGACCGCCTCCGAGTCGCGAATCGAGGAAGTTCGCACGTTCGTCGAGTCGGCGCTCGAACGCACCACCGACCCGGCGGTCCTCGACGCCCTCGCCGACGTGGAGGCGCTCCGTTCGCCGCCGAACCTCCGGGTCCGCGAGCGCTGTCTCGCGACGGTCGACGCCGAGCGGTACGCGGAGGCGAAAGCGGCGTTTCCGGAACTGTCGGTCGAAATCGTCGAGGACGCCCAGGGGTTGGCCGAACTCGCCCGATCGTACTCGACAGTCGTCGCCCTCGACGAGGCGTTCGCGGGCGTCGACGTCGACGGCGACGTGCGTGTCCGCCCGGACGCAGCCGACCACCCCGAGGAGATAGTGCCCGAGCGCCTCTTGGCCTTCTTCGCCGCCAACCGCGAGCGACTGCTCGCGGCCGTCGCGGTCCACGAGGCCGCCGGACTCGACCCGGCCTGTCCGCCCGGCGACCTCCGCGACGCGCTGGCGCGCGTCGACGAGAGCGGCGAACTCGTCGGCGACGAGGAACTCGACCGCCTGACCGCCGCCGTCGACGACCTCGACGCCGCCGTTTCGACCGCCGAGTCCGCGGCCAACGATCACCTCAGAAACGCCATCAGCGAGCAGGACGTGACCATCCAGGGCCAGGACTTCCTCTCACTGGTCGAACAGGGCGCGCGCGTCGACAGCCTCCTCTCGCGCGAACTCGCCGACGAGTACGACACCGCCGTCGAGACGGCCCGAGAACACCTCGCGGACGCGCTCTCGCTGGAGGAAGGCGAGTACGACCTCGCCGAACGCGTCTTCGGCGGCGACCCCACGTTCCCGGTCGGCCACAACGAGGAGGCCGTCTCCCGCCTCCGAACCGAACTGAAAGCCGGTCGCGACCGGCGCGCAGCGACGCTGAAAGCCGATCTCGCCGACGACCTCGCGGCGCTCAGAGAGCCCGTCGAGACGCTCGTCGCCGACGCGCTGGAACTCGACGTGGAACTCGCCGTCGCCCGATTCGCCGACGACTTCGACTGCGTGCTCCCCAAATTTGGAGGGACGGGGTTCGAATTCGAGGGCGGCCGTTCTCCCCTGCTGGACGTACCGTTCGAGGCAGTCGACCCCGTCGACTACGGCGTCTCCGGGGTAACGTTGCTGTCGGGCGTCAACAGCGGCGGGAAAACGTCGACGCTCGACCTGGTCGCCGTTATCGTCATCCTCGGGCAGATGGGGCTTCCCGTCCCGGCCGAGCGTGCCCGCCTCGAACGCGTCTCCGAACTGCACTACTACGCGAAGAGTCAGGGGACGCTCGACGCGGGCGCGTTCGAGAGCACGCTCCGCGAGTTCGCGACGCTCACCCACGGCGCGTCCGGCCGCCTCGTCCTCGTCGACGAACTGGAGAGCATCACTGAACCCGGCGCGAGCGCCCGAATCATCGCCGGGATTCTGGAGGCGCTCGACGAACAGGGGACGACGGGCGTGTTCGTCTCCCACCTCGCCGACGAGATCCGCGAAGCGGCCGACTTCGCTGTCGCCGTCGACGGTATCGAAGCCGTGGGTCTCGTCGACGGCGAACTCCGGGTGAACCGCTCGCCCGTCAAAGGCCACCTCGCGCGCTCGACACCCGAACTCATCGTCGAGAAGTTGGCCGGCGAGGCCCGAGACGACGCCGAACGGGCGAACGGCCGCGGCGATGAAGCGGTGTCCCGGCGCGGATTCTACGCGCGTCTGCTGGAGAAGTTCTGACCGACGGCCTGACATTCTCTTTCGGCTAACTGTCGTCGAAGCCGCTTTCGAGGTGGGTCGCGGCCAGTTTCACTTTCACTCCGGGGTTGGCAAACGGTTAAGTAGCCGCCGAAGCGTGGTGAAAGTGATGGCTGACGACCCCGACGGGGGGATGCTCTCGTGGGACGAGACGGTGTTCCGGGACGAACACGTCTTCGAGATCGATTACGTTCCAGAGACGTTCCACCACCGCGAGAGCCAACTGCAGAGCCTGCAGTACGCGCTTCGTCCGGCCGTTCGTGGCGCGCGCCCGCTTAACACGATGGTTCGCGGCCCGCCGGGAACCGGGAAGACGACGGCCGTCCAGAAACTGTTCGGCGAGCTCCGCGGCCAGACGGACGTGCGAACTGTTCGGGTCAACTGTCAGGTGGACTCGACGCGCTACGCCGTCTTCTCGCGCCTCTTCGAGAGCATCTTCGAGTACGAACCCCCGTCGTCGGGAATCTCTTTCAAGAAACTCTTCGGACAGATCACCGACCGACTGGTCGAGGAGGACGACGTGCTCGTCGTCACGCTCGACGACGTGAACTACCTGTTCTACGAGAACGAGGCGTCCGACACGCTGTACTCGCTGCTCCGCGCGCACGAGGCGCACAGCGGCGCCCGGATCGGCGTCATCATCATCTCTTCGGATCTCTCGCTCGACATCATGGACGAGCTGGACACGCGCGTCCAGAGCGTCTTCCGGCCCGAAGAGGTGTACTTCCCCGTCTACGACATCGACGAAATCGTCGACATCCTCCGCGAGCGCGTCCGTCTCGGCTTCCACGACGGCGTCATCGGCGACCCCGAGCTCGACCGCGTCGCGGAACTCACCGCTGAGAGCGGTGACCTGCGCGTCGGCATCGACTTACTCCGCCGCGCGGGGTTGAACGCCGAGATGCGCGCCAGTCGGACGGTCACCCTCGACGATGTCGAGCAGGCCTACGACAAGTCGAAGTACGTTCACCTTTCGCGCAGTCTGCGCGGACTCTCGGACTCCGAGCGCGCGCTCGTCGAGGTGCTCGCCGAACACAACGGCGAGCAGGCGGGCGAGGTGTTCGAGGCGTTCCACGCCGACACCGGACTCGGCTACACGCGCTACTCGGAGATAATCAACAAACTCGACCAACTCGGCGTCATCGAGGCGAGTTACGCCAACGTCGAGGGACGCGGCCGCTCGCGGACGCTGACGCTCTCGTACGACCCCGACGCTGTCTTGGACCGTCTCGACTGAGCCTTCCAGCCGTATCTCGATTCTCACTCGTCCATCTCGCGGGCCAGCGCCGCCGGGAATCGAGTTCTGACCTCGCGGACGAGCAGGGCGACGACCACCGCCCCGGCGCCGTTCGAGGCGAAATCCAGCGCGATGTCGCGGACGCCGTGAATCGCCAGGTACGCCTGCCCGCCGAACACCCGCGCCGCCACCTCCGTCGAGAACTCCATTATCTCCCATAAAACGCCGAACGCGAGTACGAAGATGAACATGTAGACGTAGACGAACTCCTCGGGGAACTCAACCTCGTCGGAGTGGAGTTCGAGCGCCCGCGTGACCGCGTAGCCGGACCCGGCGACGACGCTGCCGGAGAGCACGTGCGTCAGTTGGTCGTACCAGCCGAAGGCGTCGTACAAGCCGATCATCCCGAGCGTGTGGAGGAACACCGCTGTCGTCACCCACAGCGTCAACCCAGCGTTCATCGGCAAGCCGTAGTCGCGGCGCAGTACTCCCGGAAGAAAGGTGATGAGGAGCGGAAGCGTTCCGTTGACGACGAGTCCGAACTGTCCTCTGACGACCCCGTATACGGCGATACCGAGCAAAACGACCTGCATCAGCCGCGCCGTGCCGCGCTGGTAGGCCGGCGGGATGCCGAGACGCTCCGTGAGCACCGTCATCGGCGTTCACCACCGCCGAGGCGACGCTCGACGCCCTCGTCGACGGCCTCGTGAAAGCCGTACTCGAAGACGACGCCGACGATGACGCCGACGGCCGTCGCGCCGACGAGTTCCCACATTACGGGGTCGACACCGCCGAGGTACGACGTTCCGAAGAATGCGTCCGAGGCCCAGCGTAGCACCGTCCAGACGGCGCCGACTGCCATCGTCGTCGTGGCGACGAACGCCGCCGAGAACCGCGGCGACATCTCCACTTCGGTGAACGCCTCCAGATCGACGACGAGGATGAGCGTCACGGCGACGACCCAGAGATACGTCGAGACGACGTCGAACGGCGTGAACCGCTGTCCGACTGCCGCGACGACCGCCAGTCCGACGACGCTCCACGGAAGTGTTGCGCGTCGCTCCCGAGTGAGGAGCGCCGGAGCGGCGGCCAACAGCGCCGAGAGGAACGCGAACGTCGTCGTCGCGTCCGCGCCGCTTCTGAGCCCCACGACGCCCACCGCGACCAGAGCGGCGACCAGCAGCCACGAGACGGCGATCTCCACTTCGCTCCTCGTTCGACCGAGCATGGTGGCACGTTCGGTCGCCACCCGTGTAATTTCCCCGCCGATTCTCACTGCGTGTTCGACAGGCCGCCGTCGACGACGATGGACTCGGCGGTGACGGAGTTCGAGAGGTCGCTGGCGAGGTAGAGCGCCACGTCGGTGACGTCTTCGGGTTGGTCGGAGCGTCCTGCCGGGATCTGTTTCGTGAACTCCGGTTCGCTCACAGAGCCGAGTATCGGCACGTCCCTGGTCACGAGCACCGGCGAACCGCGCTGAACGACCCCGCGACGCGCTAGAACTCCTCGACGTGCGGGCGTAAGTCGAGTTCGAGCGTCCACGCGCTCTCGTCCTGTTCGACGAGGTGCCAGTAGCTGTCGGTGATGGCGTCGGGGTCGAGATACTTTTCGGGACTCTCGACTTCGCGAGTCGGGGGCAGAATCCCGCCGTCGATGACGACGTGTGCGACGTGAATCCCCCGCGGTCCGAGTTCTCTGGCCATCGACTGTGCCATCCCGCGGGCGGCGAACTTCGCCGACGAGAACGCGAGCGCGCCGCCGCGACCCCGAACTGCCGACGTCGCGCCCGTGAAGATGACCGTTCCGCCGTCGCCGTCGAGCATGTCCCCGACTGCCTCCTGCGAGCAGAGGAACGCGCCGCGGGCGCTTACGTCGAGCGCCCGCTCGAACTCCTCGAGTGAGAGTTCGAGCAGCCCTTTCCACGACCCGCCGCTGGCGTGGTTGACGAGCACGTCGACGGGACCGAACGCCTCCCGGACGGTCTCGAACCCCGATTCTATCGATTCGGGGTCAGCGAGATCCGTCGGAACTGCGAGCGCCTCGCCCCCGTTGTCCCCGTCGTCGTCGTTCAGTTCTTCGGCGAGGTCGTCGATGTACGACTCGCTCCGCGCGAACAACGCGACTCGACAGCCCTCGTCGACGAAGCGTCTGGCGACCGACGCGCCGAGACCGGGACCGACACCGGCGATGACGACCGTTCGTGACATACCGAGGGTACGGACCCGGCGTCCAAAGCGTTACAGGTACGAGCCGAGTCCTCAGAGGAACTCCGAGAGCGTCGCTATCGACGGCGCGACCAACGACGGGACGATGTCACTTGCCTCGACGTCGGCGCGGTCCGCGTCGCCGGTGAGCAGGCAGACGGACTCGCAGCCGATTCGGTCGGCCATCCTGAGCTCGGTTTCGAGTCGGTCGCCGACGACGACCACGTCTTCGGGTTCGTAGCCGTACTCCTCCATCGTCGGGAGGAGCATCTGTGGACTGGGTTTGCCGAAGACGTGCGCCGGCGGGCGACCGACGGCCGTCTCGACCAGCGCGCCGATGGAACCGCAGTCGGGAATCGGTCCCTCGTCGGTCGGACAGACCGCGTCCGGGTGTGCGAGTATGAACTCGGCCCCGTTGTTGATCGCGAGCGTCGCGCGGCGAACTTTCTCGTAGGTGAGTTCGGTGTCGAAGCCGACGACGACGTGCGTCGGGTCATCGGACTCGGCGGCGAACCCCCGTTCACGAAGGGCGTCGCGCATCGCCTCGGTGCCGACGACGTACGTTTCGTCGGTGCCGACCGATTCGAGGTAGTCGATGACGCCGTCCGTCGAGAGGATGACTGACTCCGGCGTCGCCGAGATGCCCAGTTTCCGGAGTTTCTCGACGTAGCCCGGTTTCCACCGCGAGGAGTTGTTCGAGAGGAAGAACACGTCGACGCCCGCCTCGCGGAGTTCGGCGACGACTTCCGCCGCGCCGCCGATGAGTTCGTCGCCGAGGTAGACGGTCCCGTCGAGGTCGAAGAAGACCGCCCGCTTCTCGCCGAGGTCGCCCAGCGACGCGAACCGCCGGTCGGCCTCCGCGAGGTCGTCGAGGTTGTCGATTTCGACCCAGCGCGCTCCCGCGATGTCAACGGGTTCGACGTCGAAGCGGCCGCTCTGAAGCAGTCGGTCGATGGCGAGCTCGGTCCACCCGCCGTACTCGCCGTGCTGTTCGACGCTGCGCTCTATCTCGTCGAACAACGCCGCCGAGAACGTCTCGGAGAACCGATACACGTCAATGGAGACCGCGTGGGCTTCGGAACTCGTGTGCTCCTTCGAGATGCCCGAGATGCAGTCGCGTTCGTCGGCGGTCACCTTCATCGCCTCCTCGGAGAACAGCGAGGTGTCGCAGGCGATGGCGCTGTCGCCGTCGACGGCCGCTAGTTGCTCGACCACCTCGGGTTCGAACACCACGTCGCCGTTGCTCAGGAAGAACGACTCGCCGTCGAGGAGCGGTTCGACGAGCGACAGCGAGTACATGTTGTCCGTGTTGGCGTACACCTCGTTTTCGACGACGGTGACCGAGAACTCCTCGTAGTCGGCGGCGATGCTCTCGGCCAGCGCCCGCGTCTTTTCGCTCAGATAACCAGCGACGACGACTACCTCGTCGAGACCCGCCTCGGCGTATGCGCGCAGTTGGTACTCTAGAATCGGCGTGCCGTCGACGGTGACGCTACACTTCGGCTTGCGAAGCGTGATCGGTCGGAGTCGAGAACCGATGCCCGCAGCGAGAATGACTGCACTATTCGGAAATGTCATTCTCTGTGTGTACCACGGCCGGGACAATAAATGAGGATTAATACTAGTTGGAATTAAAAATGCAGAAGTAAGTCGTCGAATAGCGACCTACGTCGTCGATGACCATTCACCGGACCGACGTGTCCGGCGAGTTCGGCTGCTGGTTCGCCGGTGCCGCGTCGGTCGCCTTCGGGCGTTCTGACCGCTTCGAGCCGTAGTGTAGTAGGTTCGGGTAGTCGGCGATGATTCCGTCGACGCCCGCCTGCCGGAGCTGGTCCGCCTGATACCAACTCTCGACGGTCCACGCGTTGACCCGACGGCACTCCTCGTGGGCGATGTCGACGAGATCTACCGGGTCGAACGGTCCGGCGTGGTAGTCGGCGTTGAACAGTTCGGTGCCGTACACCATGTTCCACGGGACGTGCAGCACTTCGCAGTCGTGTCGTCTGGCGGTGCGAAAGCCCGCTTCGATATCGTCCCAGAACACCGTCGCGATGGGGACCGAGGCGTCCAGTTCTCGGACGGCGGCGAGCGCTCCCTCGTGGAACGACGACACCAGCGTCTCGTGGGGGTGGTCGGCCAGAACCGAGAGCGTGCGTTCGACGAACGGCTCCCACACCTCGCACCGAGCGTCGAGTTCGCCGGCGTCGAGCGCGCCGTAGTGAACGTCCTCGACACCGGGGTTCTTTAACTCGACGTTGACGCCGACGTCCAGCGGAATCAGGTCGAGTATCTCGCCGAGCAGCGGCACCGACTCGCCCGTACCGAGTACGTCAAATCTGCGGAGTGTCTCGTACGGCGTCTCCCACACTTTCCGGTCGGCCAGCGCCGTCGGCGCGTTCGTCAGACGGCCGAGTTCGGTGTCGTGGAAGACGACGACTTCCCCCGTCGCCGTCGGCATCACGTCGAGTTCGACGACGTCGGCTTGCGGCGTCATCGTCGTCCCTTCGACATCGACGCCGACCGCGCGCCCGAACGCCGCCCGCGTGTTCTCGGGGTAGACGCCCGCGAACCCGCGGTGAGCGATGAGCGACACGTCAGCCTCCGTTTCGACCGTCGTTGCCTGTCCTGCTAGCTGTGCCATGCGTTCGTGTTCGAAGTGTGTACCGTCATGTACATCAAACTATCTCCGTTCATATACATACCTCTACTAGATAACAATATATCTCCGGAGCGTTTCGGCCGCCACGACCCGCCATCCCGGTTCACACCCGGTCTCATTCGCACGCTGTTCTCTATCTTTCGGTCGACTGTCAGCCACGTAGCTCTCTCACCGCCTCGTACACCGCGTCAGCGTAGCCGCCGCCGTTCTCGTCGAAGAACCGGTCGCGAACGGCGCGACGCTCGGCCGCGTGGTCGTCGTCGCCGTCGAGCGCCGTCGCCAGCGCGTCGAGTAGTTCGTCGAACTCCCGCGCGGTCGGGCCGGGCGACAGTTCCTCGTAGTCATAGTAGAACCCCCGCTCGGCGCGGTACACCTCCAGGTCGTACGCGTATCGAATCACCGGCCTGTCGAGCAGCAGGTAGTCGAACAGCACCGACGAGTAGTCGGTAATCAGGCCGTCCGTCGCCGGCAGGAGTGGATACACGTCGACGCCTGCGGGGAGTTCGAGCAGGCGGTCGAACGCCGAGAGATCGGCGTCCAGTCGCTCCTTCGGGTGGAGCTTGACGACGAGGTAGGCGTCGCGCTCGGCCAACACTGCGTCGAGCGCCGCGAAGTCGACGTGCTCGGACGCCTGCGCCGACGGGTCCTCACGGAACGTCGGCATGTAGAGCCACACGTCGTGGTCGTCGGCGAGTCGCCGGATTCGGTCCAACTCCGTCTCGTCGGTGCAGAGCGTCGCGCCCGGAACCGACTCGAAGAACACGTCAGTTCGCGGATAGCCCGTCACGACCAGTCTGTCGTCGGGGAGACCGAATCCCGTCCGAAACGCCTCGCGCGCGCCCGACCCGGTGAGCGAGACGAGGTCGTACTGGTCGTAGAGGTAGCGCGAGAGCGCCTGCACGGGTCGGGGGCGTTCGGCCAGTTCGGCGTCCCACGAGATGCGCTTCAGTGGGACGCCGTGCCACAGCATCACGAGCGTCGCGCCGCCGACGGCGAAGCGGTTCACGTCCTTGAGGTTGTGGGTCAGAAAGACGGTTCCGGCGCGGAGTTGCAGCCAGATACCGCGCGGCGAGAACGCGTGGTACGCCTCGTAACCGTGCGCCTGGAGTTCGCGGACGATCGCTCGATTTTTGGTCACCCAGACGGGCCGCACGTCGGGTTTGTCGGCAGCGACCGAGAGGTAGAGATACTTGCTGTTCTCGCAGAAGTCGGTACCGCCGCGCGCGCCGAACACCCACAGCGAGTCGTCGCGGCCGACGCGCCGCGTGACCGCACCGACGACGGCGACGGCGACCGCCTCGAAGAACAACGAGACGTAGTAGAGCAACCGCCGGGGGCGACTCCGACTGTCCGTCCGACTCCCGGCCCGTTCATCGCTCGTTTCGTCGATTACGCTCGTTTCGCCAGTCCCGCCGCACTCTTCAGCCTCGTCGCGCTCGTCGGCGTCGCCGCACTCGTCGGCTTCGCTCGTCTCGAATGCGTCGCGTCCGCCCGCTACTCCCTCGGGCGGCGACCCCTCGTCCCGCATTCTCAGGCGAGAACCTCGTCCAGTTTTCGTTTGCTGAGTTCGAGGTAGTCGGCGTCGAACGTGTACACTTCCGCGGAGACGGTTCCCGTCCAGTCGTCGAGAAGCGGCGCGAGAATCGCCTCGAACTCCGTGGTGCCCGACCCGGTCGGGACGTGTTCGTCCTTCGCGCCGCGGGCGTCGTTGACGTGAACGTGCGAGACGCGGTCGCGGTGGTCGTCTAAAAAGGCCGCTGACGCATCGGCGTCCATCCCGTCGACGCGGGCGTGGCCCGTGTCGAACGTCATCGACGCGTCGGTCTCCTCGAAGACGCGGTCGAACTCGTGGACGGTGAACGAGACGCCCGGGAGGTTCTCGACGCACACCTCGACGCCAACTTCTCCGCCGTGGTCGTCCAACTGGCGCACCGCGTCGAGCATCCGCGGGTGGGTCGTCTCGGCGTCCCACTCGGGGTACGTCGCGTGCGTACTCGCGTGGAGGACGGCCTTCTCCGCGCCCATCTCCGCGGCCGCGTCGAGACACGCGCGGTGTTCCGCCAGCGCGGCGTCCCGAACGTCGTCGCGCGGAGTTCCGAGGTCCAAGTCGACGAACGGCAGGTGGACGAGTAAAGCGAGGTCTGCGTCTTCGACGGCGTCGACGAACGATTCGCGGTCCAGTCTGCGGCGCTCGGTCGCGCCGTCCATGTACAGTTCGAGAAAGTCGAAGCCGAACGTGTCGGCCTGTTCGACGGCTTCGGAGGCAGTCACGTCGCCCGTGTGTGTCTGCGTGACGAATCCGGTCCTGATGTCGGTCATTGACTGTCCAGCCGTGTTTTCGCGCCCGGCCATATAGGTCAGACGGTTGACTACTTGTCGGTATCGAAGACTGACTCCCCTTCCGGAGTGTTTGTTACGTGCAACTCACTCCAACGAGCTACATTCGTTGGCACCGAACCCCGGAGCGTTTTTGCTGCCGTCGCCGAAGCCTCACCCATGAAGACGACGGGCGGGAGCGACGAGGCGAAGCGACGCGCGGGCGAGAGTGCGGCCGACCTCGTGACCGACGGGATGGTCGTCGGTCTCGGTACGGGGAGCACCGCGGCGCACGCGATTCGCGCGCTCGGCCGGAAGGTAGACGCCGGACTCGACGTGCGCGGCGTACCGACGTCGTTCGCTTCGCGGGAGCTCGCCCGCGAGGTCGGCGTGCCGCTCGTCACGCTCGACGACGTGGACGCCGTGGACCTCGCCATCGACGGCGCGGACCAGGTCGCAGGGTTCGACCTCGTGAAGGGCGGCGGCGCGGCACACGCCCGCGAGAAGGTGGTCGACGCGTTCGCCGACCGATTCGTCGTCGTCGCCGACCCTTCGAAAGTCGTCGAGACGCTCTCACACCCGGTTCCGGTCGAGGTACTGCCCGACGCGCGGTCGACGGTCGCCGCCGCCGTCGCCGACGCCGGCGGCGAGCCGACGCTCCGCGAGGCCGACCGCAAGGACGGGCCGGTCGTCACCGACAACGGCAATCTGGTACTGGACTGCGACTTCGGCGAGGTGCAGGATAGCGCGGCGCTGTCGCGGACGCTCTCGGCGGTGCCGGGCGTCGTCGAACACGGCCTGTTCGTCGGACTCGCCGACGAGATACACGTCGGCACCGAGGACAGCGTGCGAGTCGAGACATCGTAGTCACTCCCCGTTTAGCCGATTTCGGCCGCGAACGCTGTCGCTGGCAGCTGTAGTCGCGAAAAAATTGTGGGTTGATCGCCGGCTTAGAGGTCGCGCGGCTGGACCGTCTTTCGGTCGTTCGCCTCGGCGCGACGGGCGGCGTCGTCGAGAAGCTCCTTGACTTCCTCGTCGAGCGCGTCGTAGAAGTCCGACGCGACGTTTTTGTCATCGAGCGCTTCTTTAACAGCTGCCTTGACGATAAGGTCTGCCATGCAGGCGAGGCTACCGGGGCCTTATTAATAAGATTTCCCAAATCGCACCGTCAGCCCCCCTCGCGGGTGTTCGCGTCCATATCCGCCGTTGGATTTAAGTACTCCGGGGTCGATGGACCGGAAACGACAGCTACGAGTGCCCTGCGGGCCGAGCGTCTGCCATGCGAGACATTTTGGAAGCCGTCGCCTCGGGGAAGCTCTCCCCGGCGGCGGCCGAGGCTCGATTGTCCGGATACGCCAGTACCGACGCGGGGCGGTTCGACGCCGCCCGCGAGCACCGACGCGGCGTGCCGGAGGCGATTCTCGCCGACGGCAAGACTCCCGACGAGACGGCGTCTCTTGCGCTCACGGCACTCGAAACTACGGGTCGAGCGCTCGTCACGCGAACCGACGAGGCGGACGTCGCGGCCGTCTGCGCGCGTGTCGAGGAGGCGTACCCCGACGCGATTGTCGACGCCGACGACCGCGCGCGGACGCTCGTCGTGCGCACGCCCGACCACGAGCGGCCGTCGCTCGACGCTACGGTGGCCGTCGTCACCGCCGGAACCTCCGACGCCGCCGCCGCGGGCGAGGCGACTACGGTGCTCCGGGAGATGGGTGCGACGGTCGACCGCATCGAAGACGTGGGTGTCGCCAACATCGACCGCGTGCTCGATCAGCGCGAGGCACTCCGCGCGGCCGACGTACTCGTCGTCGCCGCCGGGCGCGAGGGGGCGCTCCCGACCGTCGTTGCCGGGATGGTCGACGCGCCCGTCATCGCGCTGCCCGTCTCCGTCGGCTACGGCTTCGGCGGCGAGGGCGAGGCGGCGCTCGCGGGAATGCTCCAGTCGTGTTCGGTGCTCTCAGTCGTCAACGTCGATGCCGGGTTCGTCGCGGGTGCGCAGGCCGGTCTCATCGCGCGAGCTGTCGGTGGCGCTCGCGAGGCGTAGGGTTCGACTTCGTCGGCCGCGCGCACGTGCGCAACACCTTCATGTGCCTCGGTCACGTACAGCGAGGCACCGGCTGACTGGTGGATGCCGGACCCGAACAATGCCAACCTGCGACCACTGCGGGTCGCACGTGTCCGAGCGTTTCGCGCGGGTGTTTGCCGACGAGTACGGGCGTCTGATGGCCTGTCCAGCTTGCTCGGCGAACGCCGGTATCGCGGAAGTCGCACGACATCGCGCCCGCAATGCATAACCACTGTCGGGTAACGAATCAATGACCACCACGCGAAGCCTTCTGGGACGGACCGACGCCGTTTAGCGTCGTCGCCGTCTGCGTCGACTCGTGCACTACGTCTACGTCGTCGAGTGCGCCGATGGCAGTTACTACACCGGCTACACGACCGACGTACGGCGACGCGTCGCCGAACACAACGCGGGCGACGGGGCGAAGTACACGCGGGGACGGACGCCGGTCGAACTGGTCCACTCGGAGTCGTACTCGTCGAAGTCCGCGGCCATGAGCCGCGAGTACGAGATAAAACAGCTCTCGCGTCGACAGAAGGAGCGACTCGTCGACGTCCGTCCTCCCGAACGTTGACTGCGGCGTCGTCTCGTCCGACTTGCCGTCGACACCGTCCCGTCGTCGTTTCTGTGAACCCGAACGGACGCTTCGTCCGTCGCCTCGTCCGTCGCGCCCCGGCTTTCTTCTATTCTGGTTGCGTATCTGAAAACGGACCGAACAATGGCCGTCGTCACCGAAATCTACATTCCGTCGGATTCGTTCGCGCTGGGGACGCTGCTTACGGCGAACGACGAGTTTCACGTCGAGTTCGAGCGTCTCGTCCCCGCCGGCGGACAGGTGTTGCCCATCTTCTGGGCGTGGGGCGGGGAGTTCGAGACGTTCGAATCGCGCGTTCGGGCCAGTCGGTTCGTCGACGAACTTACCGTCATCGAACGCGTCGACGATCGAACGCTCTACTCGGTGATCTGGGACTCTGAAGTGTACGGGTTCGTCGACGGACTGGCGAAGGCGAACGCGGTTATCCTCAGCGCGCACGGCTCCGACGACCAGAGTTGGAATTTCCGCCTCCTGTTTCGCTCCCACGAGTCTCTCTCGTCGTTTCACGACTTCCTCCTGAGCAACGACATCCCCTACACGCTCGGCAGCGTGCAGACGCTGGTCGAGGCGAACCTCGGCGACGAGCGCGTCGACCTGACGCCGGAACAGCGCGAGGCGCTGCTTCTGGCGTACCAGCGCGGCTACTTCGACTCGCCGAGTCGCGTGACGTTGACGGAACTCGCTGACGAACTGGGAATCACCCAGCAGGCGCTCTCACAGCGTATCCGCCGCGGGAACGAACAGCTGCTCGCCGAACTGTTCGCCGGCGAACGTCCCATCTGACCGTCGGCTTCGAAACCAAACCGACGAGGATAAAATACTCTTGTTCAAACAAGGCTGAGGCAAATCTAGGTCCCCCGTATCTGTTACGCCGATGGCCGTCATCGCTGAAATTTCACTTCCATCTACTGATTTCGTTCTGGGACAACTGCTGAGCGACGAGAGGGAACTACACGTCGAGTTCGAGCGAATCGTCTCGCTCGGCAACGAGACGTGCCCGCTGTTTTGGGTCCGACACGGTGAGGTTGACGGGTTCGAGCGGCGACTCGCCGGATGCGACGCCGTCGACGAGTACACCGCGTTGGAACGGTTCGACGACCGAGTGCTGTACGCGGTGAGGTGGGAACCGCCGTCGAACGGTTTTCTCTACGGTCTCGACGAGGCCAACGCGGTGGCGCTGCGGGCGCGGTGGTGCGACGATGGACAGTGGCGGCTGAAACTTCTGTTTCCCTCTCACGAGGAGTTGTCGGCGTTTCACGAGTTCTGCCTCGACAACGAGATTCGCTGCACGCTTGGTCGAATCTATCCCCTGGACGACTCAACCTCCGGTCGAAACGTCGATTCGCTCACGGCCGAACAGCGGGAGGCGATCTCGCTCGCGCTGCGAGAGGGCTACTTCGACACCCCGAGTCGGACGACGCTCTCACAGCTGTCGACGCAGCTGGAAATCTCTCAACAGGCGCTCTCGCAACGGATTCGACGCGGAACGAAGGCCGTCTTCGAGGAGATACTGTCGGACGCCGACGGTCCGTAGACGGCCGTCCCGTATCGACGGCGCAAAAGTCCCTTGTTGGAACTACCCGCCTCACTAACCGTCTCGATGAGTAAATTACATCCATGTCGGACAAGATCTTATCTGATGGTGACTATTTGCCGAAGATAACGCAGAGTGAGACGCTTCCCTGCTCGGAAACGGAACTGTTCGAGATCTTCGGCGACTCCGTCCGACGCCAGGTGCTCTCGTATCTCTACTCGGGGTCTCGGAAAGTCGTCTCGACGAACGAACTCGCCGAACGATGCATCGAATCGGATGAGGTGGCCACCGACGACTCCGACCAACTCGCGTCCACGCTTCACCACCTGCATCTCCCGAAACTCGACGATGTCGGGCTTCTCGACTACGACCCGGACGCCGGTGAGGTACTGGGTCCGGACGAAGACACCGTCGACGCGGGCGTCGCGGAGTTGATGGACGTCCTCTCCCGTGTCGTCGAGTAACGCCGACCGTCTCCTCATCGAGTTCGCCGCTCGACCGTCTCAGCCGCTCGACCGTCTCCTCCGGAAGCTAATTTGTATCTCTTGTCACAACAAGGAGTTCGTGTATCCGTCTGTGCGGTGGCAGTTTAGACGGTTGCCGACGCGCCTTACGGCCCATTCGGTGTGGTACGCGAGCGAACGGACGACCCCCGTCGAGAACGAGGGGGGAGTTCTCGACGACGTCGGCAACCCGCTACACACCCGTTTCGCCGAACTTCGACACAGCGAACGCTGACAGATGAGTACGAGAACGGAGCCACACGTCGACGGTAGACGGGAGTACTGCTCGGCGTGCGACGAACGCACGCTGCACGAAGTGACCATCGAACAGACGATGCGGCACGGAGACGCGACGTCCGAGAAGAACCGAAAGTTCTCGAAGGTTCCGCGTCGCAAGAGCAGGTGTAAACGCTGCGGGACCGTCGACGAGCAGACCGTCGTCTGACGGACGCCCGCCAGCGCGGTGGGGTCGATCGACTCGGAGCGACGCGAACCGAGGGTAACCCGATGCGAGTCGAGACGACCCGACTTACAGGGGCACTATCGCAGGGGCGCTACCGCAGGCGCGTTACTCGCTCGCAAACGGACTGTTTCCGGCGCTCACTTGCTTGGCGTGCTCGGCGACCGTGCGGCCGAGTTTCTCGATTCGTTCTTCGATAGCCTCGTCGACGAGTTCGTACGCCGGTTCGCCGTTCGTCGCGGGTTCGCTTCGGTCTTCGAATTTCTCGTATGCTTTGCGGATGCCGACCTGGTGCGGGACGACGTAGCCGTGGACGCCGCGGACCGTGCTGCGCATGTGTTCGAGCGTGCTGCCGTAGGAACCGCCGCCGGCGGTCGCCAGCAGGCCGACCACGGTGTCCTCGTACTCGTCGAACGAGCAGTAGTCGTGGAAGCTTCGGAACGTCGAGGAGTACGACCCGTGGTAGACGGGCGAACCCAAGATGACGCCGTCGGCTTCGCGCATCCGGCGCATCAGGTCGGCGGACTCGCCCTGCTCGTCTCTGTCGGGGTGGTACAGCGGTAGGTCGACCGCACCGAGGTCGATGAAGTCGGTGTCGACGCCGGTCTCGGCTGCCGCGTTCAGAGCGTACTTCAGTGCCTCGCGGGTGTAACTGCCGTCACGGCGGCTCCCGGACACTGCGACGACGCGTGTCATTGGTTTCAATTGGGTTCCAACGCTCAAAAGGCCGTTGAAGGGGCGCAGGTACTCTCTAGTCGCTGACACTCGCCCCGTCGATGCGGCGGTCTCGCTCCGCCGCGCTGTGTCCGTCGCACCGCCGTCTCGGAGGTGGTTTTTTGCTCACAGCACGGGACAGTACCCGTATGGATGCAATCTCCTTCGGCACCGATGGATGGCGAGCGACGCTCGACACGTTCACCGACGACCGACTCCGCGTCGTCGGACAGGCCGTTGCCGACTACCTCCGCGACGAGGGGTACGACGACCCCGTCGCCGTCGGCTACGACGCCCGCGAGTCCTCGCCCGGGTTCGCCGAGAGCCTCGCGGAAGTGCTCGCCGACAACGGCTTCGACGTACTGCTGCCCGAGCGCGATTGCCCGACGCCCGTTCTCGCGTGGAACATCGTCTCGCGCGGCCTCTCGGGCGCGCTGATGGTCACGGCCTCGCACAACCCACCCGAGTACAACGGCGTGAAGTTCATCCCCGACGACGGCGCGCCCGCGCTGCCCGAAGTGACGACGGCCGTCGAGGAGCGACTCGCCGAACCGCGCGACCCCGTCGACGACCGCGGCGACGTCGAACGCGTCGACTTCGTCTCCGAGCACGCCGAGCACGCGCGTAATCTCGTCGACGCCGACCTCACTGGCACGACCGTCGTCTACGACGCGATGCACGGCAGCGGCCGCGGCGTCACCGACGCGCTACTGGAATCCACCGGAGCCGAAGTAATCCGCCTCCGCTGCGACGACGACCCGACGTTCGGCGGCGAGTCGCCGGAACCGAGCGAGGAACTGCTCGGCGACCTCGTCGACACCGTTGCCGAAAACAACGCGGACCTCGGCATCGCCAACGACGGCGACGCCGACCGCCTCGCGGTCGTCACGCCCGAGCGCGGTTTCCTCGACGAGAACCTCTTCTTCGCCGCGCTGTACGACGCGCTGCTGGAGGAGGACTCCGGCCCCGCGATTCGGACCGTCTCGACGACGTTCCTCATCGACCGCATCGCGGAGGCCCACGGCGAGGACGTCGTCGAAACGGCGGTCGGGTTCAAGTGGGTCGCGCAGGCGATGAGCGAACACGACGCGCTCATCGGCGGCGAGGAGTCGGGAGGCTTCAGCGTCCGCGGCCACATCCGCGAGAAAGACGGCGTGCTCGTATCGCTTCTCGCTGCCGCCGTCGCCGCCGAAGAGTCGTTCGACTCGCGCGTCGACCGCCTCGAAGCCAAACACGGCGAGATTCACGCCGACAAGGTGAGCGTCGACTGCCCAGACAGCGAGAAGGCACGCGTCTTAGACGACCTCTCCGACGAGATTCCCGACACGGTGGCCGGGCGCGAGGTGTCGCAGGTCGTCACGCTCGACGGCTTCAAACTCCTGCTCGAAGACGGGTCGTGGCTGCTCGTCCGCCCCTCGGGAACGGAACCGAAGATGCGCGTCTACGCCGAGTCCGACAGCGCCGACAGCGTCACCGACCTGCTCGTCGAGGGTCGAGAACTCGTCACGTCGCTCGTCTGAAGCGGTTCTACCGCTCCTCGCTTCTGCTGTGCTTCTCGGCCCACAGTCGTCCGTCGCGTTCGGTTATCTCGAAGCCCAGCGACTCGTAGAACTGTCGCACGCGCGGGTCGAAATCCGCGGTCAGGCGGTCGGTTCGCTCTAGTGCAGCGCGGACGAGGGCGCTCCCGACGCCGTCCGCCCGATGCTGGCGACGGACGGCGACGGCGTCGACGTGGTCGCCGTCGCGGACGAGCGCCCCGATAATATGTCCGTCTCGTTCGGCGACGAGGACGGCGTCGGTTCCGAGTCGCGTCTCGACCGTCTCGGCGTCGATTTCCAGCACCGCGCCGTCGAGCACGCGCATCACGTCGACCAGTTCGTCGTCCGCGGCGACGCGGACGGTCGACGTCGGTCCGTCGTCGGTCACGGGCGGCCAGGGTTGCGGTCGGTCACCGACCGCCGCCTTTGATGAGTCGGAGCACCTTCACCCGGTCCGTCTCGACGGGTTGGTCCTCGGGCACCGGGCGGCCGTCGACCAGCACCGACACCTCGTGGGGGCTGAGGTCGACCGCCGACACGAGGTCGGCGTACGTCGCGTCGTCGGAGATGGCCACCTCGCGGCGCTCCTCGCCGACGATCTCCACGCTCACGTCCATATCCGCGATGGGTCGCCCGGCGGTTTCAGCGTTTCCGTCCCGGGACGGTTCCGGCGTCTCCGTCCGCGGTCGTCTCGGGGAGTTTATGGGGCGACCGACTCCTTCCTATGGTATGAGCGAGGCCGAGGGAACGCCGGGTCGCGAAATCTGGATCGAGAAGTACCGCCCGCAGACGCTCGACGACGTCGTCGGGCAAGACCGCATCGTCGAACGCCTCCAGAGCTACATCGAACAGCGCGACCTGCCGCACCTGCTGTTCGCAGGTCCTGCCGGCGTTGGCAAAACCACCTGCGCCACCGCGATTGCCCGCGAGGTGTACGGCGACGACTGGCGCGGCAACTTCCTCGAACTCAACGCCTCCGACGAACGCGGCATCGACGTGGTGCGCGACCGAATCAAGAACTTCGCGCGTGCCTCCTTCGGCGGCCACGACTACCGAATCATCTTTCTCGACGAGGCCGACTCGCTGACGAACGACGCTCAATCCGCCCTGCGCAGGACGATGGAGCAGTTCTCCGACAACACCCGTTTCATCCTCTCGTGTAACTACTCCTCGAAGATAATCGACCCCATCCAGTCGCGGTGCGCCGTCTTCCGGTTCTCGCCGCTGGGCGACGACGCCGTCGACGAGACGGTCCGCCACATCGCCGAGACGGAGGGAATCGAGTTGACCGACGACGGGGCCGAGGCCCTCGTCTACGCGGCTAACGGCGACATGCGCCGCGGCATCAACTCGCTGCAGGCAGCGGCGACGACCGGCGAAGTCGTCGACGAGGAGGCTGTCTACGCCATCACCGCCACCGCCCGCCCCGAGGACATCGAAGAGATGGTGACGCGGGCGCTCGACGGCGACTTCGCCGCCGCGCGCTCGAAACTCGACTACCTCCTCACCGACGTGGGGATGGCCGGCGGCGACATCATCGACCAGCTCCACCGCTCGGTGTGGGAGTTCGGTCTCGACGACCGCGCGGCGGTCCGCCTGATGGAGCGCATCGGCGAGACCGACTATCGCATCACCGAGGGCGCGAACGAACAGGTGCAGTTGGAAGCGCTTCTTGCGTCGCTCGCGCTCGACGACTGACGGTTCGAACCGGACAACAGAGTCGTGTCGACCGCCCGACGACAGTTTTCACGAACTGAGAACATCCGCCGAAACTATATGTTCCCTCGGCCTATCCGAAGACGGGGTGGTGTCGATACAATCGGACACCGACGCCTCGGTGCGACAGTTGTCGCATCCGATGCGTTTTCTGCGGTTCTCCGACCCAAGCGAGCAGTTCGCTCGGGCAGTTTCTGTCTCTGAAACTCCCGTGTCGTTCAGACCTCCGGCTCGATGTTGACGTAGGAGACGCGGTTGTCGGCCGATTCGAGTTCTGACTTTATCTGTCCGATGTCGGTGTCGATGTCGCCCGTGACGAGTTCGCCGTCGAACCGTACCTCCGCGGTGACGAGCGTCTTCTCGGCCCCGACGTACACCGAGCGGAAGCTATCGACGCCCGTCACGCCCGGATGCTCGAGGATGACCCGCCGAAGCTTCTCCTCGACGTCGGCGGGGAGACTCTCGCCGATGAGCAGGCGTTTATTCTCCCACGCGAGCGCGGCGGCGAAGCCCATGAGCAACAGACCGATGATCAGCGACGCGATAGCGTCGTAGATGGGCGCGTCGAGGAAGTGCGACAGGAGGATGCCGACGAGCGCGATGGCCGCACCGCCGAGCGCGATGGCGTCCTCGGTGTACGCCGTTAGCGTCGTCACGTCGCTCGTCTTCCGGAACGCCTCGGGGATGCCGCTCCAGCCGTACTCGTTTATCTGTCGCTGGAGTTCGTCGTTGGCCTTCACGAACGCGTACGTCTCGAAGGCGATGGCACCGAGGAGGACGACGACGTTCACCCAGACGGGGTCGAACGTGCTGCCGAAGAACGTCACGGGGTCGCCACCGCCCCCGTGACCGGGGTGCATGATGGCTTCGTAGCCGTGTTTGAGGCTCTCCCATCCGGCGATGCCGAACAGCATCACCGCGACGAGGAAGCTGTAGAAAAACTGTGACTTGCCGTAGCCGAATGGATGCTGTCTGCTCGGATCCTTACCGCTGTACCGGATGCCGACGAGCAAGAACACCTGGTTGCCGGTGTCGGAGATGGAGTGGTACGTCTCCGACAGCATCGACGGACTGCCGGTCAGCAGATACCCGAAAAACTTCATCACCGCGATAGCGCCATTGGCTATCAACGCGGCAATGACGACCGATTTGCTTCCTGCCATGCACAATCGGTCACGACGCTGACTGAAAGCCGTTCCGCCCGCACCCGCAACTCATCGGGTGGTTTCAGTACCCGTCGGTCCGTACCCCCGCCGTGCTCACCGTCGTCTCCGACACCCACGCTACCGACTCGCACCGCCTGCGAGGCAGAACCCTCCAAGCGGTCCGCGACGCCGAGGTGGTCGTCCACGCGGGCGACTTCATGACCGGACGCGTGCTCAACGCGTTCGTCGACGAATCTGCGAGGTTTCGCGGCGTCTACGGCAACAACGACGACGCCGAGATTCGAAATCGACTCCCCGCCGCCCGAACCGTCGAGTATGAGGGTATCCGCTTCGCCGTAACCCACACCCGCCGCGGCGGCGACACGGCGCTCACGCTGTTCGGTCGAGAACGCGACGCCGACGCGGTCATCTTCGGGCACAGTCACCGTCCGGTTTTCGACAGAACGGGACCGCTGGCGCTTCTGAACCCAGGGAGCCACGCCGAACCGCGCGGCTACCGGGCGGCGCACGCCGAGTTAGAACCTGAGGGCGACGGACTCCGCGGACGCCTCTGCACGCCGGACGGCGACGTATTCGAGAGATTCCGCATCGGCCCGAAGTAGCGGGCGCTCGGACGACGTTTCGGCAACGGGTGAGAGGGGAGGAGGGCCAGCGGAGGGCGCGAAGGGTTGGAGGGCCGTGAACCGCCTCGTTCGTCCCGTCGGCCAGCACGCAGACCGACGCGGCTTCGAAGGGAGGCTACGACCGCGGTGGGCCGAAGCGAGGCGGTTGCGTACTCACCTATAGTCCCGGTTGTCAAATACGCACCGTAAGGTCAAACGCCCGTTTCACCTACCGCCGATACCGGACGAACAGCGCGACCAGAAGCACCGCGACGCCGCCGAGGAAGAAAAGGAACCCCGGCGAGGCGACGAGCACGTCGAGAAGCGTCGGCCCGCCAGCGTCCAGCACCTCGCCGCCGAAGTCGACGGCGGTGTCGGCGGCCGTCCGCGTCGTCTCCCCGCTGTCGGCCGCCGTCGATTCGGTGGCTACCTCGGTGGAATCGGCCGTCTGCGGTGCGTCGGTCAGCGTTCGGGTAGACTCCGTACCTTCCTCCATCGTCGTCTCGGCGGCCGTATCCGCCGCTCCGTCTGCGGTCTCCGTCGCTTTGTCTGCGGTCTCCGTCGCCCCACCGCTGTCGACGGCTCCGCCGTCGTCTCCGCTCCCTCCCCCGCTTCCGGCGTCTCCGTCGCTCCCCGCGCCGCCGGAGGTGTTCTCGCCGCTCTGTCCTTTCGCGCCGCCGGACGATCCGATGGCGAATGGTGAGAACTCGGCGGTCGGCCCGCCGAGCAGCCGGTCGACGACGAGGCTGGCGACTCCGAGGACGCCGACGCCGCCGACGAGTCGCGACAGGAGCGCGCGGAGACCGTTCGTCTCCTCCTCTCGTCCCGCGACGACGACGAGCGCGCGGTCCGAGGGACCGTACACCTTCATCTCGCGGCCTTTCTCGGAGTAGGCGGTGCCGACGACTTCGACGATACCGGCGTCTTCGAGGTTGCCGAGGTGGTACTGGACGTTCTGTAACGACGTGTCGACGCGGTCGGCGAGTTCGGCGGGCGTCGTCGGTTCCTCGTGGAGTTCGGCGAGGACGCGCCGGGCGGTTCGCGACGAGAGCGCCGAGAGCAACTCGTCGGCGGCGTCGCTGTCGAGACCGATGACGCGCGGGTCGCCGGGGTCGGCGTTGGCGGTGTCCGGAGTGGAGGGCAGCAGACCGGCCATCTACCCCCGATTCCGAGGCGGCACACAAGAGCGTTCCCTTCACTCCCGGCGGGCGAAACGGCTATACGGCCGCCGCGGTGAGTGGTCGCTATGTCCGATTCGTCGCCCGTCGTCGCACAGGGTTCTCTCGTCGATACCGTCGTCGACGCGCTCGGTAACGATCCGGTGTTCGTCGGTCTCGTCCTCGCTATGCTGCTGTTCGTCTTCTTCGCGTATCTCTTCGTCCGCCGGACGGTCACGGGTCTCCAGCAGGGGTATCAGGAAGGGCGCCGACGCTGACCCGGATGCTCGACCACGACGACCGACGGCTCTCGCCGCCGACCGACAGTCGCCAAGCCGCGCCGAATCGCCGTGAGGCTTGCCGATTCCCGGTAGGCACTTGTGACTCCCGAACGCAGAAACGACAATGGTAGCTGTCGAGACCCTCGCGACGTTCGTCGTAGCGGCGCTCGCCAGTCTTTTCATGGCGTGGGCTATCGGTGCCGGGTCGTCGGGGTCAACGCCGTTTGCTCCCGCGGTCGGAGCGAACGCCATCTCGGTGATGCGAGCGGGGTTCATCGTCGGCATCCTCGGCTTCGCCGGCGCGGTACTCCAGGGGGCGAGCGTCACCGAAGCCGTCGGCACCGAACTCATCGTCGGCGTCAACCTCTCGGCTATCGCGGCGACGGTCGGTCTCTTAACCGCCGCCGCGCTCGTCGCTGTCGGCGTCTTCACGGGGTATCCCATCGCCACGGCGTTCACCGTCACCGGGGCCGTCGTCGGCGTGGGTCTCGCGCTCGGTGGCGCACCCGCGTGGGCGAAGTATCAGGAGATCGTGGCGCTGTGGGTGCTCACGCCGTTCGTGGGCGGCGGCATCGCCTACGGGACGGCCAAGATGCTCCGGAGCGAACGCGTCGCCGAACGCGTCGCCGTTCCGCTTCTCGCCGGTCTCGTCGGCGCGCTCGTCGCGAACGTGCAGTTTTCGATACTCGGACCGGGTAGTGAGGGGGCGAGCATCGCCACCGCCGTCGCCGCCGGAGCTGCGATCCCGTCCGTCTCGGGGCTTCCAGTCGGTCGTCTGCTCGTGACGCTCGTCGTCGCCGCCCTTGTCACCGCGCTGCTCTACCGGGACATGGTTCGCGACGCCGCCGCCGGACAGCGACGGTTCCTCCTCGTCCTCGGCGGACTCGTCGCGTTCTCGGCGGGCGGCAGTCAGGTCGGTCTGGCCATCGGCCCGCTGGTTCCGCTGCTCGGCCCGGCGATGCCGGTGCCGCTTCTCGCGGTTCTCGTCGGCGGCGGTCTCGGCTTGCTGGCGGGGTCGTGGACCGGCGCGCCGCGGATGATAAAGGCCATCGCGCAGGACTACTCCTCGCTCGGCCCCCGCCGTTCCATCGCGGCGCTCATCCCCTCGTTCGCCATCGCGCAGGCGGCCGTCGCCTTCGGTATCCCCGTCTCGTTCAACGAGATAATCGTTAGCGCCATCATCGGTAGCGGCTACGCCGCCGGCGGCAGCGGTGTGAGTCGTCAGAAGATGCTATACACAGTTCTCGCGTGGGTCGGGTCGCTGGCGCTGGCGCTCGGGTTAAGCTACGGGCTGTTTTGGGCCGTCGACTGGCTGTTTGCCGCGGTGTGACTCTCTCTCTCTCCGCCGGCGCGCGGGTGGGAGAAACTGACGCAATCAGCGATCCGATCCGGCGAGTCCCCGGAGTACGATGGGTCGAGAACGCGACGGCGGTAAGGAGGCGACGACGGGCAGAACTCACTGTTCCGACTCCACGCCGATACGTATTAGGTTCGTGACGGTTGGTCGGTTTCTGACGGTTGATCGGCCTCGTCGAACTCGTCCGACCCGTCTTCGTCGTCGTTCGCGGCCGACTCCGGCGTCGTGATGCGCGCCCGCATGATGCGGGTGTTGTCGACCTCCTCGATGTGGATGACGACGCCGTCGTACTCTATCTCCTCACCCTCCTCGACGAGTCGTCCCGCTCGGTTGAAGATGAACCCGGCGAGCGTCTCGAACTCCTCGCCCTCCGGCAGTTCGAGGTCGAGCACCTCGTTCACCTCGTCGATGTTGACCTCGCCGCGAACGAGCGTCGTCCGCTCGTCGACGGTGTCGAACGCCTCCTCCTCGTCGCCTTCGAGGATGTCGCCGACGATCTCCTCGGCGACGTCTTCGAGCGTGATGATGCCCTCGGTAGTACCGAACTCGTCGATGACGACGACCATCTGGAGGCGGTTGTCCTGCATCTCCGCCAGCAGCTCGTCGACGTTCTTCGACTCGGGGACGTGCAGCGTCGGTTTGACTACGTTGTCGAGGCTGTTACCGCCCTCGCCGTAGTGCTTCTCGCGGACGAGGTCGCGCACATTGACGATGCCGATGATGTTGTCGAGGTTACCGTCGTAGACGGGGATTCGCTCGTGGTCGGCCTGTACACACGTCTCGATGGCCTCGTCGATGGTCGCGTCTTTCGGCACGGCCGTTACGTCGAGACGCGGCGTCATCACCTCCTTGGCGATGGTGCTGGTGAAGCGGAAGATGCGGTCGAGCATCTCGCGTTCTTCCTCCTCGATGACGCCCTCGCGCTCTCCGGTCTCTATCATGTCCTGAATCTCGTCGCGGGTGATGTACGACGACTCGATGGAGGACTGTCCGCCGGTGAACCGGTTGACGACCCGCGTCAGGTAGTCGAAGAAGATGACGAGCGGGTAGAGCACGTACTCGGAGTACTTCAGCGGGCGAGCGATGCGCAGCGCCCACGACTCGGTGTTTTCCACCGCGTAGGACTTCGGCGCGCTCTCGCCGAAGAGCAGGACGAGCGTCGTGATGCCGAGCGTCGAAATGAGGACCGATTCGAGACCGCTGAACTGGTAGTATCCCAACAGCCCGGTCGTTATGGAGGACATCGCGATGTTGACGATGTTGTTGCCGACGAGAATCGTCACCAGGAGGCGGTGGGGGTTCTCTTTCAGCGACTGCACCGTCTCCGCGTTCGGGACGTTATCGTCGACGAGCGAGTCGATGCGGTGTTTCGCCAGCGAGAACATCGCTATCTCGGAGGACGAGAAGAACGCCGAGAGCGTGATGAGAATCCCGATGGTTACCACGCCGCCGATGAAGACAGTCGTCGAGTTAACCGGCACTGGACCGATTGCTTGAGCGGACTGAAGAGGCAGAGAATGAGTCGTATGTAGCAGCGGCAAACCCATGTGACACGTATCTTTATCATGGACCCGAATTAAGAGTTGTCCTCCCCTGCAGACGGGTTCCGCGAGCGAAGGGCTTAGGCCCCGAACGCCCCTACTCGATGGTATGTCCGACGAACCAGCGATTACCCTGTACCGACTGCAGGCCTGTCCGTACTGTGAGCGCGTCGTCCGCAAACTCCACGAGTACGACCTCGACTACCGGTCGCGGTTCGTCGAACCAATGCACTCTCAGCGCAACGTCGTCAAGCGAATCTCCGGGAAGCGCACCGTCCCGGCTATCGTCGACGAGAACACCGGACTGACGATGTCGGAGTCGGCGAACATCGTCGAGTATCTCGACAAGACGTACGGGAACGCCGAGAGCGGGGGTGCGGCGTAATGGTCGACTTCGAAGTCGTCGACCTGCCCGAAACCGACCACGTCGACGTGGGCGACACGGCACCGGAGTTCACCCGTCCGCTCGTCAACGCCGAGTACTGGGAGGACGCGTCTCTGTCGGACCTCACCGACGACGGCCCCGTCCTCCTCGTCTTCTACCCGATGGACGGTGCGTTCCCGGCGACGTACATGTGGAACGAGATGCGCGACCGACAGTGGGGTGAGAAACTCACCGTCGTCGGACTCTCCATCTCCTCGCCGTACGACCACAAGACGCTCATCAAGGAGCGGGGGATGGCGTACTCCCTGTTTTCGGACCCGCAGAACGACGTCGCTCGGGAGTACGGCGTCGAGAACGACCTCGACGGGATGGCGGGCGTGAGCGAGGCGCGACCCGCGGTGTTCCTGCTCGACGACGACCGGACCGTCGAGTACGCGTGGGTCGCCAGCGAGTGGCCCGACTTCCCCGACTACGACGAGGTCGAGGCGGCCATCGACGACCTCGTCTGAATCGCGACGCAGACGCAGTACGCTTTTTTGTCCGACCCGCAATCGACTGGTATGGATACTCTCGCCGACGCCGTCGTCGCCGTCGAACGCGGCGAGGCAGTCGTCTACCCTACCGAGACGGTGTACGGTCTCGGCGCGAACGCCCTCGACGCGGACGCCGTCGAGCGGGTGTTCGAGTTGAAAGGTCGCGCCCGCGACAACCCCCTATCGCTCGGCGTACCGTCCGTCGACGCGGCGCTGTCGTACGCCGATCCGACCGAGCGTGAGATTCGGTTCATGCGCGAGTTCCTCCCTGGACCGGTCACCGTCGTCACCGCCCGACGGCAGATGGTCCCCGACGCGCTCACCGCGGGACGCGAACGCGTCGGTATCCGCGTCCCGGACCACGAACTGGCGCTGGAACTCCTCGACGCGCTCGCGCCGACGCCGCTGACGGCGACGAGTGCGAACCGGAGCGGCGCCGGGAGCGTCCGCCGCGTCGACGAGCTCGACTCCCGAATCCGAGACGCGGTCGGCGCAGTTCTCGACGACGGCGAGACGCCCGGCACCGAGAGCACAGTGGTCGACGTGGGCGAGAACGTGATTCACCGCCGCGGCGCGCGCGCCGACGACATCGAGGCGTGGTTGGTGCGGGAGTGACGACGTGGCTGACGCGGGAATGACGCGACGCCGGCGGGCTACCCGGCGCTCGCGCTCACAGCCCGAACAGCGACCGGAGCGACCGGCTCTTGACGCCGCACTTCGACCGATACTCGCACGACGCGCACTTGTCGCTCCCGCGGAGTCGCGGTGGCGGGCCGTCTATCGACCGGACCGTCCGAACCGCAGTTCAGTACGCCGCCTTCGTTCGGGTCGTCGACCGGACCGTTAGGACGACGCCGACCGCCGGATACTCGACGAGCGCCCGCGGAATATCGCGTTCTACCTCCCACGATAGGGCTTTGGCCGCGGCGACGGTGCGCACCGTCTGCGGTTTCCAGACCCCATGCTCCGGGGAGTTTCCGGGCGAGACGAGCGTCGGTATCGGTGGGTCGTCCACCGGGTCACTCGGGAGAATCTTGTGCGCGGTGCCGCGGGCGTCCCTCCCGCGGAGCAGGCGGCCACGTTCGGCGGGATTGCAGAGTCCCGTCCACTTGTCGCGTTCGCGGAGCAGTTCGAGCGCCCCGCGGTACTCATTGGGTTCGACTGCGATGGGAAGCTCTCGAATCGCCTCGTCGTCGGCGTCCAGCAGTTCCTCGTAGCGAAATGCCAGCTCCCGAATTTCAGCGACCTCCGGCGGCGGCCCGCGCTCGTCGTCGCGGCGAGCGTAGTACAACTGCCACGGGCAGTACGTCACCCGCGCGAGTTCGGTGAACGTCGGCACGCGATTGGTTGGTCCCGTTCCGGTATTTGAATGTACGGGCGAATATGGCGTCTGCGGGTTAGTGCTGTCCGGAGAGGTCTACCAAGTCGTCGTACCGCGAGCGAGGCCCGAAGCCGAGCGAGCGGTCTTTTTCATCGCCGTTTTTCGAGGAGGGTTCCCGCAGCGTAGCAGAGCCACGCGAGGAAACCCGACGAAGAAAAAGGTCGGTTTAGAAGGAAACGTTCGTCTCGATGTCTTCGGTCGCCTCTTTCAGGCCGTCCTCGCGGGCGGTCTCGGCGAGGCGCGCTGAGAGGTCCGAGTCGGTAAGCAGTTCGGCGAACTCGTCGCGGAAGCGGTCGTTCGCCCGAGTCGACCGCTGGTCGGCTTCGACGATCGCTGAGTAGCGGCGAACGGTCGCCTCGTCGCTGTCGAGTTCGGCGGCCCGGTCGCGCATTGGCACGTCGTCGATGACGAGCGTCCGGAGTTCGTCGAGCGCGAACGGCGCGTCGCGGTCCGACTCGCTCACGAGGTGGAGATCCATCCGCGCGTCGAACACCTCGGACTCGTCGAGACCCAGTTCCGCCGCCAGTTCCTCGTCCGACTGCTCCTCGTAGAATCCGCGAACGATCCGCACGAGCGTCCCGGTTTCAAGGTTATTCGTGAATTCGTACCGATCCCGCATCCTCGTGACGAGTTCGTCGAGTCGCCGCTCGACGCGCTTCTCGTCTTCAGAGAGGGACCCCCGCTCCTCCTCCTGACTCTCCGTGACGGTGTCCGAACCGGTCGTATCGATGAAGATATCCCGGAGTTCCGCCGTCTTCTCGTCCATGGTGGCTATGAGACATCCCTAGCGTACAAAAGCCTACTGCCAAATCACACGGGATCCGGAATATCGTAAACCAGTGCGTTAAAGTAGGTTTACAAAACAGTCGAGTCATGGCCACATCGACAGATGGCGTCGAACTCGTCGGCGACGAGACGGCGAAGAACGTCGCCCGCGCCGCGCTGTTCGCGGCGCTGATGGGCGCGTTCGCGTACGTCTCGTTCCCGAATCCGTTCTCGCCAGCACCCGTCACGTTACAGGTTCTGGGCGTCTTCCTCGCCGGAATTATGCTCGGCCCCGTTTGGGGCGGCGCGGCGATGGTGCTGTATCTCGCCGCCGGTGCCGCGGGCGTCCCGGTGTTCGAGGGCGGCTCGGCCGGGTTCGGCTCGCTGCTGGCGGACCCGACGCTCGGTTACCTCTGGTCGTACCCGGTCGCGGCCGCGCTCGTCGGCGTCGTAGTCCACCGCGGCGTCGCGCTCCGAGACTACCGCGCGGCGAGCACGCCGCTGCTCGTCAGCGCAATGGTCGCCGGAACCGTCGTCATCTACGCCTTCGGGATGGCCGGATTAATGTTCGTCCTCGGCGTCGGCGTCGGCGAGGCGTTCGCCGTCGGCGCGGCGGCGTTCCTCCCCGCCGAGGCGCTAAAGATAGCCGCCGCCGTCGGCGTCGTCCGTTCGGACGCCATCGCCGCCGCGTAGATGATTCGGGTCCGAAACCTCTCGCACCGCTACGGCGACACCGTCGCCGTCGACGACGTCTCGCTCACCGTCGACGACGGCGAGTTCGTCCTCCTCGTCGGCGCGAACGGATCGGGGAAGACGACGCTCGTCCGCCACTTCAACGGCTTACTCAAACCGGACTCCGGGGAGGTGTCGATAGACGGGACGCCCGTGAGTGACGATTTAGTCGCTGCCCGAACCGCCGTCGGCATGGTGTTTCAGGACCCGCGCGACCAACTCGTCGCGGCGACCGTCGGCGCGGACGTGGCGTTCGGCCCGGAGAACCTCGGTCTCCCGCGGACCGAAATCGACCGCCGCGTCGACGCCGCGCTCGCGGCGGTGAACCTAGCGGGAAGAACAGACGACCGCGTCGCCGACCTCTCGGGCGGCGAGCGCGAACGCGTCGCCGTCGCAGGCGCGCTGGCGATGGAACCGACGCACCTCGTACTGGACGAACCGTTCACCGGTCTCGACGAACCCGCGCGGCGCTCGGTGCTCGACCGCCTCCGTGCGCTCCACGCCGAGGGAACGAGCGTCGTCGTCGTCACCCACGACCTTCGCGACCTGTTCTCGCTCGCCGACCGGATCGTAGGGATGGTCGAGGGACGAATCGTCGTCGACGACGACCCCGAATCGTCGTCGGTTCGCGAGTCGCTCGCCGAACTCGACGTGCGCGTCCCGCCTGCTGACTCGTGCTGAGCTACATCCCCGACGAGTCGCTCGCCCACCGCCTCGACCCGCGGACGAAACTGCTCGTCCAGTTCGCCTTCGTCGCCGCCGCGTTCGCCCACGAGACGCCTCGCGGTCTCCTCGTGCTCTCGGCAGTGACCGCTGCGCTTCTCGCCTCGGCGGGACTCTCACCGCCGACGGCGGTTCGAGAGTACCGGTTCGTCCTCCCGTATCTCGTCGCCGGACCGCTCGTCTCAGCGCTGACGCTCGGGCCGCCGTGGATAGTTGTCGCCGACGCTCGCGAACCTGCCCTCGCGAGCTATCGCGCGCTGTTGGTCCTCTTCGTCACCGCGGCCTACGTCCGGTCGACGCCCGTCCGCGACACGAGAGCAGCCATCCAGCGCACCGTCCCCGGCAAACTCGGGCAGTTCCTCGGAATGGGTATCGCGCTAGTGTTTCGGTTCTTTCCGCTTCTGCTCTCGGACGTGCGACGAACGCGCGAGGCGATGGCCGCCCGACTCGGCGACGAGCGCCCGGTCGTGGAGCGGATTCGACTTACGACGACTGCGGGACTGAACCGCGCGTTCGATCGAGCCGACCGACTCTCACTCGCGCTCCGCGCCCGCTGTTTCGCGTGGAACCCGACGCTTCCGACGCTCCGATTCGGCCGCCTCGACCTGCTGGGATTTGCCGTCGCGGCAGTTCTTGCCGCGTGGGCGCTCGTCTGACCGCCACGCTGTCTGTGGCTCCCACTCGCTTCACGCTCTCGCACGGCGAAACGGGTGGCAAGATTTAACCGGTCCGTACCCCGGTGATTGAGTATGATAGATTTGCAGGTGGGCGGCACAGTCGGGCCGTCTCCGGGCGCTCCAGCGACGCTCCTGCAGTCGGGGATGCCGACGCGGGAGACGTTCTGGACCATCAGCTACGTCGGCGAGGCGGTCTTCTACTGGCTGGCGGCGCTGGTACTCCTCGTCTTCGCCTACGGCGTCTACGAGCGGTTCGCCCGCTACACTCGCGGGAGCGAGGACCCCGTCGACCGCCTCGCGGACCTCCCCGAGCGAGTCACGACGGCGGCGCGAATCGTCCTCTCGAACGAGAAACAGTTCGATCGCGACCTCTACGCGGGCGTGATGCACGCGTTCATCCTCTGGGGCTTTCTGACGCTGTTCATCGGTACGTCGATTCTCGCCGTCGACATGGACATCTGGACGAAACTCCTCGGTCGGGAGTCGTTCTTCGTCGGCGACTTCTACCTCTCGTACTCGCTGGTGATGGACGCGATGGGCTTCCTGTTCGTCGTCGGCGTCGGGATGGCGCTGTACCGACGCTACGGCGTTCGCCACGACCGTCTCTGGGGGAAACACACCTCACTCGAGGACGACGCGTTCATCTGGACGCTGTTTCTGCTCGGCGTCGGCGGCTACCTTATCGAAGGACTTCGCATCGTCGGCACCGGGTTCCCCGACTTCGAGACGGTGAGCTTCGTCGGCTACTTCCTCGCGCTGGTGTTCGACGGCGCGGGGATCTCCGCCGGACAAGCCGAGTCGCTCTACTGGTTCGGCTGGTGGAGCCACGCGCTCCTCGCGCTCGGGTTCATCGCGTGGATTCCGTACGCCAAGCCGTTCCACATGCTCTCGTCGTTCGCCAACGTCGTCACCCGCGACGAGAAGGCCGGGAAGCGCCTCCCGAGCGTCCCTGCCGACCTTGACCACGTCAACGCCGAATCCATCGACGACTTCTCCTGGAAGGAGATTCTCGATCAGGACGCCTGCACGAAGTGCGGTCGCTGCTCATCGGTCTGTCCCGCGAAAGCGTCGGGTCGGCCGCTCGACCCGCGCGACGTAATCCTCGACCTGAAGAGCTACCGCGAGTCGCTTGACGCCGGCGAGACCGAGCAGAAACCCATTATCGCCGACGGCGGTGAGTCGGTCGTCGCCGCCGAGACGATGGAGTCGTGCATGGCCTGCATGGCCTGCATGGATGCCTGTCCAGTCGAAATCGAGCACCTCGCCTCGTTCACCCGGATGAACCGCCAGCTCACCGACGAGGGCGCGGTGCAGTCGAACATGCAGGACGTCTTTGGGAATTTGATGCAGAAGGGGAACACGTTCGGTGACCCGCCGCGCAAGCGCGCCGACTGGGCCGCCGACCTCGACTTCGAGCTTACGGACGCCCGTGAGGAGGAGGTCGAGTTCCTCTGGTACGTCGGCGACTACCCGAGCTACGACGACCGCAACAAGAAGGTCGCGCGCTCGCTCGCCACTCTGTTCGAGCGCGCAGGTGTCTCCTTCGGCATCCTCTTCGACGACGAGAAGTTCGACGGCAACGACATCCGCCGCGTCGGCGAGGAGTTCCTCTTTCTCGAACTGGCGGGCCACCACGTCGAGACGTTCGAGGACTGCGAGTTCGAGAAAATCGTCTGCACGGACCCGCACTCGTACAACACGATGAAGAACGAGTACCCCGAGATCGACTTCGCGGAGTTCGCCGACGACCCCGTGATGCCGTTCGAGTACGACGACTACTGGAACCAGGGAGGCGAAACTCCGGTGTACCACTGGTCGCAGGTCGTCGAGCAGCTCGTCGGCGACGGTCGCCTCGGACTCGACGGGACGGAACTCGACTACACAGTCACCTACCACGACCCGTGCCACCTCGGCCGCTACAACGACGTGTACGAGGCCCCGCGCGACATCATCCGAGCGACGGGCTGCGACCTCTACGAGATGCCGCGCAACCGCGCCGATTCGTTCTGCTGCGGCGGCGGCGGTGGCGGTCTCTGGATGGAGTTCGACGAGGAACCGAAACCGAGCGAGGAGCGACTCCGCGAGGCGCTCGAAGACACCGAGGCGGGCTCGGCAGTCGAAAAGTTCGTCGTCGCGTGTCCGATGTGCATGACGATGTACGAGGACGGGAGAAAAACCGGCGACTTCGAAGACGACATCGAAATCGTTGACGTGGCCGAACTGCTCATCGAAGCGCTCGACGCGAAAGAAGCGCGAGCGTCGTCGGTCGGCGAGGATACGCGTCCGGCGACGGCCGACTGACCCGACTTATCCGCCGTCTCTCACGCTCGGTCGCCCTTGTACTCCTTTTTGAACCCGCGGAACTCGGTGCGGTGGGCCTCTTCGTCGGTGAGGATGGTGACGCCGATACCCTCGGTGACGGGGTCGCCGGCTTCCTCGGCCAGCTTGATGAGCGAGCGGTACGTCTCGATGGCGTCCTCCTCGGCGTCGAGTACGCCGTCGATGACCGAGAACACGTCCGTCGTGTCCTCCGGCGGTTGGAGCGTCTCCTGTCGGGGCTCGAACTCGGCGGAGCCCGGCGGCTGCTCCTCGAGCTGTTTGAGGCGCTCGCCGAGCATCTCCGCGTGGTTAAGTTCCTCTTGGATGTCCTCGCGGAGCGACTCCTTGACTTCCTCGGCGCTCACACCGTCGAGAACTATGGAGTTCGTCAGGTAGTTCATCACCGTCTCTATCTCGTCCAGGTACGCCTGCTTCAGCGTGTCCGTGACTTCTTCGTTGGTCATACACCAGTGAGTGCCACAGCCGTCGTTATCTAACTGGGCACCGGTCGCTCACGCGGACTCTCGTCTCGAGACTACCGACGCGCGGAGAAAGGTGGGTCCTCAGTCGCGACTGGCGTCCACGTCGATGGCGTCGACGGGGCAGATGTCGACGCAGAGCATGCAGTCGATACACTGGTCCTCGTAGGTCGGTTCGACCTTCTTCTCGCTCTCGGGGTGGTCCGGCGTGTCCACCCACGTGAACACGTCGACCGGGCAGTTTTCGAGGCACGCGCCGTCGGCGATACAGATGTCGTAGTCGACGGCGACGTGGGTGCCGTGGATGCCGAGTTTCTCCGGCGGCTCGACCGGTCCCCAGACGTCGACGCCGTTCTCCTTGCCGACTTTTTGCCGATTTGCATCGAAGTTCGGGTCGATTCCCATTGTCGAACAGTGGGCGAGTCAGCTACTTAAGGGCACGTCTCCGCGAACGGAGTGAGCGGACGGCTCGCCACGAGCGAAGGAGAGAGACGGCGTCTCCGCTCGCGACCAGTCGCTCGGGGAGCGGAACGTCCGATTGCACAGAACGCCGGCTTATGTCGGCACGTGACGTTACCATCTATGATTCATCCGAATCAGTGGTCTCAATGCAATCAACTACCGAATTAACGTCGAGCGCGACCGGTCGCTCTCGAATGCTCGGCGGCGCGGCCATCGTCGGCGGAGTCGTCCTCCTCGCGTCGATGCTGGCCTCCTCAGTGTACCCGCAGGCCGATGAGATTCCGGGCACCGCACTCTACGCGGCGCTGTACGTCACCTGGACCGTCGGTGCGATACTCCTCGCTATCGGCGCAATCGCGGCTCTCTCCCGGTTCGGCGGCGCACTCGGCCGCCTCGGCGTCGCGGGCGTCGCGCTGGCGGCGCTCGGCTTCCTGTCGATGACCGTCGGCGGGACGATGAACTACCTGGACGCGAACCCGGCAGCCCCGAACCTGCCAGGGGGCCCGTTCGCGTTCCTCGGCCTGCTCGTCGCCATCGTCGGGAGCGCCGTCGTCGGCGTCGCGCTCTGGCGCTCGGGCGTCGCGAAATCCGCGGCGGCGCTGGCGATCGTCGCGCCCGTGGTCTTCGCGGCGGCGCTGGCGCTCGGCCCGACGGTCGCCATCGCCGGAATCGATGTCCTCTTCGGCGTGTTCGCGGTCGCGTTCTGCGCCGCGTGGGTGCTCCTCGGCCGCGAGGAGACGCGTACCCCGCGTATCGCCGAAACGTCCTCCCCGTCGGTCTGACCGACGGGTGCCCGTTTTTCGCTCTCGTTTTTGCCTCTCTCGCATGCTCGCCCGTCTCAGTCGGATTGATAGCTACTGGCGACGAATCCAGCGTATGGAACCAGTCAACGAAGCGGACCTCGACTGGACCGAAACCGACCGTGCCGACACCCACTTTCGCCGAAAGAAACTCGCCAGCGCCGCCGGCGGCGAGTGTCTTGGCTGCAGCCTCTACGAACTCCCGCCCGGCGGCAACTCGTGGCCCTACCACTACCACACGGGCAACGAGGAGGCCATCTACGTGCTCTCGGGTCGCGGGACGCTTCGTCTCGACGGCGACGAACAAGACATACGCGAGGGCGATTACGCCGCGCTTCCGGCGGGGGCGAAGGGCGGCCACCGCGTCGTCAACGACTCCGACGGGTCACTGCGCTACCTGATGGTGTCGACGATGAACGACCCGGACGTGAGCGTCTACCCCGAGTCGGGCAAGATCGGCATCTTCGCGGGGTCGGCCCCCGGCAGCGACGACCCCCGAACGGTCGAGGGCTACTACCGCCGCGACGACTCCGTCAGCTACTGGGACGAGTGAAGAAGAACTGGGAGGACTAAGACGACAGCGACCCAAGAAGAGCGTATGTCCGTGCCGCGCCTCGTGTACGACGACGACTGCGGATTCTGTACGTGGTGCGCCGTCGTCGCGGACCGCTACGGCGAGTTCGAGGTAGTCGGGTTCGCGGAACTCACCGACGAGCAACGCGCTCGCCTCCCCGACGACTACGAGAAGTGCGCGCATCTGTTCACCGAGGATACCGTTTACTCCTGCGGAGCGGCCACGGAGCGGGCGCTCGCGGAGTTACATCCACTCTTCGAAGCGTCGTTTTCGGTGCTGCGGCGGATACCCGCTTATCCGGCGGTTCGCGAGCGCCTCTACCGGTGGGCCGCCGACCGGCGGGCGCTCTGGGGACGCGTCGTGAGTCGGTCGTCGGTATGACGGCGGCCCCGAACCAAATGGTGTCGGGTTCTCCACCCGGTGCGGGGACCGAGAGGGGGCGTTACTGAATCGCGCGACGAATGTAGTCGAGAGCGGCTTCGCCGGGCTCGACGTCACGCTCGGGGGCGGACTCCAGATACGTCGCGAGCATCTGTCGGAGTCTGCGGAGTTCGCTGTCGGTGAAGGTTTCGTCCTCTTCGACTTTCTCGCGGAGGGCGTTTTCCTGTACCGGCTTTTTGCCGGTGTCGAGCGTGCGCTCGATGGCCGCGAGAACGGCTGCGTGGACGACCCACGACTCGGCGTGCGTGAGGTCGAGTTCGGCTGAGCCGTTGTACGCTGGAGTGGTCATGGCTCGCTCGTCGCTACGTCGTCAACAGGTAAAGACTCCCCGTCCGTGTCGCAATCGAAACGTACATCATTCTTCGGCGACGGTGCCCGATTCCCAACGTCTATGGCCCATCTGCGAAAACTGATTCAAAAATTGACTGTAAGTTAGTCAGACTGTTCGTTCGCTCGAACACCGATGTCTCTCTGTGGTATCCGACTTGAGAGCCGAAATCCCGGCTTTTCACCGCAATTACGGTGATTTTCGACGCCTACTCGAACGCCGAAATCCCGGTCAGATCCTTCCCCAGGACCAGCGTGTGGATGTCGTGGGTCCCCTCGTAGGTGTACACCGTCTCCAGATTCGCGAGGTGACGCATCGGCGAATAGTCGGTCGTGATGCCGTTGCCGCCGAGCATCTCGCGGGCGACGCGGGCCTGGTCGCGAGCCATCTGGACGTTGTTTCGCTTCGCCATCGACACCTGCTCGGGCCGCAGGTCGCCGCGCTCTTTCAGGTCGGCGAGGCGGTACGCGAGCAGTTGGCTCGTCGTTATCTGCGTCGCCATCTCGGCGAGTTTCTGCTGTTGTATCTGGAAGCGCGCGATGGGACCGCCGAACTGCTCTCGGTCGGTCGCGTACTGCCGCGCCGTCTCGAAGCAGTCGCGCGCCGAACCCACCGCGCCCCACGCGATGCCGAACCGCGCCTGCGTCAGACAGGAGAGCGGGCCTTTCAGCCCCTCAACGCCCGGCAGGACGTTTTCCTCGGGGATGCGAACGTCGTTGAGACCGATCTCGCCCGTGACCGAGGCGCGCATCGAGAGTTTCTCCTCGATTTTGTTCGTCGTCACGCCGTCGCGGTCGGTTTCGACGAGGAAGCCGCGAACCGGCGCGTCTTCGGCCGAACTGTCGCGCGCCCAGACCACGGCCACGTCCGCGATGGGCGAGTTCGTGATCCACGTCTTCGAGCCGTTGAGGACGTACTCGTCGCCGTCAGCCTCCGCGCGCGTTTCCATCCCGCTGGGATCGGAGCCGTGGTTCGGTTCCGTGAGACCGAAACAGCCGACGGCCTCGCCCGTCCCGAGGTTCGGCAGCCAGCGCTCCTTCTGCTCCTCTGAGCCGTAGGCGTGAATCGGATACATGACGAGCGCGCCCTGCACGCTCGCCATCGACCGGATGCCCGCGTCGCCGGCCTCCAACTCCTGCATCAGGAGACCGTAGGCGCGCTCGCCCACGTTCGGGAGACCGTAGCCGTCGAGGTTCGGCGCGTAGAAGCCCAACTCGCCCATCTCGGGGATGAGTTCCTCGGGGAACGTCCCCGCCTCGTAGTGGTCGCCGATCTCCGGTTTCACCTTCTCTTCGACAAACCGGCGGGCGGTGTCGCGAATCATCCGCTCCTCCTCCTCGAGGTCGGCCTCTAAATCCACGTAATCGAGCATGTACAACTCTGCGCGGCGTCGTGTGAAAAAGCGTTCGCAAGTGTTGCCTGTTGACGTGGCGAATGGGGAGAGTATACGGTTCGCACGACCGACGATTCGGTGCCGAATCTGGCATCAAATCCCCGAGTACGGCATCAACTCGCCGAATCTGGCTTCAGTTCGCCACTCAGACTTCCACCGACCGCGCCCGCTCCTCGCGGACGCGCTCGGCGTGCGCGACGAAGTTGTCGAACAACTGCTTGGCTTCGCAGGCGGCGTCGAACTGCTCAGTCGTGATGTTCGCGAGCACCTCGTCGACCCGGTCGTCGCCGAGGCGTTCGCGCTTGCCGTCGGTCACTTCGCGGGCCGTTTCCACGTCGTACTCGGGGTGGAACTGCACGCCGTAGCTGTTGCCCTTCCGGAAGGCGTGGACGCCGAACTCGTTTTTCGCCAGCAGTTCCGCACCCGGCGGCAGTTCGAGGACGGCGTCGCCGTGAGTCGTGAAGACGGTGAAGCGCTCTTCGATGCCGTCGAACAGCGGGTCGTTCTCGAGGTGTTCGACCTCGTTGTAGCCGATCTCGAACTCGTCCATCCCGCCGACGCGGCCGCCGAGTGCCTCCGCGAGCACCTGGTGGCCGTAGCAGACGCCGAGAACCGGAACTCCCCGCTCCGCGGCGTCGGCGACGTAGTCGACGAGCGGCGGAATCCACGCCTCGTCCCAGTAGACGGAGGCCCGAGAGCCGGTGACGACGACACCGTCGTACTCGTAATCGTCGGGGAGTTCGCCCTCGCTGGCGGCGAACTCGACGAGGTCCGCGTTGAGTTCGCGTCTGAAGTTCCGTCTGGTACTACCGGTGCCGTGAGAGGCGTCGAGAAGCGCGAAGCGAAGTCCGCTCATGCTGGAAATCAGTTCCTCGGGGGTGAAAGGCGTTGCGTCGGGGCGAATCCTGCCGCCGTCTGTCGTCTCCAGCTACAGGTACTCCGCGTCGGCCTGCTCCTCAAGAAACGCCAGCAGTTGGTCGTTCACGTCCTTCGACGCTTCGACGCCGACGAGGTGGCCCGTGCCGTCGACGGCGCCGAACGTGCCGTGCGGGAGACCGTCGGCGAGTTTTCGTCCCCGTTCGATCGGCCACGTCGAATCTGCCGTCCCGTGCAGCACGAGCGCCGGTGTCGTCACCTCGTACAGTCGGTCGCTCACGTCGAACTGATCGACCGCGGCCGCCTGCGCTTCCCACGCGCGCGGCGACGCGTCGTCGTCGGCGCGCCACGCTGCGATCTGGTCGACGACCTCCGGTTGCTCGCTCACGAACTCCTCGGAGAGCGCCGCTTCCGTCACACGCCGGAGGTCGTCGCGATCCGTCGGGTCCCCGTACAGTGTCCCCAACTCGAGGTCCGCACCCGCCGCGGCGGTGGCCAGAAGCGTCAGACTCGCGACGCGGTTCGACGAGAGCGCCGCCTGGAGCGCGACCATCCCGCCCAACCCCGCGCCGACGAGGTGCGCCTTCCGGACGCCGCGGTCTGCGAGGACGACTTCGAGGTCCTGCGCCAGTTCGCCGACGGTGTACGGGCCGTCGGGTGTGTCCGACCGTCCGACGCCGCGCTGATCGTAGACGAGACTCTCGAAGGGGCCGGCGACGACGGCGTGTTGCCAGCCCCACTGCCACGCGCCGTAGCCCGCGTCGCCAACGAAGGCGACCGTTTCTCCCTCGCCGTCGGTGTCGTAGTAGAGCGAGACGCCGCCGTTCGTTGCAGTAGCCATTGTCGACTCCTTGGTCGTCGACACCGTCAGCGTTGCGTCTGCGAACCGTCGAAGACGGAACGTCCGTTCCGTTCGCCTACGCGTTCAGGACGTTCCGAAGCACGTCCGGCGCTTTTTCGAGCGCCTCGTCGAGTTCGCCGGTATTCGGGCCGCCGCCTTGTGCGAAGTTGGCTGGGCCGCCGCCGCCGCCGCCGACCATCCCGGCGAGTTCGCCGACGACTTCGCCGGCGTTGATGCCGACGCCGTCGGGGACGCTCACGACGAACTGGGCGCTGCCGCCCGCGCCGCTGCCGAGCACGGCGACTTTCCCGTCCTCGGAGAGCGCGTTGGCCGTCGCGCGGAGCTCGTCGGTGTCGCCGTCGAGCCGCTGGACGACGGCCGGAGTCCCGCCGACGTCTATCTCCTCGGCGTCGGCCGCGGCGCGCGCCTCGGCGAGCTCCTCCTTGAGGCGGTTTATCTGCTTGCCGCGCTCCTTCCACTCGGTGAAGAACCGCTCGGCCGTCTCGGGAACATCCTCGGGGTTTACGTCGAGCTCCTCGGCCGCGTCGTACAGCGAGTTCTCCGTCTCCTGCGTCGCGCGAATCGCGGCGTCGCCCGCGGCGAAGACGATTCGCTCGACGCCGTCCTGCACCGGTTCCGTCGAGAGGATTTTGATGGTGCCGATGTCGCCGGTCCGCTTGACGTGGGTGCCGCCGCAGGCCTGTATGTCGTCGGCGACCTGGATGAGCCGAATCTGCTCACCCGGCGGGATGCCGCCCTGGTAGAGGTCGAAGCCGTACTTCTCCTGGGCGTCGTTGCGGTCGGGCCACTCCTGTTTCACCGGGATGTTGTCCCGAACGAGGCTGTTGGCGACGCGCTCTATCTCCTCGACCTGCTCGCGCGTGAGACGCTCGTAGTGGGTGATGTCGAAGCGCGACCTGTCGACGCCTTTTTGCGCGCCCGCCTGCCGGACGTGGTCGCCGACGACCTCTCGGGCCGCGTAGCCGACGATGTGCGTCGCGGTGTGGTGCTGCATTAGACTGCGGCGACGCTCCATGTCGACCTGTCCGCGGACGAACTCGCCCTTGCCGGGGTCCGCGTCGGTCCGGTGGAGGATGACGCCGTCGCGACGTTGCACGTCGGTCACGTCGACGGAGCCGTCTTCGGAGGTGATGATGCCGTGGTCGGCGGGCTGCCCGCCGCCCTCGGGGTAGAACATCGTCTGGTCCAACACCACGTCGTAGCCGTCCTCGCGCTCGAACACGTCGAGGACGACAGCTTCGAACTCCGACCGCTCTTGGTCGTCGTAGTAGAGTCGCTCCGTTTCCGGGAGGTCCGCGAGCCGTTCGTCGCGTTCGGTCGCCTCCTCGTTCTGCTGGGGCGTGTCGTGGCGCGCGGCGACAAGCGAGTAGAAGTTGTCGGGAATATCCACGTCGACGTCCCGCTCGTCGGCTATCTCCCGCACCATGTCGGGCTGGATGCCGTGGCTGTCGTACAGTTCGATGAGTTCGTGCGTCGGAATCTGCTCGCCCGTCTCGGCGAACTCCTCGGCCAACTGCCGGACGCGTCGGCCGCCGCGGTCGAGCGTCTCCCTGTACTTGCGCTCCTCGGTCCGGACGATGTCGCGAATCGTGTCGCGGTTCTCGTAGCCGAGGCGCTTGGCCTGCATGTCGACGAGTTCGTCGAGCGGCGCGTCGACGCCGACGTTGTCGACGAGCCGTTTGGTCCGGCGCAGCACCATCCGCGAGAGGTAGCCCGTCCCGACGTTCGAGGGGACGATGCCGTCGCCGAACATGTACGCGAGCGTCCGACAGTGGTCGGCGATGGCGTAGATATCTTCGAGCGGGCGCATCAGCGTCGTCAGTTCCGCGGCGTCGACGTCGAGTCGGGTCGCGATGTCCGAGCGCGCCGTCTTCATGTCTTCGGCCTCGTCGATGTCCATGGCGCCCGCCAGTTTGGCGGCGCGGTGGACGAGTTCCTCCTCCTCGTCGGTGTGGTCGATGCCCGCGTTCTCCTTCAGGAACCGAATCATGTCGGGGTAGACGGCCTCGTACACCGTCGGCGTCCCCTGACTCATCCACGTCCAGCGCTCGAGACCGTACCCGGTGTCGACGATGTACGTGTCCATCGGCGAGTAGCGATTTCCGTCTTTGAGTTCGTACTCGCCGTCGGGATCCTGTTCCATCGACATGAAGACGAGCGTCGCCAGCTCCGCGCCCTTGTAGATGACTTCGATCGCGGGTCCGGCGTTGCCGCCGCCGACCCACGGGTCCTCGATGTACGTTATCTCCTCGATGTTCGCGCCGAGGCTCTCGAAGAACTCGTCGCAGTACTTGACCGTCTCGTCCTTCCAGTACACCTCTCCCTCGTAGGCGTACTCGTCGCCTACCTCCTTGCGGGCGTTGAACGCGTGGTGGGCCATCATCTCGAACGCCATGGTGTGGCGGCCCGTCTTGCCGACGTTGTCGATGTCCTGCATCCGGATGCAGGGCTGGCTGATGCAGAGCGGGTTCGCCGGCGGCGGCGTCTCGCCCGAGGTGACGAGTGGTTGGAAGTCGTAGATGGACGCCTGCGTCAACAACACGTCGTCGCGCCAGCGGTTCGCCGCGACCGGGTACGGTTCGATGCGCGTGTGGCCGTTCTCCTCGAAGAAGGAGAGGAACTCCTCGCGCATCTCCTCCATCGTGTGCGACTCGGCGAAACCGGGGTCACCGATGAAACTATACTCGTCGCACGGCGGTTCGCCGCACGTCTCGCGGTCGTGGTCCCGCGTCCAGAAGTGGGCACCGCAGGAGACGCACTCCTTGCGCTCGAAGTCGTTCTCCTCGAAATAGTCGAGGCGATACTCCGATTCGAGACTGCTCATTGGTTCTGTTTGGCCCATGACCGGCTAAAAGGGTTCGGGAACGACTGGCGGTCTCTTGCCGCCGATTTGTCGGGAGAAACGTTAGGGCTCCGGCGCGCATCACAGCGACTATGGAGAGCACACAGATCCGAACGCTTCCGGACGGACGCTCGCTCGCCACGGCGCTCGGGTTCGTCGTCCTCGTCAACGTCGTCGGCGCGGCGCCGGCGCTGTTCGCCGGCCCGGACACGGCGTGGTTCGCGTCGCTCGAAAAACCGTGGTTCTACCCGCCTTCTGTAACCTTTGCCGTCGTCTGGACGGCGCTGTTCACGCTGCAGGGGATCGCCCTCTGGCTGCTGTGGGAGCGCCGTCGCTCCTCGAACGTCCGCGCCGCCTACGCCGCCTTCGCCGGGCAGTTCGTGCTCAATCTCGCGTGGACGCCCGCGTTCTTCACGCTTCAGATGCCGCTGGTCGCGCTCGGCGTCATCGTCGCGCTCTGGGTCGCTCTCGCTGTCACCGTTGCACTGTTCGCCCGCGTCGACCGCCGCGCGGCGGCGCTTCTCGTCCCGTATCTCCTTTGGGCGTCGTTCGCGGCCGTCCTCAACTTCGAGATTTGGCGACTGAACGCGTCGTTCGTCGCAGTGGGGTGACCCGCCCGCCAAACACCGCGCCTGATTGTCGATTTTGCGCCTTCTAACGGCTGTAAACGTCGTTCTCTCTGTACGAGCTCCCTTCTATGAGTATTTCTCGTACCCCTGATATTATTCGGAATTGTTATATTGGTGCTGAGACACGCACAGCTAATACGATTTCATATGGTTCCAAACTCGTCGGTTCGGGTACTCCTCGTGGGAGACACCGTCGTCGAGGACATCGAAACAGTTCTCGACGCCGACGACACGCTCACGGTTCGACGCTCTACCCCCGACGACACCGGTGCGAATCTCGCCGACGTCGACTGTCTCGTTTTCGTCGGCGCGTTCGACTCCCCACACGCTGCGCGTTCGGTCCCGACCGTGCTCTGTACGGACGACCCGCCGGAGAATGTCGACAGCCCCCACCGATACGATGCGTTCGTCTCCGCGTCCGATCCGACGACGCTCCCGACGCAGATTCGGTGGGCGATGCGCCGAAACAGCGGCAGCGAACGTCGCCGAATCGCGCAGTTGCACAACGGAGCGGCGTCGCTCATCGCCGCCCGTACCGCCAACGAACTGTACGAATCGACAGTCGACATCGCGCGCCGGATTCTAGCGTTCGACACCTGCTACGTCGGCGTCGTCGAAC